>CALXMN010000010.1 GCA_944389495.1 uncultured Alphaproteobacteria bacterium | reverse complement strand
TTCAAATTCCAGTTCAAATTCCAGTTCAAATTCCAATTCAAATTCGAATAATAGTTCTACAAACAGATCGCGTATAAACGCCCGTTCTGTTGCCAGTGGCGCCCTTGGTGCCGTCGGATTGGTAAGTGGTACGGCCGGCGTCATAGATTCTGCATCCGGCACGGACGAGCACGGTTGGGGCGACGTACTCCAGGGAACCATCAGTGGTGCAACCGCCGCGGCCGGTGGCGCCGCCGTTATAAACGCTATCCCCGGCCTGGGCCAGATTGGTTATGGTATCGCAATCGCCGGTGGCGCCATTGTTGGCGGCATAATATCGGGCTCTCAATTATTTTCAGAAACCGATTGTTTATACGACCCGGTAACCAAGCAATTCACGTGTTGTAATACCGCATTTAACCAGGGTGAACGCCAGGCAAAAATTGGTGACTATATGTTCTGTGGCCAAGAACAATCAGATGGCACAAATACTGCATTACCGCCCGGCGTTCGGCAATGCCTCCAGGGTGATATGTCGGATAAAACAACTTGGTCTGAAACGGCGGCCGGTTGGTGGGACGGTTTATGGCGTGATGATTTTTGGCAACCAGAATGCATCGTTCGTATGTGCGACACACAAAATGCACCGGCCGCGGGTCTGGACGCATATATAAAATACACCCCGGATGTTCAAAATTATTGTTGGAATTGGGATTGTATATCTGGATATAGACGTTCTGGTAATACCTGTGTTCTGGAAACGAACAAACAACCGGTAAAACCATACACCACCCCCGAAAGTCCCGACGAAAATCCATACGATGCCCTGATTCGCCGTCTTCAAAACCAGCGTCAAAATATAATTACAAATTGTGGTTATATGTTGGGGACACAATAACAAACATAAATGCACAAATTTGCCGTATCTTTACTGTTTATGCTGTGCGCCACACGTGTGGCGCTTTGCGCAGACGTCACTTTTGATACGGCAACAAGCAATGGTATTACCTCAAATTCTGCCCACGACATATCCACACAAAAAAATTTTATTCCCACATCGCAATTATTGGCCCGCACCCCAAACGACACGCAATGCGCCACAAATATTTTTAACACCGCATTATCCGATGCGATGGTCAACATCCCGGAAACGGCCCCAGAATCAGAAATTCAAAAAATAATATACGCCGCATTCCAAGATGCCGCCACGCTGCGCGCAGTTATGGCGTGTCCGGAAATATCAAACGCAAAAATGGATGAAACAATAAAATTTTTGCCGATAACATATACTTTTCCAGGCGGGCGTACAATAACGGTAAATTATGAAACGCAACCCAAAATCCTGGCCCAGCGTATAACATTGGGCGCAAAACGTGGTCTGCCGTCGGGTGGTGCGAACCCACGCGTTGGCGCCCCAAATGACGACGCAATTTGGACAAACACAGATCCCGCCTGGTACGCAATTATGGTGGTTGAATCCGGCACATTGGATAACTTTGTTGGCCCGGATAAAAACAATACAATATCACTGCAATATATAAATGATAACATTGATACACTGTTTCCACGCGGCAATATGTGCACGGGAAAATCCGCACTGACCAACGATAATACTATGATAAATCGCGCAATGCGCGAAACGGTAAATTTGGATGACGATACAAACGATTACTATGTTGCGGGCGATGTTAATTTACAGTGGATTTCATATTTGGAAATTGGTTTGGATGCCGCAATCACCGTTGCAACGATGGGCGGCGGCACGGTTATTCTTGGTGCAACCAAGGCCGCCCGTGCATCACGAACACTAAAAAATCTGGGGACAACATTGCGCACATTACGTCAAACGGATTCCGTACGCGACTATATTCGTTTAACCCAAGAGTATGCACACGCCGCAGAAGAATTAAGAACAATCGATCGCGCCACAGATGCGGCCGGCTATGCCCGCCAAGCGGCCCGGGTTGAAAATTATGCCACCGCGATACGAAATCTTGAAAACACCGACGACAACGTCCGCCAATACAGACGTGCAACCGAAACATTTTCATCTTTGAACCAGTATCGACGCGCATTGCGTTCATTACGCCCGGCCCAACGCGGCAATATAATTGCGCGCGCCTGGCGGGCGGTTCGTGCCGCAAACACCGGCGGTACCCGGTTACGCAATGCCGCACGCATCGCCCACAGCAGCACCCAATCCGGCCGTATACGCGACTGGCTGTTTCAATCGACGTTGGCAAACGTTGGGGCGTTGGCACGCCTGGAAAGGGCGGGCGGATTTATATATGGCGCATTAAAATTTGTTGGCGGTATGTATGATTGGACCGAAACCAGTACCGGTGATTTTACCAGCAATCTGGAATTCAAACCATTAACATTGCTGTCGGCCGATGATCTTCAGGGCCAAGAAAATGTTATTAACCACGGAATGTGGTTAATGTGGCTTGGCGATGCATATACGGCCGCCGATGACGATGCAGCGTTTTTGCAGGCAATGGATTTTGCGAACAAATTTCATTTTAATCTGGACACGTTGCAAACGGAAACCGGTGAACATCTCTGTAACGTTGACATTTATATAGTGCGCCCAATTATAAGAAATCCGGGCTCGGAAAATCCGGAATTATACTATCTTGTTATGAACGACGAACCGTGGACAACCGCCCTGGGAAACGTCGAATAATTACCCATTGTTTTTTACATTTCACTGATTATAATATAGGTAACAAGGGGGATAATCAGTATGATGAAAAAAATATTTTTGACATTATGTTTATGCATAATATCAATTGGCAACGCCAACGCATATCAACTGTTATCGTCCAAAGAGTTGGGCAAAAACGATGCCAAGAATCAAACGGTTGTTGTCAAGTGCACAACCGACACGGGCAAGGTATCAAATCAAACGTGCACACTGCGTCGTTATGCAAAGTGTACGGGCACGGGCACAAAACAAAGTTGTAATGGATGGCAACCGTGGCAGGATTTACGCAGCCCCAGCAAAAAGTATTCCGATTGGCGCAGCGCGGCATCGGCCTGTTGTCGTGCCAAGGGATTGCGATAAAATAAAAACATCCGCCAATTGGCGGATGTTTTTATTTGATGGTGGATGTGATTGGACTCGAACCAACGACCTCTTCGATGTGAACGAAGCGCTCTAACCAACTGAGCTACACATCCAAATACGCAACATCAGAAATTTCTTTGGTGGGGATAGTGGGACTCGAACCCACACGGTCGCAATGACCAAAGGATTTTAAGTCCTCAGCGTCTACCATTCCGCCATATCCCCAGGACTTTAAACAAATCTGCCCAATATACTATCGCGCCTGGACCGCGCTTGTCAACATTTTTCTGGTACAAAGGGCCATATTTTTATCATTTTTACGGTTTTAAATTTATAACAACAATCAGGTTCGGCACAAAAAATAGCATACCTATGTGGACCAACCTGATGTATAAAATACACCAATTATTTAAATTTCGCCCAAAGCACAGCAAAAAAATATGGCAACAAAAAACCGTTGCCATTACATATTTTGGTGGAGCTGATGGGACTCAAACCCACGACCTCTACGATGCGAACGTAGCGCTCTATCAACTGAGCTACAACCCCAAAACACTGGTGCGGATAAGAGGACTCGAACCTCCAAGGCATTGCTGCCACTAGTACCTGAAACTAGCGCGTCTACCAATTCCGCCATATCCGCGCGTGACTGGACTATATTATATTAACTTTCCACATTTTGCAACAAGAAAATCAATTTTATTTCAACTCACAAATATCGTGGCGCGCCAAAGCACGTTCCAACGCACGTGCCGGCATAAACCAAATTATTAAAACAAAAATATATATCCCCATTGATACAAACGGATGCAAAAACGCCACCGGCACCGCCAATGCAAACGCAACCATAGAAAACTTTTCACGCCGTCCCGGGCGCAAAATTCGTACCAACAACGCATCTGCATCGTGAACTTTGAACAATACCAATTCCAATATTCTGTACGAAAGAACCACCATAAACAGCGCAATTCCATATGCCGCCACCGGCACAGATGCAACGTGATTTTCATCAACCCACGCGGTAAAAAACGGAATCAGCGACAGCCAAAACAGAAAATTCAAATTTGCCCATAAAACCCCACTGCTGACCCGGCGTGTTGCCGCCAATAAATGATGATGATTAATCCAAAAAACAGAACCGTATATAAAACTAAGCACATAACTTAAAAACACCGGTACCAGTGGCACCAAAGACGAAAACGAAATGTCCATTGGTGGCTCAAGTTCCAAGACCATTATAGTTATAACAACCGCAAACAACCCGTCACTAAAGGCCTCTAATCTTGCCTTGTTCATTTCCATTCCTCCGCATTATTCCAGCAAGGTTATCACATTCAATACATAAAATCTGTGGGAAACAAAACATATTATTAATCTGGACGTATAAAAATACTTGCCCTGAAAATTGCAATTTTGCTAACATTTAAAAGAAATGAAGAAACTTCTGCATTTTATTGGTATGTTCGCCATATGCATTGGTGTTGCCGATGCGGCTGTTCGTGATGAAAATGCAACGAATCGAAATAATACAGACACATCAACACCTGTATCACGCGCAACAACATCTCGCACCACCGCAACACCCCGCAATTCTAAATCTAGGACATCACGTACATCAACGGTTCTGCCAACATCCCGTACTGCGATTAACGACGTTACACGATCTGCAACGGCGCGTCCGGCAACAACACGCGATGTTTCGACAACAACGTCACCACGGGCAACAACGATACCGCGCGCAACAACAAAAAACACAACCGCCCGAACCGCAACCCCTGTTGTATCCCGCGCGGCCATTGACAGTGTGTCCGAGATTATGTCTGGAACCATTACCGGGGCGGAATACGAACAATGCAAAAGCGCATATTTTACCTGTATGGACCAGTTTTGCGAATTAAAGAACGATGATTATCGTCGCTGTTCGTGCAGTAATCGTGTATTTGACCTGGACGAAGTTCGCGATGTTATGCAGGATGCCAGTGATCAGTTAACTGTATTTACCGAAAACCTGGACGTTGTTGGGATGACGGCCGAACAGGCAACCGCAATGAAAACCGCCAGCGAAGGTGAAAATGCCCTTACATCGGACACATCTGCATCAAAACAATTACTCCAGGCGATAATGAATTCTATTCGCGGCGAAGATGCAACGGTTGGCGGTAAATATTCCGATTTAAACAGTATAACGTTATCATTTGATACGGTAAACGCATTTGGCACGGCCGACGCCGGACAAATAATTGCAACCTATAACGGTCAAAATCTTTACAATGCCGTATATCCACAATGTCGTGATGCCGTACGTGCAGACTGTACAGATGCCCAGTTACAACGTGCAATAACGGCATATTTAATGGCAATTGAACAGGACTGTAACGCGGTTGAAACCGCAATTGAAAACCGACAAAAAGACATAAAATCCGCCATCCGCGAAAGCAGTGCGATGTTGGATTTGGCACGCGTTGAAAATCGCCAGAATCATAATTCCAGTGATATGGCCACCTGTTTGACCAACGTCGAAAATGCGATACTTAGCGAAGAAGTTTGTGGTGCCGGATATCATAAATGTCTGGACAATGGCGAGTTTATTGATGTTTCAACGGGCGCACCGATTGCAGGCGTTGAAAATTTCTATGAATTAGGCAATTTGTTGAAATTTGCCACCGGTGTTGACGCGGCCGACCAAAAATTATCCAAGATTTCATCAAATCGCACATTTGTGGACAATTTTGAAAAACGCGTCAAAAAGTTTGCTGAACCCGCACTGGATAAATGCGTCGAAATCGCCGATGATGTATGGGCTGAATATCTGGACAAGGCAATGCTTGACATATATTATGCCCAACAATCCAAAGTCGCCGAAATCAAACAAGGATGTTTTGATTTTGTTTCGGCCTGTTATATGAATGGCGAAACGGCGTTGACTGCGGCAATGGCGGAATTAACCGGTGACGACACCGTTGTCTTGCAACCGGACCAGGTTACGTTATCCAGTGAAATGTGTCGTGATTATATCAATTCGTGCAATATGATGTTCTATGACGAAACGGGCGGCCAAAACATAATAACAGACTATGTAAACAATCGCCAAGAAACAGACACATTAACGGCGTGCCGTGCGGTTGTAAAGCAATGTTTTGACAGTTTTGGTGGTACAAATTATGAAAACTTCTATTATCCATACAGCGGCCTGTTCAAAACTGGCGAGGCACTTGAATGGTTCACCCTGTACGAATACAACGACGTTGATGCAAACGGCAAACCAATACCGGACAAGTCAAAACCCGTATCAAAATGCGCCAAACAGTTAAAGGAAATCGCATCGTGCAGTTCCGAAGAAATGATGGAGGCCGCATTCGGTGGCTTTGACGTAATAAACGCCAGCCGCACCACATACAACGCCGAAAGCGTATTTTACTTTAACCCAAATGGGGAGTATAAAGAAAACGGCGAACCCGGCAAACACAGAAAATACGGTACGCTAGATACAGAACCAACCACACTGCCGACATTTGGTGACAAATATCTGTTGGCGCATCACGAACCGCGTCCAACCGGCGTCGCAACCGAGGTTTACAACCAGATTGTTGACACATTATCAACCCAGTGTATGAATATCCAGGGAAGATTTGTAGAACTGCAATTTATACGCAGTGGATTATACAAAGAAGAATCGTTATGCACATCAAACTTTACCGGTTCCATTGAATACGGTGGCGGCCAACAAGGTGGCCAAGCCGCACTGTCACCAAATCTTGTTAATTTGTATGGTATCGGACAAAACGAAAATATGTGTCCACGTGACTATGAACTGGGTACAGACACCCAGTCGTGGGGTGCGTGTCTGTGCTGGGAAAACGGCGGCCGACGCAGCAAATGGGGCACCAGTCCGAAATGTGTTGCGGCATTACCAACGACAATCGTTGCAAACGATGCCCTGTGCACAAGCAATCCCGCCAATACTGTCCAGGCCCAAACATCAACAGAAATAGATTCAACAAAATGGTGTACCATACCGACAACAATAAACAACCAGGTTTGTCCCGGCCGAGGTGGCGGCACAATATTTAACATCTATGTTGATCCAGAAACCAATATGTGCACCAATTCCCAAGGTACCGAATTGGATAATTTGCCGGACGGAATTAAATAATCGTCCCCGACAACGGACAAAAACACATCAAACATAAATCGCCACAAATGTGGCGATTTTAATAAAATAAAATTATTTTTTCTTTTTTACGGCCCGGCGTACAGAATCTGCAATTAATGTGGCGGGCGCACCATCGGGACGTCGCCACAATTTATCGGCCGACTTTAACATATCAATCATTTTCTGTCGAACCGATGGTATGGTTAATTGCTGAACAGCATCCAAAACATTTTCTGTATTTGCATCGGGCCCCAAAAATTCAGGATAAACCCCACGATTTAACAAAATATTAACCAAAGACACCCAATTTACACGTATAACCTGACGTACCAACCACGTTGTTACAGGATTCATTTTATATATTACAATTGTCGGGATATGCAACATCGCCAATTCCGCAGAAACGGTCCCACTGGCCACAATTGCGATATAGGTTTTTGCATATAAATCATACCGTTTATCGGCCGAAACCAATTCGGGTTGCACATCCCATTTTTTTATACTTTCGCGCACATATTGCGCGGTTGTTTCAACCGTTGGTATAATAAATCTGTACCCAGAATATCCATTTGCAACCAATTGATGCGCCACTTCACGAAAAATTGGCAACAGTCGTTTAACCTCTGACATACGACTGCCGGGGACCAGTGTTATAATTTTTTCTGTGTCCGACGATTTACGCCCACCACCGTGTTTCATTACCGCATCGGCAATTGGATGTCCCACCGCGATTGTATCCAAGCCGTATTTTGTAAAATACGGCACCTCGAAATCAAAAAATGCATACAGTTTATCAAATGTACGCGCATATTTTTTTGCACGTCCCGCGCGCCAGGCCCACACCTGGGGCGCAACAACGTGATGAAATTTTAAACCATCTGCAATTAATTGTCGCCCATCCACAGATTTACGCAATCCATTAATCACACTGTGTGCAAAACCAGGCGAATCGATGGTCAAAACAATATCTGGCCGCGTTTCAATTATCGCAGCCACAGTTTGTTTAATACGTTTTGTTAATGTTTTGGCGTGCGCGACGACCTCTATAACCCCCATAACGGACAAATCCGCCATTGGAAACAAAGATTGCAATCCTGCGCCCATCATATTTTCACCGCCGACACCAACGAACTCTGCATCAGACATTTCGCGCATTATGCGCGCCCCAAGCACGTCACCAGAAACCTCGCCGGCGATAATAAATACCTTGAATTTTTTATTCTGCATTTTTAGATGTACCAATTCCGCGTTTTGAACGATTTTCTATGAAATCAATTGCATCCATTGCATACTTATTATTTTTAACTTCTTTACGAACACGTGCCAAGCGTTCTGCAACGGTTCCGTCTGTTTCACGAAATACCGCAGAATAAACCGAATGAATTGCGTGCATATCTTCATTTGTAAAACCGTGCCGCATCAATCCGACACGATTAATTGTGCGATAAACCGCACGTGCACCATCATAAATGGCATATGGCAACACATCATTACCGACACCCGACATTCCACCAATAAATGCATTACGCCCAATGCGCGCGAACTGTAATACCATAACACCACCGGACAGAATCGCGAAATCTTCAACCTCTACGTGGCCGGCAACCTGAACAAGGTTCGACATAACCACACTGTTACCAATTTTACAATCGTGCCCAACGTGTGCATTCACCATAATCTGACAGTCGTCCCCAATAACGGTTCCATCTGATGCAGGGGTTCCGGAATGAATTGTTACATATTCACGAATTTTACAGCGTTTACCAATGCGCAGACCAGTCATTGCGGCTTCATCTTGCCATTTTAAATCCTGGCTCATTACGCCAAGAACAGCAAAAGAATAAACAATAGAATCATCGCCAATTGATGTTTTTCCATCAATAACGACATTAGAAACCAATTCCACACGATCACCCAAAACAACATTTGGGCCAACGATACAAAACGGTCCTATTTTGCAATCGGCGCCCAGAACGGCACCAGGATGAACAATTGCGGTTGGATGTATCATATTCTCAGGCCTATATTTTTCTTACATTTCGCCTGAAATAATACATTATATGCAAAAAAATTTGTATTCAATAAATCTAACGAATTATAACAAGAACCGCATCTGGCCCCACGCATTAACCCGTGGTAACATTACCCAGTACACAAGCCCCAGCGCACTTATCACCGGCAAAGTCGTTATCGTTCCAAACAACATTAATATTATTGCAAACATACGCACATCGATATTATCCGGCAATTTATCCGCGTGCACCACAGACATTGCGAACATTAAAAAGAACATTACCGTCATTCCCAAGAAAATCGGCACAGATTCCGTCAGCACAAACAACGCCATACACAACACAGATAAAAAACGCCCCAACCATTTAAGTTTTACATACGCACTGTGACGAATCAAACCACGTGGCCGAACATTTCGCAGCGCAACCGTTGCGGCCACGGCCCCCGACATCAATATCAAGAACAACAAATGAACAGGTGTTAACGCACCCAATTGCCCAAAACGGAAAAATTCAGGCTGCATTAATATTGCAACTATTACCGCCATTACAATCAACACTGTACCCGCAATTGGCCGCATTTCACGCCGCGCCAAACGCCCAACGGCCAATCCGCCCAGAAACGCCCCAACTTGCAATATCGGGCCCCACCAATTATGGATATCAGACAATCCAATTATTCCCAATATTGCTATCCAGGCCGCAACTATTCCCAACTTGCGTCCACGGGATGCGCCACGAAATGCCGGCAATTTAAAATTACGCAAATATGAGCCTATAAATACAGACGCCACAAAAACAATTGCGGCAACCATAAACGGCAATACGGTTATATTATCGCGCAACACGCCATAATTTCCACCAAACAACACCACCCACATCAATGTTAATATTATGGTTACCAACGACGCACGTGATGCAATATTATCGTTATTCCATCCAATACGCCGAATAAAATCCCCCCCATAAAAAGCAACCATTACAAACAAAGGCATCGCCAACAACGCCCACCAAAAAAACGCAGGCGCCGCCAATGCCGCATTATTAAATGCGCTTATTGCGCTTTGAACAATCATTGTACTTTCAAACATAAACTTGCCTTTTAATTTTGATAAATTATTATATAGGTATGTCACAAAAACAAGAAATTTTTACCCTTATGGGGGGACGCGTTCGTATGTTTCGCGGTCGATACAACCCAACATCTGATGCGGTATGGTTGGCCGCATTTGTTCCGACAAAAAAAATAAACACGGTACTTGATGTTGGCACGGGCACCGGTGGGGCGGGGCTGTGCACAATGGCCCATAATCCAAAAATAAAACTTACAGGCATTGATATATCATCGGAAATGCTGGCTGAATGCGAAAAAAACGCCCGTGAAAACAATTGTACACCAGAATTAATAAAAGCAGATATAACAACCTGGCGCACAGACAAAACATTTGATGCGGTTATAACGAACCCACCATATTTTCGTGGCACCCCGGCCAAACATAATGCCCATCATAATGCCGATTTAACCCTTTGGACCCGAAAATGCATCGCCCGTGTCCGACCACGCGGATATTTTTGCACAATTGTTGCCGCCGACCGCATTGCCGAGGTTATTGCCGAAACGAACAAACACTGTGGCGACATAACAATAATGCCACTGTTTGGTGCCGCCAAGACCGCCGAACGTGTATTATTACGTGGGCGCGTGGGCACACGGGGCGGGGCGGTGCTGTATCCAGGTCTTTCTATGAATTGCGATGCGGTTTTACGTGACGGCTTGACTATTGCAGATACTTTGGATACCCTGTTGTGATATGATAAACTTTATAACAAGATATTTTACATCTTTGTGGGCGTTCATAACGTCACCATTTCGTGCATTATGGCGCGCAATTTGTCGTATATTTCCCCCGCGCGAATTCACGGTAATGGACACCCCACGCGGCAATGTTTATACGTTCAAGCAAAACAGTTTTTGGCGATTTACAAAATTCTGTGGAAAAACTGGTCTGATATTATGGGCGGCTTGGTCAACATATGTATTTGTATACCATCGCCCATTATTACAAAAACGCACCCAGGAACTAGAGGAAGCAAAATCCCTACACGCACGTCAAATGACCGATCTTCAGGTATATTTGGAAAAGTATAACGAATTGACACGAAATCTTAACGTCACAGATGACAAAATTCTTAATGCCACCGATATGGACGAAAAACAAAAAGAAGATTTAATGAACAGCCGTTTAAAAACGTGGGGCGAATTAGACTTTTTGCGCACGCGATTAACAGAGATGTTCACAAACGAAGAATACACGGCCGAATATACAAACTTGTCTGAGTTATCGGCGGAATTTGAATTGACACGTGCCGAAAATGAAATGCTTAAAAAGCAAAACGCACAAATGATTGAATCGATGCAGCAAATTGCCACGGCCGACATTCAAATTGTTGATGTGGTATCAAAACTTGCATCCGAAAACATAGATTCTTTACGCGAAAACATTCGTGGTATAAACAGTACAATCGCATCACTGGGGCTGACCCAAAGCAAACTTGTTAACAGTGCAAACAAATTTTCCAATCCATTGGTTGGTGCCGCCTTCAGCCCGATTGAATTCGACAAAGCACTGGATCCAAAATACCAAAAATTAGCCGATGATTTAGAGTTATGGAACGGTTTGACAAAATTAAACAAGATGCTGCCATTGGGTGCACCGGTGGAAAACGTCCGTATTACGTCAAACTTTGGCACACGTAACGACCCATTTACCGGCGAACCCAAAAAACATCGCGGAATTGATTTTGCCGGGAAAATAGGCACTGAATTAATGTCACCTGCACCGGGCCGTGTTGTATCCGCCGGCGAACGCGTTGGGTACGGAACAACGGTGGAAATAGACCACGGTTTGGGCTTTACCACTTTATATGCCCATTTGTCGCAAATAATGGTTGCGCGTGGCGACTGGGTGCGTCCCGGCACTGTAATTGGTCTGGCGGGGTCAACAGGTCGTTCGACCGGACCACATTTGCACTATGAAATTCGATACAAGGGCGTTCCGTTTAATCCGGCTAAATTTGTAAAGGAATAAAAAATGTTGGCATTTACAAACGCAAAAGAAAAACAATCCCCGACAATTATTGGTGCGGGCTGCAAATTAACCGGCGATATGAAAACCGATCACACGGTTCAAATTCACGGCCACGTTGTCGGCAACATAACCGCAGAAACGGTTGTTATTGGTCGTGGTGGACACGTAATCGGCAAAGTTACTGCAACAAACCTGTTTTTACACGGAACACTTGATGGCCCCGCAACGGTCAACACCGCGAATATTTTCAGCAACGCCCAAATGACCGGCACGTTGTCATATTTTACATTAAATATAACCGGCAATACGGGGCTTGAATGCAAATTGGCAAAACGCAAGGACAAAAAAAATGAATAAAACAATATCCAAAGTATACATTGCCGCCGATCACCGTGGGGTGGGGGTAAAACTGTATTTAATCGAAATGTTATCTGCGGTTGGATACTCGGTTGTAAACCTGGGAACAGACGATGTAAATACCCCGGTTGATTTCCCAGACATTGCAAAAACACTGGCCGACACAATGCAAAATGATGAAAAATCACGTGGCATATTAATTTGTGGTACTGGTGCAGGTATGCAGATTGCGGCGAACCGCTATCGCCACATACGCGCATCGCGCTGCGACCGCCCGGACCAGGCACGCGACGACCGATTTCACGACGACATCAACGTATTGGCATTGGCGGCCGATGATATTGATATAGAGGTATCGTTTCTGGTCACTCGTGCATTTTTGGAAAGTCCATTTGATGACACCGAACGTCGCGTACGCAGACTTAAAAAAATTTCATAAAAAAAACGCCCATTTGGGCGTTTTTTTATTTCTTTACAACGAAATTTACCATCTTATTTGGCACAACAATCGTTTTAATGATTTCAGAATCGCCCAAACGTCGTGCGGCAACGCTGCGTGCCATATCAACGATATCCGATTCCGACGCACCGGCCGCAATCTGGAAATCACCCGCACGTTTGCCGTTAACAGACGCAACGATTGTCATTGTTGTTTTTACCAACTTGGCCGCATCATATATTGGCCAGGGTTGAAACACCAACATATCATCGTGTCCCGTTTTTTCCCATATCTCTTCGGTTAAATGTGGTGCAAACGGATTAAGCATTTGAACCAACACTTCATAGGCAGGGCGGGGCATTTTACCCGGAAACGCGTTAATAAATTCCATCATTGCAGAAATCGCGGTATTAAAGCGCATATTTTCCAACCGATCGGTCATATCTGCAATTAACTGATTTACCAAACGTTCGGATTCCGCATCCATTGGCGCATCTGTTAAATTATCCGCCATATTTTCCACACGTTTCAGAAATCTTTGCACCCCGGCCAGCGCACCATCCGACCAATTAACATTTGTATCCCACGGCCCCAGTGACAACACAGTCGTGCGTGCGGCATCCGCACCAACGCGCGCCACCATTTCGTCCACCTGGAATCCATTACCGGCGGACTTGGACATTTTTTTACCATCCGACCCCATTAACAACCCATTTGTTGTTCGTTTTTTATATGGTTCAACGGTATTTACAAATCCTAAATCATATAACGCCTTGTGCCAGAAACGCGAATAAATCAAGTGACGTGTATTATGCTCGTTTCCGCCGTTATAGTGATTTACCGGCATCCACTTTTCCATCTGTTCACGTGAACAAAATTCTTTATCATTGTGCGGATCCAAATACCGCATATAATACCACGACGACCCCGCCCATTGCGGCATAGTATCCGTTTCACGTTTTGCCGGTGCACCACATTTTGGGCACGTTGTATTTACCCAATCGGTCGCACGTGCCAGGGGGCTTTCGCCATCTTCTGTTGGACGATAGTTTTCCATATACGGTTGCATTAACGGCAATTCAGATTCAGGCACCGGCACCCATCCGCATTTTTCACAATACACCAATGGAATTGGTTCACCCCAATACATCTGGCGTGAAAAGCCCCAATCACTCATTTTAAAGCGCGTTTTTGGCCGTGCAAAATCGTGTTCCACCCCATACTTGATGGCGGCGGCAATGGCATCTGCTTTATTCAACCCATCCAAAAATCCAGAATTTATATGCGCCCCATCACCGGTCCAAACTTTATCAGCCTCGCCACCATCAATCACAGGAATAATTTTCAAACCAAACTTTTTTGCAAAATCCCAGTCACGTTCATCGTGGGCCGGCACGGCCATAATTGTGCCGTGCGCATAATTTACCAAAACATAATCCGCCACGAACACTGGTATTTCATCGCCTGTAAATGGGTTACGTGCCATTATACCATCCAAACGCACGCCTGTTTTTTCTTTTGTAACATCGGTGCGATCAAATTCTGATTTTTCGGCCGACTGTTTTATATACGCGCGTACATCATCCGCGTTTTTAATGCGCCCATCTGCCAACCATTTGGCAACCAACTTATGTTCCGGCGCAATTGCACAGAATGTTGCACCAAATATAGTATCCACACGTGTGGTATACACGGTCATTACATCATCGCCAACCATAAAATCAACATCTGCGCCGGTGGATTTACCAATCCAGTTTATCTGGTCGCGCTTTACACGTTCTGGATAATCGACCAACTTTAAATCATCCAACAAACGTTCGGCATATTTAGTAATAGCCAGATTCCACTGCATTTTTTCACGAATTTCAACCACCCCGTGACAGCGATTACATTTACCATCTTCCAATTCTTCATTGGTCAGGGTGGTGCGACAATTCGGGCACCAGTTCATCGGCAACATAGACTTGTACGCCAAGCCCGCATTAAAGAACTGAATAAACATCCATTGGGTCCATTTGATGTATTCGGGGTCAGACGTCGCAATTTGCGATTTCAAATCAATTGACCAACCCATTTCAACCATATTCGCGGTAAACTTTTTCACTAAATCACGAACAACAACGGACGGGTGTTTACCAATTTTTGTGGCATAGTTTTCCGCCGAAATACCCAACGAATCAAATCCCAACGGATACAAAACATCATACCCCTGCATACGGCGAAAACGTGCCACAACATCGCACCCCGTATAGTTCAACATATGCCCCCCGTGCAATCCCGTACCCGATGGGAACGGAAATTCCGCCAACATATAGAACGGTTTTTTACTGCCATCATTTTTTGGGGTAAAAACACAGGCATCCGCCCAACGGCGTTGCCATTTTTCTTCACGTTCGTGGATTTTTTTAATATCGTCTGCCATTTTTATAACCTATTGTTAAATTCCGAAAAATTTTATACACAAAATATACTTAATTCAAGGGGTAAATTAACAATCACTGCGCCACACGGCGCAAAAGTGCCAGATATTCAACATTACCACTGCCGCCACGAATAGGTGACTCAATAATACCGCATTGATTATAGCCGACTTTTTCAAAGTTTTGAACAACTGTATTTATCGCATTTTGCCGGTCTGTTTCACTTTTTATAACACCGTGCGCGCGGGCGGCAATACTGCGCGGCACCTCGAATTGCGGCTTGATCAGCACAATCATCTGTGGGGCACCCCACGCAACCAACGCGTCACAAATATTGGTTAAAGAAACAAAGGACACATCAACCACAATTAAATCAACCGGTTGCATCGGGGCCAACGAACGAATATCCGTTTGTTCCAACACGATTACACGCGCATCATTTTTTAATGAATCCGCCAATTGATTTGTGCCAACATCAACCGCAATTACACGCGCCGCGCCACGCGATAATAACGTTTCTGTAAATCCACCCGTACTGGCACCAACATCCAAACAAACATATCCCACAGGATTGACATCAAACGCATCCAATGCAGCCGCCAATTTCAGACTGCCACGGCCAGCGGAATAGGGCAACGCCCCACCAACAATAACATCTGTATCGGCAACCGACTGACTGGCCTTTTGCGCCACCACCCCATTAACAGAAACCAGCCCCGCCTTGATCGCGGCGGCGGCCTTGGCCCGTGTGGGATAAAATTTTTGCGAAACCAGTGCTTGATCTAATCTCATATTAAATTATGTTACACCGCATACTCAATAAAATCAATATGGCACGACAAGATTGTTCAATTAATTCATCGTATATGCGTCAGATACATCGTCTGCATCACAGCCGTCTATTTTTTGTACGCACTTACTTTGCCGTGGCCCCAAGCATAACGTTTACCCAGGTCGGCGGATGTGTTCTGTGCAATATTCGGCATCGCAATTAATTAAACAACCAACAATTTTACATAAAAAACCAGAAAGAAAAACCACATCAAACACAATTGCAACGCAAAGCAAAAAAAACACATTAGCAATGACTATTTCCGTACAGGTATATTTCAATCTGTATCCGATTAAACAGGGGGAGGGAACTATGAAACATATAATACTTGCTGCATCTTTTATACTTGCGCCGTTCGGCTCATTCGCCGCCACACCATCGACATCGTGCCCCACCGGGTACATAACAATTGTGGCAGAACACATAACAATTGCAGACACAACGTGTCCCAACGGATACATATCCGCAGGCACTGCGACCGGTTGTTTAATGTCAACCCCGGCGGGTTCGTGCCTGATGTATGCACCATCTAATACAGAATACACAGACACAACCGGCTCATATAAATTTACCGCCGCCTGTCCATTGGAATAAAAATTGCATCCACCCGGCATAACAAAACACACAACAACAAAAAACATTACCTAAACTTATTTCGCAAAAACGCCAAAGAAAAAACCGTAACTCAACACGTATTTTTGACAACCACACAAAAAAAACATTGATGAACACAAAAACGCACAAAAAATTGATAAATTACTTTATAAACAACAATTATTATCTTGATTACAAGAAAATAATACAATACAACATAAACAACACCGCTTTCGGCAACAAACATCGCCCCACCCAAACAGGAACAGCAAAAACTATAAACGCAGCAAAACACACTAAAAACAATATGTTAATATAATATTTTTATAATTTAATTCAAAACAAAACCAAAAAACATAAAAACCGCAGAAATCCGGCATTTTTAACAAAAAAACCACGCAAAGCAGGGCACAATCCGACGCACTTTTACCCGTTACGACCACGAACGTCATCAAGAACCCAACGAATTATGTTAAAGTTAATTATAACGCTTAATACAAAATAATATTTATATTATTTAATAACATTTATCAATTTTTACAAATAAAAATATTATTGTAATCTGCAAATTTGCATCACAAAAAAACACAAAACGCAAACCATCGTATTAATATTTAATCATCGACATTCAACAAAAACACCACAAGGAAACACCGTCGATTAATTGCAAGCTGTCCAAATTTTAATCCCACAACGAAACAAACAAAAATAAAATTATTTAAAATTTACCGTGTGACATATCGATATATATAACGCAACAAATCAATATAAATAAATTCTTAACCCGCACCACAATCTCCACAAAAAACATCGCCACCATAAATACACACACAACAATCATAATTACGGTCAAAAAAAACATACAAACAAACAAAAAAATATATACAAGCAAACAAATAAAAAATACGTCCCAGGCATAAGTAAACAAGCAAACAAAACCGCCCACCACCCCGCTTTAATCAACATAACTATACATAATAAAATGTTATGCGCTGCGTCCGGAGGCATAGCAAAAGGAGCAGCATAATGGCATATAGACGTCGCCG
>CALXMN010000009.1 GCA_944389495.1 uncultured Alphaproteobacteria bacterium | reverse complement strand
AAGATCTTCGGATTGCAAGCATTCTTTAAATTGAGTTGCACAGGAATTAACGCGCATAGAAGCCATTCGTGCCAATACGAAATCCCAGATGTCGGAACTTTCTGCATCCTCCACAGTGGAACCAATGCCACAGGCATTTAACGGAACCTGGCACAAACTTAACATTGTTTCTGGCCGGGTCAAACACAAATCATACGAACCATCTGGATCATTCGGATCAATCGTATCACGACAGGCCTGTTGAAAACAGGATGAAATATTACCGATACAATTTTGCCGAACATTATCTTCGGCAATTAACTCGGCCGACTTGACCTGGGGCGCAACCTCGCGCAAAAAGGTATCCCAAACCTGGTCTGCGACCAATTGGCACTGTTTGGTAACGCTGTCACACAATGGCTTTTTAGATAACAAGATATCATACGTAGACGCCTGAATTTCAATACTTGTCACGGCACCCTGAATTTCATAGGTGTCGGCCTTGCTGCCACGACCGCGCGTATTCGTACTGTCGAATGCGGCAACGGATGCGCATCCGGCAAAATCCTCGCCACAGCCACCGGTTGTTTCCATACAGTTTCTGAATTCAACCGTGCATTGCCCCAGGTCATATTTATTTGCATTTTGATACTGTTCCAACGCGGCGTCACGCAAAGCCTGCTCTGCGGCGTATAATTTTTGTGCACTGGCATTTTTTTGTTGCTTTAAACTGTTTTCATATGCGGTGCAATCATTACGAATCTGCTGGGCATACATCAGTTGCAACATAGACATTTCATCCGTGCATTCTGGCATTTGCTGGGCACAAATTTGGTGCGATGCACGATACAGGGCGTCGCCCTCTTTTCCTTCTATTGGACTGGACATACCACCATCTGCAAATATATCAGACGAAGAGAAATCAACCGGGGCCAACCACGATGTTAAATCCAATGTGCGTTTTTCTTCCTCTTCTTCTGCGGCGGCGGCCTCTTCCATAATAGATTGCGCAACGGCGCTTGCACCGGCAATTGCGGCATCTGCGGCGTCACCCATTTCAATTCGTTCGACACCGAACGTGGCCATTTGATAAGATTGCTGATCCAATTCTTCTATTTGTGCCAATATATCATCATATTCGGCATTTTTATCACTGCAAATACAACGACCACCACTGTCATTATCCAACATACAAAAAGAATCCATACAACCATAATATTTTTGGCGACACGCCTCGCTTACTACGACGTTTTCGTTTGCCGCCGCAACGGTTGTTCCCGTGTTAATAACCCGCTGGGTTGCACCGGCACGCGCGGCCACTGCACTGCGTGAAACGGTTCCGCCCGACGCGGTATCTGTGGTTGCGGTTGGCGTACGACTTACCGTTGTACGTCCGGCCGTGGCCGCACGTGCGGTTGTTGGTGTTGTCGCACTGCGTGTTGCGGTTGCACTGCGTGCGGTCGTCGCACTACGTGCAGTGGTTGCGCGCGTTGCCGTTGACGTCGCCGTTGATGACGATGCACCACGACTTACCGCACCACCCGCCCGCGGATTTGTTGCCTGTGCGGCATCCGCGTTATATGTAAAACCCATTAACAGTGCACAAAAAATTGCAATTTTTTTCATAAAAGGCCCTTCCTAGTTTTAAATAATTCTATCACATTTAATGATTTTATTAAAAGCATTTTTTACAACCACAATGAATTTTATTCTTAGTGTTGACAATTTTGTTGTTTTGTCCTATATAAAAGGGTAAATAAAAAAGGAACAACTGTATGAAACACATAACACCAGTATTAAATCCAGAATCAGCCCGCGCAGAATATATTCACGGCAAAAACGGCGAATATTTTCACGATTGGCGATTAAAATTTTCGCACTATTCACCATCCTATGTTTTAACCAACGAAGACATCCGCTGGGTATCAGATTTAACCAAAAACAATGGACCACGCGTTTTAACGGTGGCGGCATCCGGCGACCATCCTATGTTTTATGCAATGCGTGGCGCAACAGATATTGATACTTTTGATATTTCTTTCTGTGCCAAGGTTGCAATGGATATAAAAACAGCGGCAATCAAAAAATTGTCACGTGACCAGTACATCCAGTTGCTGAACAATATGCACAGTGCCAAAGATATGTCACAAATTCCATACATAACAGAATTAATGTCCGACATACCGCAAAACAGTGCTTACTTTATACAGCAAATGAATGATTATCCTATATTCAGTAATGGTCTGAACCCGTCCAGTTACCAAGAAATCATCCCAACAAACGCGGAATATGACCAAATGCGCAATGTGGTGCAAAAGCCGTTTAAATTTATATGGACAGATATAAAATCCCTGCATACACGTTTATTACACGAATACGATATAATTAATCTGTCAAATATCTTTGAATATATGTCACCACAACAAATACATCAAACATTGGCATCTTTACGCAACCACACCCGACCGGGCGGCATAATAATTGCCCAAACCGGCAATTGGGGCATACATCGTAACAACCGTGCATATTACGATGCATCACAAAAATTCAAACGCTGGGCACGCGTTGGATATATTGCCAAAGATAAAACCAAGGCAAATTCAGAAATGATTGCCATCCTGCAACGCACACGATAAAAAAAACGCCCGTTGGGCGTTTTTTTTATTCCAACGGACAGGCGGCTGTAAAATTATATATACCCAACAATTCCGTATATTGCGTGTTTGCCGGTGCATACATTATGCACGAACCCGACGGGCTTGACACCAGACAACTGTCCGCCACGCCAACCGACACGTATCCGCCGGGACACGATGTATCCGATATTGTCATATACTCTTCAACTATCGTGATATAACCAGATGGACACGATGTTGATGGTGCGGCCGCAAATGCGCCAACCGGCATAATGGCCATAATTAAAAATTTTATGTATTTCATATTCGCCCCCACGTTTAATCAGATAAGTTATTAAACATAGCATTTATGAAATTCGTATTACTTTTAAGAGCCTCTGAACAATCCGACGCACAACGTTCTGCACAACTGGTGGCACTGGGTCCCATATAAAAATAGAAATACACCCATTGCGATACCGCGGGACTGGTCATTTTACACCAACAATATTTATTGTAATTAACATTATTGCTGCTTGATATGGTGGCCCGTGTTTCGCCCGTTGTGCCCCCATATTGCGACGAGCACCCGGCAACCCCTGTGATTTTTATACTGGATCCCCCGTTTGTGCACGTGGCCGACCAATCAAGTGTATTGTTTCCTGAAACATTGGTACACTGCGTATTACTTGGATACAGTTTCACGCATTTTGTAACGGCCGTGGCCGGTGGGCAAAGTGCAATTGTTATACCAAACAAAAATATGCCCTTTAAAAACCGCATTATTATTCCCCTATTGCTGTGCCACTGCATATGCGCGATTCGTTTTTTATCGCTGAATGCAACTGGCCGTTTGGATTCGGCACATTTTATGGTTGACTATACGGCAGAAAATCGGATAAAATGTTAATACATAAAATACGAATCCAAACGGCCATTTATTTTCGGCATTATTTTTTTGCAATTTTTATTGATTTTCTGCCGTGTTTATATATTTTTATTCAGCACAAAATTTGCACGATAAATCAGGCCGGTAATTAATAAATGTTTTTAATCTCCTTGGTTTCATTGCGAATAAAAAAACACCAAATTTAAGGTGGTTTGAGGTTCGAAACTATTAAAGGTAATAGTGCTGTTTATTCAATACATTAACAAGCGCCCACCCCCTCCGATGGAGAGGAACCGGTACATACCGTCGCGGGTCAAAGTTCCCCCCTGCGGAGGTGTCGGGGTGGTCTGTACCTTATTCCCACACATTGGTATTTTTTAATCACGGGTAACAAATTACCAGTAAATTCCCCCATATATCATTGCACCCCACACCCTTGTCATTGCGGGGTTGGGCGCACACCCAACCGTAGCAATCCATAAAAAAATCCGCGCATTCGCGCGGACAACATCTGTTCTCTGTACCCTGTTCTATAACAAAAACGGGGCGTTGCCCCGTTTTTTATTTCGCACTGCGACGTTTTGCCACCGGCTTTTTTTCATCCACTGATTCTTCATCAGCCTTGGCCGCTGCTTTCTTGGTTGTTTTTTCTGCTTTTTCGGCCTTGTCTGCAACAGGTTCTGTTGCTTTTTCATCCGCCGCCGCGGCCGGTTTTACAGCCTTTTTCGCATTAACATCGCGATCAACCAATTCAATGATTGCCATTGGCGCGGCATCACCATAACGGAAACCGGCCTTTAACACACGGGTATAACCGCCGGGACGTTTTGCATAACGCGGCCCCAAAACCGTAAACAACTTTTTAACAGTTGCGTCCGAGCCATTACCCAATTCACTGGCAACCAAACGACGATTTGCAACGGTGTCAACCTTGGCGCGGGTAATCAATTTTTCAACGACACCGCGTAAATCCTTGGCCTTTGGCAGGGTGGTTTTAATTTGTTCTTTTTCGATTAAATTTTTCGCCAGACCAACGAACAAGGCCTTGCGTGCATTAGTATCGCGATTAAATGTGCGACCTGCTTTCATATGTCTCATTGATTACTCCTTTTTGTTTCCGCCCCGAAATTATCGGGGATTGGTTTTGAGACGCCACGCCCTAAAATCTCTTTCAGCAACGTGGAATTTTTTACTTTATTTCGGACATCTTGTTTTTTCAATAAATTAAACTATGCAGGGCAAATTCAGTCGTTCACAATTCCGACGTGTATTGGACATACACGAGGAATCTGTGAACGGCGGCAGACGCCCGCAGAATTTAATTTATTTGTATGGGTCTTCGTACTTTTTGGCCAACTCCGCAATATTTTCTGGTGGCCACCCCGGTACTTCCATACCCAAACTTAAACCCATTGCCTCTAACTGAACCTTGATTTCGTTCAACGACTTGCGACCAAAGTTCGGTGTTTTCAACATATCGGCCTCGGTCTTTTGAACCAGTTCGCCCAACCAATTAATTTTGTCATTTTTCAGACAGTTATTCGCACGCACAGACAATTCTAATTCATCAACGTGCTTTAACAGTTTTGGATCGAACGGCAAGGCATCTTTGGCCTTTTCTTCTTCGGCCGGCGCATTGATTTGTGCCGGATCTTCAAAGTTAATAAAGACAACCAATTGATCCGTCAAAATACGTGCCGCCAATGCAATTGCATCTTCGGGCGAAACAGAACCATTTGTCTTGACGGTCATTTCCAACTTGTCGTAATCAGTGCTTTGCCCCACACGAGTTTCAGAAACTTCTGTTGCGACATTCAAAATCGGTGAAAAGATTGAATCAACTGGGATTACGCCCAACGGCAAACCATCCGCGTGCGCAGATGCCGGAACATAGCCACGCCCCGTGGACAAAGTGATTTCCATATCCAAGTTTGCGCCATTATCCAATGTACAAATTTCGGCATCTTTGTTCATAACCTCTACCCCGCCGGTCGTTTCAATCATACCCGCGGTAACGACGGCCGGGCCCTTGACCTTTAATGTGGCCTTGTGCTGACCCTCGGTCAAAGCCTTGAAATAAACGCCCTTCAGATTCAGAATAATATCCGTTACATCTTCGCGTACACCGGAAATACTGGAAAATTCGTGTTGAACGCCATCAATTTTAATATAAATTGGTGCACATCCCTGTAACGAAGACAACAGAACACGACGCAACGCCGTACCCAATGTCAACCCAAAGCCCTTTTCCAACGGTTCTGCAACCAGTGTTGCCTGGTTTGGATTATGTTCGTCAACCTTGATATTTAATTTTTTGGGCTTAATCAAAGTAACCCAGTTTTTTTCAATCATAAAAATCTCCATTCGGCTTAGTTTATCATTTTCGCCAATACGGCCGCGCTATTGAAAATACCTCAACGCGCCCGCGAATTTTATAACACAAATATACAAAAGTCAAACAATTATTAAAAAATCGCTTGTCCCTGTTGGCAACAAAAACATTTTGTCAATTTTGTTGACAACCTGAAAAAATTGTACTAATGTAAAAATAAACCAAACAAAGGAAACTAATATGAAAAAAGCAGTTTTATTTGGAATTTTTGCTGGGATCGCCTGTATGTGCGCAAACGCATCTGCAGATGGTTACATAGAGGTAACAAACGAAGAAACATATGAAACAATCACGTTTGATACCGTAACATATTTTGACACGGCATACGTTACACCGTCAACCGTACGTGTTGCAAAACCGACACCCTGCCGTATGGCATCATCATTGGATGTTGCACGCGGTTGCGATTGCTGTGCACCGGCCACGCGCAAGATGGCCCCGGTCCGCGTAAAAACATACAGCGAAGTTATTGACCATTACCAGGTATATCAACCTGTTGTAACATACAAACCGGCCGGCGAATATACAACCCGCCGCTATGTTGATGCCCCAAATCCAAAATTCGGCACCTGTGCCCGGTAAAAAAATAAATTAATAGAAACGCGCCCAATGGGCGCATTTTTATTTAAAAAAATAAACAGAATGATGCAGAGATATGAAAACGGGATTGCGTAGTGTACAAAACGTGCAATAGCAATCCCGTTTACGTATATATGCGCCATTCTATTTAAATGTTAGACGCGACGCACTTTCTTTGGACGACACCCATTATGTGGAATACGCGTCGTGTCAGTAATGGACTGAACAATCAATCCGGCATTTGCCAACCCGCGGACAGCAGATTCACGACCCTGACCAATACCACGCATCAAAACATCAACTGTTTTCATACCCATTTCTGCAACTTTTTTGCCAACTGCATCGGCAACAACCGTCGCGGCATATGGTGTTGATTTTTTTGCACCCTTGAAATTATTTGCACCGGCGGTGGCCCAGGTTAATACGGCCCCCGACTGGTCTGTGATTGTGATACGAGTATTATTATTTGTCGCGACCACGTGCGCAATACCGTGTGATACTTTCTTAACGACTTTCTTTTTAGCTTTTGTTACTGCCATTATTTTTTACCTTTGTTAGATGTCTTCAATTAACTATGGTGTTAATCTCTACCTGTTTAAAGTTATTTACCCTTGACCGCAGAACCCGCGACAACAACACGTTTACCCTTGCGAGTACGGGCATTTGTCTGGGTACGTTGACCGCGAACCGGCAAACGATTACGATGACGAATACCACGATATGTTTTCAAGTCCTGAAGACGTTTAATATTCATTGCAACTTCGCGGCGAACGTCACCTTCGACCTTAAAGTTTTGTTCGATATAGTTTGAAATTTTAACAACATCCTCGTCAGTCAAATCCTTGGCGCGCAACCCGTCTTTTAATTTCAAGGCCTTGCAAATTTGTGCCGCCTTGGCCGGGCCGATACCGTGAATATACTGCAACGCAATTTCTATGCGCTTTTCTGTCGGAATGTTAACACCTGCTATACGTGCCATTTTTCATTTTCCTTTTTATTTTACTGGGGTGCGCCGATTTGCGCGCCCGATACAAACGTTTCAAATCAAACCGATCAAGAAACGTATTTTATTTTGCCGCATTATTTTATACAAAATGCCACAAAAGTCAAATTTTATTGCATTTCCGCAACCCCAAGATTAACGGAAACGTCCCTTTTTCTGTGCCTTTTTAATAACACTTCTGTATTGTTTCGCAACCAGATATGATTGCACCTGGTTCATAGTATCCAGAACAACCCCGGCCACGATTAATACACTGGTTCCACCGATTGCCAACGGCATCCCCGCGTGCGTATTCAGTATAATTGGCACCACACACACAACCACCAGGTACAAAACCCCAATCGCAGTTGTCCGTGATACAACCGAATCTAAATAGTGCATTGTCTGTTCACCCGGTCGTACCCCCGGAATATAACCGCCGGCATTTTTCAGATTATTTGCGGTTTCTTCGGAATTAAATATAACCGCGGTCTGGAAATACGCAAAAAAGGCGATTAAAATCGTATACGTTATTATATAGGACCAGGTACCATAGGTAAAGAATCCCATAACTGACTGAACAATTGGGTTTTCGCTTTGAACGAAACGTTGCACGAACGCCGGCAGCATCATAATACTTGCCGCGAACACCGGCCCCATAACCCCGGACATATTTACCTTGATCGGTAAATAAGATGCATTCGTATTCATAACACCATTGGCCATAACCTGGCGCGGGTACAAAATCTGGATACGTCGTTGTGCCTGTTCAAAGAACGCAATTAACGCCACGATACCGATTACAAACGCAACAATCAATGCAATCATTGCGGGCGAAATTTGCCCAACAGATCCCAACGAGAACAATTGTGCAATGCCACCTGGGACCTCGGCAATAATACCGGCAAAGATTAACAATGATGCCCCCTGGCCTATGCCACGCGCGGTAATTTGTTCGGCCAACCACATAACAAAAACAGTACCACCGACCAATGCAATAATCGCGGACAATTCAAACGCCAATCCTGGATTTACCACGGCCGCGACACCATTAACGGGCGCCATAGATTCCAAACCACGAACAACGGCCCATCCCTGGACAACGGCCAAGAACACGGCCAAATAACGTGTATATTGATTAATCTTGATACGTCCGGATTCACCCTCCTTGCGCAGTTCATTTAAAGATTTGCTGGTTGCGGTTAACAACTGTAAAACGATGGACGCAGATATATACGGGAAAATATTTAATGCCAACACAGACATACGCGACAATGAACCGCCTGCAAACATATCAAACATTCCCATCATACCGCTGCCTTCACCTGTGAACAGATGCAACACCGCAGACGCATTTACCCCCGGCAATGGAATAAACGAACCGATACGATATACAATCAACGCACCTATTGTAAACAGAATGCGTTTTTGTAAATCGGACATATTTCCAAAAAATTCTCTCAAAAACTTCATACGAACGAACTTTTAATTACTATTTGCACCCGTTTTTATGGGTGCAAATATATTAAGATTATTTATTTTTAATTGTGCCACCGGCTTTGACAATCGCCGCCTCGGCTGACTTAGACCACTTGTCGGCAACGATATTCACCGCTGTTTTAATTTCCCCCTTGGCCAGAACTTTCAATCCGTCCTTGGTACGATTAATAATTTTTGCCGTCATTAACGAATCGATTGTAATCGGTGCCTTGGCATCAATTTTACCGGATGCGATAAATTTTTCAATATCCCCCAGGTTAATGGTGACATATTCTTTGGCAAACGGGTTATTGAAACCGAACTTTGGGAAACGACGCAAAATCGGCATCTGACCACCTTGGAATGTAGCCTGCTTGCGGGAACCACTGCGTGATTTCTGACCTTTATTACCACGTCCGGATGTTTTACCCATACCCGAGCCAATACCGCGACCAACGCGCTTGGTACCGGTACGTGCACCCAAATTATCCATCAGAGCATTTAATTTCATTTTTTTTCCTTTTTATCCTGCGAATCGTAATAACGATTCTGTATCGCACGCCTGTGGCGTACTCGGTTTAACTATGTTATTTTTCAACAATTTCGACCAGATGTGAAACCTTGGCAACCATCCCGCGAACGGCGGGTGTATCTTCAACCTCACGCGATTTACCGATACGCCCCAGCCCCAACGCCGCGACAACTTTGCGTTGTGCGGTTGGCCGGCCAATAACACTTCTAATTTGCTTTACAACTATTTTTGCCATAATAAATCTCCGTTTTTATTGGCGCGGACAAATTATTTTTCCGCTGTTGCCTCTGGATTTTCTAATTTTTTACCGTCACGACCGGCGATAATTTCTGCAACGGTCTTGCCACGACGCGCAGCGACTGTTTTTGGTGAATTCATTTTATGAAACGCCAAGAAAGCCGCACGAATCATATTATTTGGATTATTAGATCCCTGGGATTTTACAACAACATCCTGGACCCCCAAACAATCGAACACCGCACGCAACGCACCACCGGCAATAATCCCCGTACCGGGAACAGCACTGCGAACAACCAATTTACTGGCGCCATATTTTGCCGCTGCATCGTGATGCAAAGTACGTCCTTCTTTCAGCGGTACCCGAATCATTTTTGCCTTGGCGGCCTTGGTTGCCTTTTGCACGGCGCTTTGTACTTCCAACGCCTTGCCTTTACCAAATCCGACGCGTCCGGCGCGATCACCAACGACCACCAACGCCGAGAACGACATATTACGTCCGCCCTTAACAGTTTTAGAAACACGGTTAATGGAAACCAATTTGTCCACTAAATTATCCGTTTGCAATTTTTTATCATCATAACGTGCCATTATAAAACTCCGTATATTACCGATTAAATTCTGACCCCGCCCGCGCGGATTGCTTCGCACAGTGCTTTAACCCGTCCGTGATAGCGATATCCGCCACGATCGAAATAACAGTTGTCGGCGATACCCGCCTTGACCGCACGTGCTGCAAAATTTTTACCAACCAATTCTGCACCGGCAACGTTCCAACCATTACCTTTGAAATCTTTTTCTTTGGACGAAGCGGCGCAAACAGTACGTCCGTGAACATCGTCGATTGCCTGGATTTCAATATGACGCCCCGAACGAAAAACCGACAGACGGATTTTTCCCGGATTCTTTCTTTTTAACGCACCGCGATTTGCCAATGTACGTCTTTCTTCTGTAGACAAATGTTTCAACATTTTGTTTCCTTTATTTCCAATTCCCGTAACAGCGGGAATCAATTTATTTATTATTTCTTTTTACCTTCTTTACGACGGATTCTTTCACCCTTGTAAAAGATGCCTTTACCTTTATATGGATCCGCCTTGCGTACTTTATGTATTTTGTCTGCGAATTGCCCGACCAAACATTTATCAATTCCACTGATAACAAATTCGGTTGGTGTTTCGCCCATTTTAACGCTTAACCCATCTGGTATTTCCATAATCACATCGTGAGAGTAACCAGCAACCAATACCAACTTGTTTCCATTAACAGACGCCTTGTAACCAACGCCCTTCATATACATTTCTTTGGTAAAACCATCGGTTACCCCATCAACTGCGGCCCGAACATTACGTGTCATAGTTCCCCACATAGCGCGCGAAATTTTATCTTCGGCATCCTTGGGTGTAACAACAATTTGATCCGCTTCGATGACAACATCAACCAAACCACTGTGTTTTGTATCCAAAGGCACCTTCATTTCGCCTTTGGGCCCTTTGATAGTCAAGACGTCGTCCGCAATCGCCGCCGTAACGCCTTCTTTCAATTTAACTGGATGTTTTCCTGCACGAGACATAATTAAATCCTCACTGTAATTAAATAACCTTACACAATACTTCACCACCGACATTCATCAGGCGTGCCTTGTGATCAGTCATAACCCCATTTGGCGTAGAAACAATTGCGATACCCAGCCCGTTTAACACACGCGGCATTTTCGCACTGCCGGAATAGACACGACGGCCAGGTTTTGAAACAACTGTAATTTCTTGGATTGCACCATTTCCGCCGACATATTTTAATTCAATAACCAAATTTGCACGATGATCGTCAATTTGTTCTTTGCGGAAATCAGTAATAAAACCTTCGTCCTTTAACACAGACAATACCGCTGCACGCAGTTTGCTGTTTGGAACGGTTACAAATTCTTTACCGGCATTCTGACCATTACGAATCCGGGTCAGCATATCTCCGATTGGGTGTGATAATGACATCTATTTTACTCCTTGTTACTCTTTGGGTTTCCCCGCCGACCCCAGCTGCATTGTCCACAACTGGTGTTAAAAAATTGCAGAATTACCAACTGGACTTACGAACACCTGGCAATTTACCTTCGGATGCCATCGTACGAACCTGTTGACGGCACAATCCGAACAAACGAAAATAACCGCGTGCGCGTCCCGTCACAGAACAACGATTATGCAACCGTGTTGGGTTTGCATTACGCGGCAACTTCGCCAACTTTTTCATCGCATCCATACGTTCATCCGGCGTTGCATTTACAGACATTTTTGCCTTAATCGCTTCGCGTTTTTTTGCGTATTGTGCGACCATTTTTTCACGTTTTTTCTGTTTGTTAATTAACGCTAATTTAGCCATCTTTATTACCTTTTATTATTTCAAGACCAGCGGCAAACCGATTTTCGTCAGCAATGCGCGCGCTTCATCGTCTGTTTTTGCCGTTGTTGCGATAACGATATCCATTCCACGAATCGCATCAATTTTATCAACGGAAATTTCCGGAAAGATTAAGTGTTCTTTAATACCAAAAGCATAATTACCACGCCCATCAAATTTTGACTTTGACAGTCCACGAAAATCCTTAACACGCGGCAACGCAACAGTAATTAATTTATCCAAGAAATCGTACATTCTTTTTCCGCGCAACGTAACCTTGGTACCAATGGGCTGACCTTCACGCAAACGATATGTTGCGATGGATTTTTTTGCACGTGTAATAACGGATTTCTGTGCGGCAATTGCCGTTAAATCGGCAGCGGCCGAATCCAACTTTTTTTTATCTGCGACGGCCTCGCCTACCCCCATATTCAAAACGATTTTGCTCAGTTTTGGTACTTCGAACGGATTTTTGTACCCAAATTCTTTTACCAATTCAGGAACAATTTGTTTTTCATAAATTTCACGCAATCTGCTTTGCATTTTTTATTCCTTAACGTTTTGTCCCCGTAACAGCGGGAACCAGTTTTTTTAATTACAGTTCAACACCAGATTTTTTTGCGATGCGAACTTTTTTATCGCCATCAATTTTATATCCAACACGTGTGGCCTTTTTTGTCTTGGGATCGACCAAGGCAACATTGGAAACGTGAATTGGTGCTTCGCGGTCAACGATATGGCCCGGTTGTTCCTGGGTTGGTTTTACGTGCCACTTATGACGATTAACACCTTCGACCACGACACGGGATTCAGACGGACGCGCCTCCAGCACTTTACCTTTGACGCCCTTGTACTTTCCCGAAATAACTATGACTTCATCGCCTTTTTTGATTTTCATTTTATAACCCTTTGTGTTTTGAATATCCCGGTATTATATGACTTCGGGTGCCAAAGATACAATTTTCTGGACATCGTATTTACGACGAACTTCACGTGCGATTGGTCCAAAGATACGTGTACCAATTGGTTCAAAATTATTTTTATTAATCAATACCACCGCATTATCATCAAAGCGAATAATCGAACCATCCGGACGTTTTACCGGAAATTTAGTACGAACAATTATTGCGCGTTGAACGGTACCTTTTTGTACCTTGCCACGTGGAATGGCTTCTTTGATTGCGACAACGATTTTATCACCAACCGTCGCATACCGACGATGAGAGCCGCCCAAAACCTTGATGCACATCGCCTTGCGTGCACCCGAGTTATCGGCCACTGTCATAACTGTTTCATTTTGTATCATAACATTTCACCTTTTATCCTGCAGACGGGGCAATCCCCCATCGCTTTGTTTCGGGTTCCGACTGCGCCCGGCGCCTCAAAGAACCCACAACGTGTAAAATTATTCTGCAACGTCCACATCTGCGTCTTTGGAAACACCAACGCGTCCCTTGACTATCCAAGATTTTGTCTTGGAAATTGGGCGATGCTCTTCTATTGCGACGATATCACCAACCTTGTACTCGTTGTTTTCATCGTGCGCCTTGTACTTTTTATTCTGCTTAACGAACTTGCCATACAGCGGATGACGGAAACGGCGTTCAACTTCTACAACGACGGTTTTGTCATTTGCTGTACTTTTAACTGTTCCCTGCAGTATACGTCTTGGCATAACTATAATCCCTTATCATTTATTATATTTATACACCTGTATAAATAACCACCTTTTTTATCCGATTTCGCAATATGATAACTAAAAATTTAGAAATCTCAACAAAAATCGGCAATTTTTATTTTTTCGCGGCATTAATTTGTGTTTTAACGCGTGCGATTTCACGACGGGTTTGACGCATAACGTGCGTTTTTGGCATCTGCCCCGCGGCGTGTTGGAAGCGCTGGTTCATCTGATCTTTTTTCAGATTTTCCAATTTGCTCTGCAATGCTTCTGCTGTCAAAGCTTCTTTTTCAACTTTTTTTTCTGCCATTTTTATAACCTTTTTGCCCTGTCCCGCGATACGGGTTGCAATTGTGATTACTGGTTGACCTTGCGTTCAACGACCTTGGTTTTTACCGGCAATTTTGCCGCGGCCAGTGCAAATGCTTCATATGCAACTTCTGGCTTTACACCGTCCAGTTCAAACAAGATACGTCCTGGTTTTACACGACAAATCCAGTATTCAACGGCCCCTTTACCTTTACCCATACGAACTTCTGCTGGTTTTTTGGTAACAGGCACATCTGGGAATACACGAATCCACAATTTTCCCATACGACGCATATGACGTGTAATTGCACGACGTGCGGCCTCGATTTGACGCGCGGTAACACGTTCCGGCGTCATTGCTTTCAGTCCAAACGACCCAAATGCCAATTCACTGCCACCTTTGGCGACGCCGTGAATACGACCTTTGTGCTGTTTGCGAAATTTTGTTTTATTTGGCATTAACATAATAACAACCTTTTAATTTCTGTGTTTAATTTTTGATTTCCCGCCACCATATAGATAGCGTCAAAAATTATTTACTTTTTCTTTCGCTGCTGCCGGCATACTCGGCGGGACGCGCCATTTCTGATGCCAACTTTTCTTTATTAACAACATCACCGGTATAAATCCAAACCTTTACCCCGATAACGCCATACGTTGTTTTTGCCTGGATTGATGCATAGTCAATATCGGCACGCAAAGTATGTAACGGAATACGACCTTCGCGAATTTGCTCGCTGCGCGCGATTTCCGCACCATTCAGACGACCCGAGCACATAACCTTGATACCCTGTGCACCGGCTTTGACCGCATTTTGCACGGCCTTTTTCATTGCACGTTTAAAGGAAACACGACCTTCGATTTGCTGTGCAATATTCTGCGCAACCAATTGCGCATTTAAATCCGGGCGACGAACTTCATAGATATTCACGACAACCTGGTCATTTTTAACCAATTTTTTAATATCGTTGCGCAACGCTTCTATATCGGCACCATTTTTGCCGATAATCATACCCGGACGAGATGTATGAATTGTAACCACAACCTTTTTTGCAAAACGTTCAATAACCACCTTGGCCAAGCCCGCTTTTTTCAATTTACGTTCGATAAAGTTACGAATTTTAATATCTTCCGCCAACAGGTTTGCATAATCCTTTTTACCCGCGATCCAGCGTGAATCCGTTACCTTGTTAATAAATTCGCGCAAAGAAACCGGCGATACTTTCTGTCCCATTTTTATTTTCCTTATATTTTTATGGCAAGTGTTCTTGAAGACCGGCAACGTCTTTATTCAGGACCCGCGCCCATACCACTTGCCACGATTATACTATTTTGCTTTTGCCTTTTTTTCTGTTTTTTCCGTCTTGGCCTTTGGTGTCGCTTTCTTTTTTGTCGGCGCAACCCCAGATTCCAACACAATCGTCAAATTTGAAAACGGTTTCAAAATCGGACGTGCACTGCCGCGTGGCCCCGGGAATATGCGTTTCATAGTCAACGCCTTGCCGCACCAAATTTCTTTGACATACAAACTGTCCACCGGCAGATTTTTATTATGTTCTGCATTTGCGATGGCCGACATCAAAGTTTTCAGCACTTCACCAGACACACGCTTTTTCGAAAATTTCAAGACATCGATGGCGCGTTCAACCGGCAACCCACGCACCAAATCACAAACCAGATTCAATTTCTGGTGACTGATGCGGATTAATTTATTAAACGCCCGCACTTGATTATCTTTAATTCCATATCTTGTCGTTGTCATAACTGTTACCCTTTATTATTTCTTGGCGGCCGCTGCTTTTTTATTGGCTGCGTGCCCTTTGAACGTACGAGTTGGCGCGAATTCACCCAATTTATGTCCAATCATATCTTCCACGATGGACACAGGAATAAATTTATTACCATTGTGAACTTCGAACGTCAAACCAACCATAGGCGGCACAATTGTACTGCCACGGGACCAGGTTTTAATCGGCTTGTGGTCATTTTTTTCATTTGCCGCCGCAACTTTTTTCAAGATGGACGGATGAACATAAGGACCTTTCCATACTGAACGAGACATCAATTACTCCGTTTTTTTATATTATTTCTTCTTTGCCAAATGTCTGCTGCGGATAATCATCTTAGCAGTACGTTTATTGCTACGGGTACGATATCCCTTGGCCGGAATACCTGTACGTGATACTGGTTCGTGGCCCTTGGAATGACCATTACCACCACCCATCGGGTGATCAACCGGGTTCTGGGCCATACCACGAACAGATGGGCGAATTCCCAACCAGCGTGCACGACCGGCCTTCCCCAGGTTAACATTGCGTTGGTCAGGATTGGAAACACTGCCAACTGTTGCCATACATTCGGAATGAACCTTGCGCAATTCACCGCTGTTCATTTTAATCTGGGCATAGACACCATCCTTACCCATTAACTGTGCATAACAACCGGCGCTGCGTGCCAATTGGCCACCTGCACCCGGCTTCAACTCTACATTATGCACAATTGTACCGATTGGCATATTTTTCAGGGGCATTGCATTACCCGGCTTAATATCTTCACGCTCGCCAGAAATTACAACATCACCCGCCTTTAAATCACGTGGTGCCAAGATATACGAACGCGCACCATCTGTATATTCAATCAACGCGATAAAGGCCGTACGATTTGGGTCATATTCCAAACGAATAACAGTCGCCGGCACACCCTTTTTCTTGCGTGCGAAATCGATCAAGCGATATTTACGTTTATGCCCGCCACCCTGGTGCATAACCGTAACGTGTCCAAAATTATTACGTCCACCTTTGGACTTTAAACCAACTGTCAATGCCTTTTCCGGTGCACCACGGTGCAATTCACTGCGGTCAATTTGTGTCAAACCGCGATTACCCGGTGTTGTTGGCTTGTAATGCTTTAATGCCATTTTATTCTTACCTTTGTTTATCCCAGAACACTAACATCCATTTATTTGGGTTCTCTGCCCTGGGTATGTTTATTTACTGTACGTTTGCCGATAAATCCAACTTTGCATCTGCCGGCAAAGACACATACGCCTTTTTAACACTGCGTTGCGTCCCAGTGCCACGTCCACGGAAAGATTTTTCTTTACCTTTGACAACAACAATGTTTACCTTAACCGGCTTTACATTGTAAATCGCCTGGATTGCACGCGCAACGTCTTCTTTTGTTGCATTTGCGGCAACTTCAAACGCGACCCCATTGCTTTCAGACAATTTTGCCGCCTTTTCCGAGATTATCGGGCGACGCAGTATATCATAAATACCGGCGGTCGCAACGATTTTTTTCTCTGTATTAACTTTCTTTTCTGCCATTTTGTTATACCTTTTCGTCTTGCGTTATGACGTATTATTATGCCAAACGCGCTTCCACCGCTTTGACTGCATCCGCCGTCAAAACCAATTTATCGTGTTTCAAAATATCCAACACGTTCAAGCCAATTGTTGGCAAAACATCAATATTTGGAATGTTTGCAACAGATTTCTTGAAATTAGCATCCAATACATCCGCCCCAACAAACAACGCAGATGTCAAATCCAGTTTTTTCAACTGCTTTGCAATTGCCCCCGTTTTTACAGCGGCCACTTTTTCAGAATCAATCACAACCAGATTGCCATCCTTGACCTTGGACGACAAAGCCATTTTCAGCCCCAAACTGCGGATTTTCTTTGGTAAATCAATCGCGTGATCACGAACGACCGGCCCGTGAACAACACCACCGCCGCGCATATGAACATTATATCTTTCACCTTGGCGTGCATTACCTGTTTTCTTTTGCTTAAAAGCCTTTTTACCGCTGCCTGCGACATCAGAAACAGATTTTACAGCGTGTGTACCCGCACGTGATTTTGCACGCTGCCAGGTTACAACCCGATGTAAAATATCCGCACGCGCATCAAGACCGAATATTTGGTCCGCCAATTCAACTTTGCCAACGGATTTGCCATCAAAATTTATAACATCAATTTGCATTTTTTCCACCTTACTTTAATCTGTTGCCCCTGTTATTATTCCGCAACAGGTTCTGTTTCGGTTTCTGCTGCTGTCTGGTTATCAGAATCTGCAACCTTTACATTTGTCGGAATTGGTAAATCTTTCTGTTCTTTTTTAATTGCATCACTTACCAATACAAAGGTTCCATTTGCGCCCGGCACGGCCCCTTCAACAAATATCAAGTTTTCTGCATCATCAATACCAAAAACTTTCAAATTCTGAACAGTAACGGTTTCATTACCCATTTGACCGGCCATCTTTTTACCTTTTAAAACGCGACCTGGCCATTCACGCATACCTGTACCACCGATGGAACGATGCGCCTTTAAAACACCGTGGGTTGCCTCTTTACCGCCAAAGTTATGACGTTTCATAGCACCCTGAAAACCTTTACCCTTGCTGGTTGCCTGGACATCGACGAATTGACCGGCAACAAAATGTGACGCCATCAATGCGGTTCCTGTTGGAATAACACAGTCATCAGACACCCGAAATTCCACAACCTTACGATATGGTTTTACACCGGCCTTTTCTGCGGCGACGGCCTGGGGCTTTGCGATATGTTTTGCCTTGGCTTCACGCATTCCCAGAACATTTGCGACATAACCATTTTTTTCCATTGTACGATTTCCAATAACCGTGCAATCACCGACGGACAAAACAGTCACCGGATGTGCCACGCCGCCATCGTCATATAAACGTGTCATACCTATTTTAGTTGTAATTAAACCGCTACGTTTCATTTTATTTGCCTTTATTCGTTAGTAGGTTGG
>CALXMN010000008.1 GCA_944389495.1 uncultured Alphaproteobacteria bacterium | reverse complement strand
ATATTGTCTGTTTGTTGTGTTCTTTTTGTTGCAGATAAGTTTGTTTTAGCACTATGTTTGTTAGCGTTTGTTTTGCCTTTTATAGCAGCAAAAACCGTTGAATATATCATCGCTGGGTTTAATGAAAGCAAAAGGTAGAGTTTTTATGTTAGAATTTTCTTTATTGTTATTTTTGTTAGTTGGTAATGAAGCTTTTGCGTCTTCTGCTTTATCAAATATTCCTGATGGAACACAGTTTCATTCCCTGCAGGCGCCAAACTCTGAACCGATTGTTGAATTAAATGATCCTGTTGCACATCCTGATTCTGTGGTTATTGATTCTACACAAAGGGAATGGCAGCAGTTTGAAGGAGGTTTGCCTGGAGAAAGGGTAAATGCAAATATTCATACCGTAGGTGATGATGCAAATAGGTTTTATTTAGAAAGCAAAAGTCGTTTTTACCCAGTTGCTGAATATAAAATAGACAAACCATGCTTGCCAGAAGTTACTAATGTCGTAACTGATTCTCCAGATCCAGAAAAAATAGCTTCTCAGATTGCGGAACGTTATCAAGGCATAAATGCAGACAATTTTATTGGATACGATCATATTCCAGAATATTCAGGTGCTCCTTGGTTGCAAAGTTTTTTTGGTGGAATGAGTACAGTTTTATTCTGATAAACGGTCTATAAACGTTTTTCTCATTTTCTCACCTTTATATATTGTGAGAAAATGAGAATTTGTCGTGTTATATTTCAATTTCTTTGTAGGTTTCTTTTTCTTGTGCAGCTTCTTTTGCGATTTTATCAGGTTTCTTGATTCCTGCATCGTTCAGAATTCTGTATATTGTTGCTGGCGAAATATCTATAATTTTAGATATTTCTTTTACATTTTTACCTTCATATAGCAAGTCCATTATAGGTTTCACCTTTTCTTCTATTTCTTCCATAGGTGTGTCTTGTAAAACCCATGATGATGAAATTATTTTTCCTGTGTCATTATCTTGTTCTGAAATAAGACGTGCCGCAAATGATGCAACAGATTTACCAGCTACACTTCTGCTTTTTGTGTATCTGGCAATTATTGCTGCGCCATTTTTTGGGTTATGGCCTTGTGGAGTTTTTAATAGCAAAGATGTATCTAGCAGTGTTTCTATTGCAGACGATCCTCGGCCGCCACGTTCGATATCTTTACCTGTATGATGAACCCACATTACAGAACGGTCTTTGTGTCTTTGTTTTAAAGACCATTTGTTAAACTTTTGCCAACTTGCAGCAGAGTTTTCGTCTTGGCACTCATATAGAGTGAATACATTATCCACTATTATTAAATCTACATGACCAAGTTTCGTGATAGCTTGCTCTAATACATCCCAATCATTTTCGTTGTAGAAGTTTATCATAGGGTTGTCGCCTTGAAAATCTGATCCAAAAATAAAAAGATTATCTCTGTTGACTTTCTTTCCTTCTTTTTCAAAACCTGCGATTAGTTGATTCATTCTATCCTGTAGTGTTTTTCCATTCATTTCTCCGTCTATGTATAGAACTCTACGTGGTTTATCAGCTTTAAAACCGAGGAAATTAAATCCTGATGCGGTTGCAATAGCTGCCGCCATTGCAAAATAACTTTTACCTACACCACGTGCAGCAGATACAAGAGAAATCCCTTTTTGTGGTATTAGTGGGTACAATAGCCACTCTATCTCTGGTATATCCATTTTTAGTAGGGTATCAGCTGAAAAAATGTTAGGTGTGTAGTCAATCTGTTGTGCAATAATGTCTTCTGTTTTCATGATAGTACTCCTTGTAGTTGATTTTTTACAGTGTCAATACCGTATCTTACGTGAATGTCATTAAAGTCGGATACCCCCCTTATGTTCGGTGGCAGTATCACTTTTAACCTGTGTTGTTTTGCCGCAGATTTTGCTGATTCTTTCCCGACATTTACTTCTTTTTCCCAGTCGTTATCAGCAGCTATAATGATATTTGCGCTGGGATATTTTTTACTTATTGCATCTACAACAGGTTCAATATTTCCAGCATTCATTGCAGCGATTGTGTATAAACCAGTTGCTTGATATATTGTGGCGGCTGTGGCAAAACCCTCGCAAACAATGATAGTTGGTGTTAAATCTCCTATTGGGTGAAAACAACCCTTGGTTCTTCCGCCATTTAGAAAGTATTTCTTACCATTGGAAGATATAGTTTGCCATGACCATATCTTGCCGTTAGTATCATATAAAGGTATTACTAAATTATCCGTTGGTGCATCGTATTTTGCAGACAATGGTAAAATATGTTTCTTTTTCAAATATTCATGTGCCTTAGGTGCATCAAAAAGAGAGGGTGTTCTTTTTATTACATTGTCAGAAATGTGAATTTGCTCGATTTTTTGTGCGTTTTTAAAGTGTTGTTGTTCGGTATGTATTTTTTCTTTGATTTCCTGTAGTTGTTGTGAAGTGACAGTTTTGGCGTTTTTAGGAAATGCAAAAGCACGCGTGTTTTGTGACCAGTCGCCAAAAATATATCCTTCGCCTACTGGAAAAAGCCAATAACGTTTGTTCTTTCCCCATCTGGTAAAACCGTCAAAATTTACACATGGAGGGTAGGGAATGTTATTCTCTGTTAGGGCTGTATATAAAAAATCCATTATTCTACCTCTTTGTTATGAGTGTTATCGTGTTGTTGGCGCTTCAGGTAATTTATTACTTCGGTAGTGTCATATAAAACACGTCTTCCGACCTTTACCCATTTAAATGGGCTAGTTCTGTTTATACGCCAAGTTGCCAATGTGTTCGGTTTGATTTTCAGTAAGTTAGATAGCTCGACCGTTGTTAGGTAGTTATTCATATTTAACCTCCTTTGGTTGAGCACAATGTAGGGGAGAAAAAGAATTTTGTCTTGGATAAAGCGGTTTAACCCACTTGGGGTAAACCCATAAAAAAGATTGAATTTCTGGGAAAAATAAGGATAAAAAAGATTTGTGTTTTAAATAGGGGTTAACCCTTTTTCCAACCACCTTTTTGTGATTCTGGTTTACGAATTATGGTAGCAATTTTGGTTGCCATTGATTTGGATTTGGGTAATCCTCGCAATTCCATTTCTTTTTCAATTTCTGCAACTAAAAGTTCTTTTTTTCCTTGATTAGTATCTGATATGTGTTCCTGTTTTATAATTTTTTTAGCTATTTCAAGATATGGGGTAGTATATTCGTCATTCGCTGTTTTGATTGGATGTTTTGGAGGAAAACCGTCTTTTAGATTTTCTATTAATACTTCTACTTCTGTAAAAATTGGCATACCAAGTTCGCCTGCATAGTAGAAATCATCTTCATAGGTTATAGAATTGGTACTGTATTCGATTATAGATGGTGGAGCTATTGTAACTGATGTACGTTTTCCGCTTCTGCTGTTGATTCCAGTAGCGTGTATAGCACCAATTTTTATGGCTTCTAGTAATGTCTCTGTAGCAGGTTCTAATTCATCACTTCTTTTAAGCCATTCTTCTGTTGTAAGTTTTTCACCGCGAAAAGCAATCCATACAACAGCTTCCTGAATGGAACAATATGTTCGTTTCATATTAAAAATCCTTGTTTCTGTTGTTATTCAGTTTATTTGATATGGACGTGTTTGCAATAAAATAATAGTTCTTGGAGTAGCCCCTGGGTAGCCCCAGAATAAAAGTGATAAAATTAGGGAAAACTAAAGTAATAAAAAATCCGCAGAATACTGCGGAAAATCTTGGTTGCGGAGTGTGGATTTGAACCACAGACCTTCAGGTTATGAGCCTGACGAGCTACCGGACTGCTCTACTCCGCGGCGAATGGGGTTTATTTTATCATTTTTTCGATATTTGTCAATCTTTTTTATTGTTTTATTATTTTTTATGTGAAAAAAACGTATTCCTATAGTGTCTTGAAATATGATTTTTTTACTGCTAGAATCCAAAAAGTTAGTTGTATAAGAGATTTATGTTATGTATCAAAAATTTAGAAAATTATGGAAGGCTTTTTGGGAACCTGTATTACGCCTGTCGTTTTTTCAATGGGTGGTGGCGGGACTGATGGCTGTTGCCATATGGTTCGTATATTTTACCTGTCGCAAGAAAATTACAAATTGGGAAACATTTAAAAAATATCGTAAGCGACCCGCAATTTTTATTTTTTGGCACGGGCGCAGTATGATGTTGTCACCAATCGTTTGTTTGGGGGGAATGCGGGCATATGCCGTGGCGTCGCGGCATAAAGATGGACGTATGATGGCAAAGTTACAGCGGTTGTTTGGTTTGAAATCTATTTATGGCAGTACGTCCGAAGGTGGAATTTCTGTGCTTAGACAGGGGGTACGAATCCTGCGTCGGGGTGATTATTCTGTGTGCTTGTCACCCGATGGGCCGGGTGGGCCATCTTTGCGGGTGCAAGATGGCGCATTGTATTTTGCAAAAATGACCGGTGCACCAATTATTCCGGTATGTTATTCGGCATCACGTGCCTGGTTCCAGGACAGATGGGACAGGTATTTAGTCGCATTACCTTTTTCCACAATTACGTGTAGAGTGGGGGAACCTATCTTTATTGATTCCAAGGTTAATGCAACTGAATTTGAAAAAATCAGAAAACGTATAGAAGATATTATGGTGCGACAGGTTCGTGAAATGGATGGAGAGTTTAATCTGTTCAAGGTTGAACAGGATTTAACATCTGCAGAATACAAAGATAAACGTCGTGCAGAACGGGCCGCAAAAAAAATTAAAAAGGCAAAAATGAAAAAAACTGGACAGCGTCGAGGATAAAAAATGAAAACACCGTGGTGGTTTTTACATAAAACGCCACTGGCATTTTTATTGGTGCCGGTGTCGTGGATTTATTATTTTTTTGCCAAAATCGTTTTCTTGTTTCGAAAAATAGGTGTATATAAGTCGCGTCGAAAAATAATATGTGTTGGAAATATTTTGGCCGGTGGGGTGGGAAAAACACCGATTGTACGTGCAATCGCGGAATTCTTGGATGCGCCAATTGTTATGCGGGGATATAAGAAAAGTGCAAAAACAGGAAATGTCGGGGACGAGGCTGCAATGTTGGCACGTGCCGGATTCCAAGTGCACGTTGGTGACAGAAAAAGCAATCTTGTTTTATTAAATCGTCAACAGAATGAAACAGGTCCAATAGTTATGGATGATGGTTTTCAAAACCCGCGTATAAAAAAGGATATTTCTGTGTTGGTGTTTGACCAGCATTTGGGGTATGGTAATGGGTTTTTATTGCCGGCCGGACCTTTGCGGGAACCGCGGCGGGCAATACGGCGGGCAGATGCCGTAATTGTTATTCGTCGCGCACGTACACGGCGAAAATTTAAATTGCCTGATGGAATCCCAGTGTTTTATGCGACTGCGAAAACAATTTCACCATACGACGAAAATGAAAAACTTTATGCATTTGCGGGAATTGGATATCCAAAAAAATTCTTTGGCGCATTAAAAAATCTTGTTGGAAAACGTGCATTTGCAGACCATTATCAATATACGGATGATGATTTAAATAAACTTGTTAATATTGCACAACGGCGCGGGGCAAAGTTAATCACAACGGAAAAAGATTGGATGCGTTTGCCGCCAAAAATGCAGAATAAAATAAAATATGCACGGCTTGATATTACAATTGATGATAATTTTTGGGAATGGTTGGGGGAAAAAGTAAAATGTCTACATTAAAAAAATTGGTAAAAATAACTGGTCGTGGAATTCATTCAGGTTTACCCGTAGATATGGTTGTGCGACCGTCCAAAGTGTTTGGTATTTTTTTTAAACGGGTTGATTTGAAAAATTCAGACCCGATTATGGCAACGTACGATAATGTTGGCGAAACAAAAATGCGTAATACAACAATTGGATGTGTTACGGGGGCGCACGTTCAAACAATTGAACATCTTATGGCGGCATTGTTTATGGTCGGTATTGATAGCGCCGTAATAGAAATAGATGGCGCAGAAACACCAATTCTTGATGGCAGTGCCGCCCAATTCTATGATTTATTTGTTCGTGCCGGGGTAACGGGGGGGGTGCGACGTAAAATTGTTGTGCGGCGTCCGGTTATTGCACGGGCGGCGGAACTGCGCCGTGGAATGAATTGGGTTGTGCGCGCAAAATGGTGGATTATTAATACACTTGCCGGACGTAAAAGTAATGGTTATGTTATGTTGGAACCGAATGATGCAAAAACATTGGATATAACCGCAACATTAATTTATCCAGAAAAAATTATAGGGAATCAGACATATTCTTACTCGTTTGATGGAACAAAAAAATCAGTTGAAAATTTTGTTAAAAATATTGCACGGGCACGCACGTTTGGTAAATATTCAGAATGGGAATATCTTAAACGTCGTGGTATGGCACGGGGGGCCGATGAAACAAATGTTATTGCTTTGAATAATAATGGTGATGATACGTTAAATAAAACAATTTGGCCCGATGAATTTGTGCGACATAAGATAATTGATGCAATCGGTGATATGTACACATCGGGGGGATTTGTTGTCGGTAAATTAACTTCTTTCAAGGGCAGTCACGCGTTAAATAACCTGGTGTTGAAAAAGTTGTTCAGTGATGCGGCAAATTATGATATAATTGAATCAAAGTAATTTTTAATTATCAGGATGGTTAAAATGAAAAATGTATTCGTATTTTTAATGATGCTGGTTGGGTTGACCGCGTGCGGCGGATTAATCAAGCACGAAAACGGCAGTCAATATATCACCCAGTTAGAGGCAGAACCAATTGGTTGTACATTCCTTTATAAAATTGAATCAGAGGTTTCGGTATACGATTCCGATGATGCGCGTGTATATCTTGAAAACAGAATCGCAGACCAGGCGCGACCAGGTAATGCATATTGGATAACCAGTCAACGTACACGTCCAAATGAATGGGTAATTTTTGGTCCGGAACGTTCTTTTGTATTGGTTGCAAATGTTTATGATTGTCCACATCCAAATAATGTTCGTACCGCCAAAGATGGTGGCAGCAGTATTACCGCAACCCCGGTTTTGGTTGAACATCAGATAAATTGTTCAAATACAATGTACGGTGGTATGGGTGGATGCTAGGCACTTGGGGTTATAAAATTTTCCCGCCGTAACTGTTCGGCGGGTTTCTTTTGTTATTCTGTGTTTGCCAAAGACAGTTTTTTTATGTTATAATTATTTAATAACAGCAGAGAGAGAAATTGCCAGGTCAGGTTATAACTGTTGACAGAAAAAAATATGCCGTTGGTTTGTTTTGGCAACCAACGGGTGCGGGCTATGTTGCGCGTACGTATGCACGTACGTTGGCGCGTGGTGTGGACAAGAAATTAAATTTATATACCGAATATCGGGCGATGGTTGGACTGGGGTCCAAAAAAATGGGACATCGCAGCGGTATGGACAGTGCCGCCGCCGCCGTTACAGACGCATTGGGCGAATATACGTCTTTCTTGGCCGTGTTTGCGGTTGATAAGTTTTTTTATCTGGTTGCGGTACGTAATGGTGTTATTCTTGAAGATAAATTATTTGAACGCGCAGAAGATGCACGTGCGGAATATTTTAAATTGTCAGAAATACCAGATTGGGGGGCGTTGTTCGCGCCCGGTACATGGGGAATGCCACGTGCGGTTGAACGTAATTTGGGCGATTTATTGATGCGTGGACCACGGGCAACATTGCGACCAATAAGTCGTACAAGTGCAATCGTTGCGTCCAGTGCGTTGGTATTAGTATTCGTTTTGTGTACAGTATGTTTTTTTCGCGAGCCTTTGCGGGAAATGGCCGCTCCAAAAATTGAAATTTCACAAATCAGTCCAGAGGTTGCCGCAGAATATGAGCGTCAGGTCGCAGAGAAAAATAAAGAACTGGATGTACAGTTTGAAATAGAACGTGCGCCCCAGGTGGAACCAATTGTTTTACCATATGAATATTTGCCAGATGTGGAAATTCGTGCCGAAAATTGTTACAAAGCAATTGCCTTTCTGATGCAGCCGATTACCGGATGGGGTCAGGTTTCTGCCGAATGTGGTGAAACACACGCCAATGCGGTTTTTAAACGTGATACATATGGCAGTTTGAATGACTTCTATGCAGTTGCAACCGAAATTATGCCAGGGGCATTCGTTCAACAAGAAAGCGATGATTCATTGTTTGTGCGTGTGACCTTACCAGATGCGCCGATACGGGCGTCGCTGGATGAACGTGATGTTGAAACATTGATGCGTTCCGTGCTTACAGTGTTTCAAAATGCGGGTATGCCGGTCGAGGCACAAATGGTAACTGATACGTTGACCAATGGTGTTGATACGGTAAATTTGGATATAGTAGAGGTTGGGGCGGAATCTAAGTTAAATCCGATAAATTTTATGAAGATTTTTGATGATTTTGGCGGGGTGTATATGACGCGTTGTGCGTGGGATGCATCGACACGTAATTGGAACTATGAGGTGATAATCTATGCGAAATAAACAGACGTTTGTATCAGTGCTTTTGTTTTCAATTCTTATGGTGGTGCCGATGTATGCACAGGCCAATGATGTGGCCCAGGATGATGCAGATATTGCCGCCCAGATGGAGGCCGTTTCTGCAGATGCGGTTGCCGCATATGATGTTTCGGGGTCTTTGTTTCAACAAATTACAGATTTGGAACAAGAAAAAGTTTTAATGGAATTGGAAAAAGAACGTGCACAATTGGACTTGGAACTGGACAGATTGGCCGCAGAAAAAATTAAATTGCATCTGGAAATAGATGAATTGTCGGGTCGGGCGGAACAACAACAGCAAGAATTGGAAAATGCCCAGGCAAAATTAGAGGCCGAGGCCGCAAAACTGGAACGTGAAAAAGAAGAGTTAGAGGCACAAACCGAAGAATTGCAATCACGTGCGCGCGCCGTTACAACAACTTCATCAGGAACATCGGATTTGGATGATGTGTCGGCAATTAATTTTGATAAATCGTACAGATTGGTTAATGTAATTGGTGCCGGTGCACAATTGCAGGCAACAATTGAAAATCTGGCAACTGGACAAAACAGAACCGTCAGTGTCGGAAAAGTGGTCGATGGATATACCGTTCAGTCAATATCTTTGGACGAAGGTGTGGTGTTCACAAATGGTGAAGATACACAGACGCTGAATATTACTAAATCCAAATAAGGCGCGGGTATGAATGAAGCAGAAAACAATGTCTTGAATAATATTCCGGTGGCGAATAAGCCATCTGTGCCGACGGGGTTGGAAAACGCCGATAACAAGGATATTGTTGACTATCTGTTTTCAAATGGAAATCGATTATTAACCGCAACCGGGGCGGAACAAGAATTGCCCAAGGATACCCAAGGTTTGGTTGCCTATTTTTCCGGTGGGGAAATTATAATATCACGTACACATCGATATGATGGACGGGTGTTGGCTTTTCTGGATTTATTAAAAAAGCGTGCACGTCCAATGCGGGTGCCGTTCTATTCCGATTTGGGCCTGGTTTCCAGTATTTACAAGGCGTATGAAGGTAATTTGGGATCAATTTCACGTTCACGCCAGGATTATGATAACCAAATGCAAAAGGACTTTGTCGATATTATCGCCAAGGCCGCAGCACAAAAGGTTTCTGATATTCACATAGAGGTCGCAGATCAGACAACAATTTATTTTCGTATAGATGGCAGTATGCAACCCGTGTTGGAATATAACTCGGGGTGGGGGGAATCTTTTGTTCGGGCTGCGTTTGCGTCGTCGGATATGTCGAATGCAAACTATGCCCAGAATGAATATCAATTTGCACAAAAGGATGGGCGAACACCGTTACGCGGAACCAAAGATTTATACCTGCCGCGGGGTATTCTTAGTATTCGTATGCAATTTAATCCAATCGCGTTTGGCAGTCGTTATGTCGTTATGCGATTGTTGTATGATAATCCGTCTGAGGGGATTAAAACTGAACAGGAATTCGGTGAATATGAACAAAAGTTATTAATGCGGTTGCGTTCTTATCCAACAGGTTTGGTTATTGTGGCCGGACCAACAAGTTCAGGTAAATCAACCACGTTGGTGCGTAATATGTCATTGATGTTAAAAGAACATCACTATGAAATTAATATGATTACGGTGGAAGATCCCGTCGAACAAAAAATTTTTGGCGCGCATCAGATGCCCGTGGTTAATACGAATAACGAAGAACAACGTGAAGAAAAGTATACCGAGGCGTTGGCCGCCGCGCTGCGAAGTGATCCAGATACATTGATGGTGGGCGAAATTCGTACTTTGGCCGCCGCACAGTTAACCGTGCGTGGTGCATTGTCGGGGCATAATGTTTGGACAACTTTGCACGCAAATTCGGCAATGTCGGCCCTGACACGTTTGTTGGATTTGGGTATAGAGGCATTTAAATTAAAAGAAGAAACATTGATGCGTGGATTGATTTCTATGCGATTGTTTAAAAAACTGTGCCCGCATTGTCGCGAACGATTGATTGATCATCCCGAGGCCCCGGAATATAATCGTGTTCTTGATGCATTTGGTGAATTGGGTTTGCGCCAGGTTTATATCCGTGGTGCCGGATGTGAAGAATGCAAGGGTACAGGGACGTTGGGACGTATCAAGGCAGGCGAAATAATCATAACTAACAGTGAATTTTTACGTATGGCATTGGCCGGAAATACCGATGGTGCATATAAGTACTGGTTGGAAGAAATGGATGGACGTACGTTGAAAGAGGCCGCAACATCTTTGATGTTACAGGGAATTATCGGCGTTGATGAATTAGAGCGCTGGGTTGGATTGCTGGACAGACCGGGGGTGTATTAATATGACAACCAAAATGGATTTATGGTACGCCAAACTGGTTTTCAGATTAAATACAGAAAAACGTATGGCCACCGCACGAAAATTGGCGTCGCTGTTGCGAAATGATTTTACGTTGATGGATGCGCTGGGGCGGCTTGAGGCGATTGAATCGCACAATGGTAAAAAGCCAAATGAACCTTTTGCAATTGTTATGCGTGAATGGCAGAAAAATCTGGAACGCGGAATGAGTTTTTCAGATGCAACGCGCGGATGGGTGCCACCAGAAGAAACATTGTTGGTAACGTCTGGAAATTTGTCTGATTTGGTGGTGGCGTTGGAAAATGTAAGTCGCGTTGTTGATGGTACAACACGTATTCGGCGCGCAATGGTTGGGGCAATCGCGTATCCGTTGTTTTTGCTGATGCTGACGTTTGGTATAATTATGCTGGTGGGGATTTATCTGGTGCCGCCGTTGGCAGAAATTGCAGGCGATAATATGATTTGGCGCGGAATGGCCACATCTTTGATATGGTTGTCTGAATTTTCGATTAAATATTGGTATGTTGTTTTGGGAATTTTCGCATTTATTGTTGCAGTAATTTGGATAAGTTTACCGAACTGGTCCGGACGAATGCGAACGTTGTTTGATAAATTACCGCCGTGGAATGTTTATAAAATTCAGATGTCGGTTGGGTGGCTGATGAGTTTGTCGGCAATGGTTGCCGCAGGAATTACAATTCCCGATGCAATGCGTATGTTGGCCGACAGTTCAAATAAATATATGCGTGATATTTTGGAAGATACGTTACACTATATCGCAAATGGCGCGAATTTGGGTGTGGCATTAAATCGTACAGGACGCGATTTCCCAAATACAGAAATTATTGGGGATTTGGCAATTTATGCAGATATGAACGGGTTTGATGAAAATCTTGGACGGGTGGCAAATGATTATTTGGATGAATCCGTTCGCAAGATGGAATCTGTGTCAAATGTAATGAACAGCATAGGTATATTGTTGGTTTCTGCAATTATTGCGTGGGTTGTTTTGGGAACGTTCCAGATGCAGGATCAAATTACAAGTGTCCTGACATAAAAATATTTATATCAGGGCACATATAAAAGTTTTTACTTTTTCCGCCACACTTTTATACCATAAATGGCAGGTTTTCCAAAGTTCCTTCGGCAACACGAACGTTTATGTCCAACATCATAAATATTGTATCGGGTGTATGCGCAATGTTCGGATTGAACAGGTTTGCGGATAACAAGTGGCTTGTATTAACAGACAGGCGAGTTATAAGATGATCGTCATCCAATAATGTATAGATTGGGCCAATGTCACGTGGTGTATTTTCGCCAATTTCGTGTTCGTTCTGGGGACAACGCAGGCCATCCAATATCGTTTTTACACGATTGTCAATGTCGCTGTGTGGCAGACCGACAATTTCCGGGTGCATCATTTGAATGTCTATTTCTGCCAATAGTTTTAAATTGGGGGTAATAATAGGATTCCAATCAATGCCGCCCACGTGCCGTGTGGTAATGGGGCTTTTTGTTGCGGTTGGTATCATATATTTTGTCATATTGTCCCACGGTTGGTGTTCCAACAATTTTTTTAATTGTGGATGGAACTGCATACGTATGTCGGATATATGCTGAGAACGCTTTTTCGGATTGATTAAAATGTCGCCAAAATACAGTAATTTGAATCGCATATTTTATCCCCTTTTTTCTTGATAATTATAGCATAAATTGCTATTCTTCCATAGAAAAAAGAAAGGAATTTTAAATGGCTGTGACAAACGAATATACCGGTGATTCTATTAAGGTTTTAAAGGGGCTTGAGGCGGTAAAAAAACGCCCCGGAATGTATATCGGCGACGTGGGTGAAGGCGGTTCCGGTTTGCACCATATGATTTACGAAGTTGTTAATAATTCCATTGACGAGGCAATGGCCGGATATGCCGATACAGTTTATGTTTCTTTGAACCCAGATGGCAGTGCAACCATTCGTGATAATGGACGTGGTATGCCGTTTGATGTTAATCACGAAACAGGACGCAGTGCGTTGGAATTGATTATGTGTGAACTGCACGCGGGTGGTAAATTTGATAATGAAAGTAATGGCGCATACAAAGTATCGGGGGGATTGCACGGTGTGGGTGTGTCGGTGGTAAATGCGTTGTCCACCTGGCTTGAGGTGCGCGTTTGGCGCGGTGATAAACAGGCGCATATGGCATTTGCCGATGGGGTGCCAACCTGTGATTTGACAATTACAGAAAATAAAACAGGGTATGATCACGGAACCGAGGTTACTTTTTTACCGTCGCCGGAAACCTTTACGGGTACCGAGTTTAATTTTGATACGTTGGAAACGTGGTTGCGGGAACAGTCTTATCTGAATGCAAATGTTCGTATTATTTTGGAAGATTTGCGTGGCCCAGATAAAAAAACACGTGAATTTCATTCGGTCGATGGGTTAAAGGGATTTGCAACATATCTTGATAAATCCAAGGAATTGTTAAACCGTGAACCAATCCAGATGATTAAACAAATTGAAGATACGTATATCGAAATCGTTCTGCAATGGACAACCGCATATACGGAAACATCGCTGTGTTTTACAAACAATATCCCAAATCGTGATGGTGGAACGCACTTGGCGGGATTTCGTGCGGGATTGACCCGGGCAATAAATAAGTATATCGCAGACAAAGTTACCAAGAAAGATGTTTCTTTGTCGGGTGAAGATTTTCGCGAAGGTTTGACCAGTATTATCAGTGTGAAAATTCCAGATCCAAAATTTGGTTCCCAGACCAAAGATAAATTGGTGTCCAGTGAAGTTCGACCGCTGGTTGAAAATACGGTCTATGATTTGTTATACGAATATCTGGATGAAAATCCCGCAATCGCCAAATTAATCGTTGATAAGATTATAGAGGCCGCAACCGCGCGTGAGGCCGCACGCAAGGCACGTGAATTGTCCCGTAAAAAAACAGGACCGGAATTGGGCGGTTTGCCGGGAAAATTGGCAAATTGCAGTGAACGTGATCCGGCAAAGTGTGAATTGTTTATAGTTGAGGGGGATTCGGCGGGTGGTACCGCAAAACAGGGACGTGATCGCAAAACCCAGGCGATTTTGCCTTTGCGTGGAAAAATTTTAAATGTTGAACGTGTACGATTTGATAAAATGTTGGGGTCGGATACGATTGGCGCACTGATTACCACAATGGGGGCAGGTATCGGTAAAGATGACTTTGATATTGAAAAAATGCGCTATCACAAAGTTATTATTATGACCGATGCCGATGTTGATGGACAACATATTCAAACATTGTTGATGACGTTCTTTTATCGTTATATGCCCGAGGCAATCGAACGTGGATATATATATGTTGCAAAGCCGCCGTTGTATGGTGTAACACGCGGAAAACAACAAATTTATCTGCAGAATCAACGCGAGATGGATGATTATCTGATGGATCAATTGGCCACAGATGGATTGATTGAAATTTCGTCCGGTGCCCAAATTTCTGGTACGGATTTAAAACGTTTGTTGACGTTGGTTCTTAATATGAAAAATACACTGCAGCCGTTGAATCATATTATGCCCTTGCGTTTTGTCGAGGCTTTGGCATTAAATGGCGTTTTTGATGAAGAAACGGCGGATAATTTTACCGCCGCGGAAAAAATGCTGGATGCGGAAGAATTAGAATTTGAACGCGGATGGAAAGTTTTTGCCAATGATACGGGAATTACAATTACACGTACACTGCGCAGTGTAACAGAAACGCACGTGTTGCCACGTGAAAAAATAACCGGACCCGAGGTGCGGGCCTGGATGCGTTTGGATGGACGTGACGAATTAATGGAAACTTTTTCCAAGCCTGTAACACTGCGGGTTAAGGCAAAGTCACAAAAAATATGGGGGGCGTTAAATCTGTTGGATACCGCATTTGAATATGCCAAAACAGGATTAAAAATACAGCGCTATAAGGGGTTGGGTGAAATGAATGCCGAACAATTGTGGGAAACAACAATGGACCCAAACCATAGGTCTTTGTTCCAGGTCAAGGTTAATGATGCATCCCAGGCGGACGAAGTTGTATCTATGTTAATGGGCGATGTTGTTGAACCACGACGTGACTTTATTGTTGATAATGCATTGGATGCGAATTTGGATGTGTAATAAATAATGGGGAAATTTATGCCTGAAAACGAAAATGATTTTTATGTTGATGAATATGGTGAAATACATCTTAATAATGCTGCGCCACAGCGTCTGGAAAATGATGCGTTGTGGCGTGAATATCACCAATTGGAATATGAAATTTTTTCGCATAATGATAAAACCCCAGAAAAATTGGCGCGGTTTCAAGAACTGGAAAAACAATTGGGCATAACACAACAAAAAAAGAATGCGTTTATTAATGCCAAAAATAAACTGCGTGCCCAGGCGGGACAAACAATGTCAGTTACCAATATTTTGGCAATGGGTAAAGAACAGCAAAACGAATAAATGTTTACCGCTGATTGGTTTTTTGACTTGGATAAACGTTTGCGCCAAATGGGATTGGATTCCGATGCACAATCGTTTGATGAAATACGCAAAATTTTATCGCAAAGAAAAATTTTGTCGTCAGATGCATTTGCAGAAAACTGTGTATATGTAATCTTGGCAGGCGGCTTTTCGCAAAAAACCGCAAAAAAAATTCACGCACAAATTATGAACTTTCTTTATGCAAAAGGGGCTGATTTTAACGGGTTGTTTGCACTGTTTCATAATAAAAACAAAATAAATGCGATTTGTAAAATTTGGGATAATCGTGCGCAATTCAGAAATGAATATTATTCATTGAATGATACAAATGCACGTATAAATTATCTGATGCATTTACCACATATTGGAAAAATTACCGCAAATCATTTGGCGCGTAACCTTGGCGAAGATGTGGTGAAATATGATATTTGGATCCAGCGTTTGGGGGTTGTGTATGCACAAAATCCGGCATTAAGCGCGGAAATTGATAATAAAAAGTTAAGCAAAAATATCAAGTCTGTTTGTGATGATATGTTTAACCAATTGGTTGCAATCACGGGATTACCACGTGGATATATTGATGTGGTATTATGGAAAGCCTGTCAAAATAAATTGATTGTTGTGGATGATGGTTTGGAAAAAAGGACTTTGTCGTGAATGTGAAAATAGAACAATCGTGGAAAGACGCATTGGCACCAGAATTTGATAAAGATTATTTTATTAAGTTGACTGATTTTGTTCGTGGGGAATATTTGGCGGGACATACGGTTTATCCTGCGCCGGCAAATATATTTAATGCCTTTAATTTATGTCCGTTGGAAAATGTCAAGGTCGTTATTATCGGACAAGATCCATATCACGAGCCGGGTCAGGCGCACGGATTGTGTTTTTCTGTGTTGCCGCCAACACCAATTCCGCCATCACTGGTTAATATTTACAAGGAAATTCAAAATGATTTGGGGCGGGCGTCGGTAACGCACGGTGATTTAACATCTTGGGCAAGCCAGGGTGTGTTGTTATTAAATTCTACACTGACCGTTGCGGCGCATCGGGCCGCGTCACACGTTGGTCGTGGATGGGAACAGTTTACAGATGCCGTTATTCGTGTGGTTGCGGCACGTGAAAATATTGTATATATGCTGTGGGGCAGTTATGCCCAACGCAAGGCGGAATTTGTTGATCCGAATAAAAATTTAATTTTAAAAAGTGTGCATCCATCGCCATTGTCGGCCAGTCGCGGTTTCTTTGATAATCATCATTTTTCACGGGCAAATGAATATCTGGTTGCGCACGGAAAAACACCAATTGATTGGTAATGTACAGGTGTTAATGTGTTATTTATTGCTTGGTATTAAAAACTGTACGTAAATCCAGCACCGTAAAATGCGTATGAATAATTTTCAGGGGCCGTGTTCGCGTTTGAAAAATGCTGGATAAATACTTCCAGACCCCAATTGTCATTTATTCTGTATCCGCCAATTAATTTAAATTGGAATAATAATTTTGCGCCAAGACGTTCGTTTTGTTGTGCCTGGAGTCCCATTCCAATCCCCGTTGAAAAATACCAATTTTTCCCGTGGGCAAGGGCGATGTCTTCGGTTAAAAAAATCATAGGAATTGTATATTTATCCCAATCCCATCCGTATCTTTCGCCAAATCCCAATGTTTGGGCAATGTTTATTGACTGGCGTGCGGGAAGTTTGAAAAATGTTGTTGGTTGTGAATACTGGACGTGCAGTATATAAAATGGAACCAACTGGGTCGGGGGCGGAATTAAAAAACCACTGTTTACACCCTGGCCCAGGTTAAAGGCAATTTGATTTTTGTGTTCGCCCATAAATGGATTTGCATCCGCAAATGCCGCGGATGCACAAAAAATCAGGGTGCATACGGAAATAACGATTTTTTTCATATGCGAAATATATACTATATAAAGAATATTTGCAATAAGAATTTGTTAAAAATTATAATGATTTTATCTGTGAATAAATTCGGTGTGTTTTTATTTGGGATTGTTTTGCTTGCATTTAATAATTTCTTTGATATAATGCGGGACATTGGCGAAGTAGCTCAGGTGGTTAGAGCAGCGGAATCATAATCCGCGTGTCGGGGGTTCAAGTCCCTCCTTCGCTACCAAAATTTAAACCGGCCTGGGCCGGTTTTTATAATGTTTTGAAGTTTTAATCGTCTGTGTGCGGGATGTTTACTATTATTTTTCCGCCTTGACCTGTTTTTATCCATTCCAGTGCGGCAATACGACCGGCGATATGTTTTTTATCTTGCTCGTTAGTGGGGTGCAGGTTTTTCATCAACCGAATAGTGTTATCAATTGATTCAATTATTTCAGGGGTCAGAACTTCGTTTTTTAGCATTAATTTTCTCCTTGGTTGTTGTGGTTAACGAGAAAATGTAAAACAACGTTGTTTTGCAACTATGTTAGATATACATTGTGGTGTTTTTTTATGTATTGGGTTTAATTTATAATAATCTTGTTTTTTTGGATATGTATTTTATTTCATCATTCTTAAATTATTAAGGATAAACATATGTTTATATTATAAATAAAAAATATATTAATTTCAATGAGTAAATAATAAAATATCAGTATTTAGAATCCGTCACCGACGTTGTCGTAACGTTTATGAATACATCCGATTGTGGTTTTATGAACACCCGCCGTTATTGAATAGTATATAAATCGCCCATCGCGGCGCGATTTTACAAAATCATCATCCGCAAGTTTCTTGAGATATTGTGATACCTTGGTTTGTGGCAGGTTGGTGCCGTCAACAATTTCTGATACACACGATTCACCGTGATAGGTCAAATATTCCAATATTCGCATTTTGTCATAGTTGGCAAACAGTTTTATCCGGTTCGCTGCCATCGTTGTGTAATCAGTTGGCAATATCTCGCGATAATTTGTGCGTAAAAATTTTAATTGGTCCGTCATATGGCCAAATAATTTTCGCAGGCATACAAATATGCTTGCGGGGTATTCTTCACATATCTCGTAATATATAAATATGCCACGACGATGTGTTTGTACAAGGTGGGCATCGCGCATCTTGCGCAGGGATTGGGATATTATCATTTGTTCCGCACCGACACCGCGTGAAATCGCCGATACAGATGACATCCCATTCACATCCAAAAATTCCAATATTCGCAAACGCAGTGGATGTGCAATATATGTCAAACCACGTACCGCGCGTGCCATAACAGGTTCCGGTAATTGGGATTTTATTTTTACTTCGGGTAATACGTGTTCAGACATATTATTAATATAACATTATTTTTTTTTATCGTAAATAAATTATTTGACTTTTTTATATGTATTATAAATAATATGTATAAATTTTTATATGTATTAAATTTATTATATTGAAGAAAGGGGGTTCTTAATATGATGCCAAGATTTGGTAAGTTGTTGGCGGGTGCCTTTGGGGCATTGGTTCCGATGGGGGCGTTTGCAAATCCGGCCTGTCCGATATGTACAATTGCAATTGGTGCGGGTGTTGGTGTTGCGGAATCGTTGGGGGTGCCGACATCTGTGGTTGGACTTTGGGCCGGGGCGTTGTTGACATTGTTGGGGTATTGGGCAATCAAGTATTTTGATAAACGTGGATGGAATTTTTGGGGTCGTAATGCATTGTTAATCGCAATATCGGTGGCAATGATTGGATTTGCCTATGTCGGTGATATTGATTACAGTCCTGTATGGGTTTGTGGAATTTTATATATTGACCCAATATTGTTGGGTGCATTGATCGGGATGATTTTGTTCATATTGGTTGAAAAACTGTATGAATGGATGAAGCGTAAAAATGGTGGACACGCGCATTTCCCATTTGAACGGGTTGTGTTGCCGGTTGTTGTGTTGGCTTTGGCCAGTTGGTGGATGTGTGTATGTTTTTAAAAATATGGGGTGAAAAAATGGAAAAAATCAAGAACGTAAAAGAATTTGTTGAAAAACTGGATGCGGCAAAAAAGGTTAATCCCAAAGATTTATCATCTGACCAGGATTTAACCATTGGTATTATGAACCTGATTTCAATCGAAGAACATCTGATGTTTTCGGGTGCAAAAACAGGTAAACACCAATTTTATGATCTGATTAATGATGTGCGTGAACAGCGTAAACAAATGATGCAAAAAATTATCCCGTCTTATGAAGGAGAGGTTTGGTGTATATCCAAACATTTGTTGGCGGCGTCTATGCGATTGTTCGAGGTTGGAACCAAGGCATTGGCCGCGGGGGATAAAAAGGGTGCATACGATTTGTTTGATCGGTCGTATGGTTTATATTGCATATTCTGGGGGTTGAATATGGGAATGATAAATGGTGGAATGGATGTTAAGTGGGTAAAAAATAACCCGGGGGCAGAAAATAATAAAAATACATCCGCAATCCTAGATATGAGTGATGCAGAGGCAGAAGATTTACCCGGTGGCGATGGAAAAATGTCGCGTTTAAAGCGTTGGGTTAAAAATGCGGTTAATTGCTGTATAGAATAGAAAGGTGTCTGTTGAATCGCCCCGCAAGTGCGGGGCGTTTTTTTAATATTTATTCTTGATTTTTTATGTATGGCATTTATAATTGGCGGTACAAGTGCCCTAATAGTCTAGTGGTAAAACACGTCCTTGGTAAGGACGAGTCGCAAGTCCGATTCTTGCTTAGGGCACCAGATGAATTTTTTGGGGGCGGGGGCAATGATGTGACCGACAACCACGGAGTCCGCAAATCCCATTCAAAGTAATAAATCGGGGTGGCACCGCGCAAATGAAATCTTTGCGCCCCTGAGGTTAAAATGTGGGTGCCTTTTTCTATAAAATGGTGCCCAAAACAAAAAGGGACCAAAATGTTATCTTTGAAATCTAAATACAGAACCAACACGTGTGGTGAATTGAATAAATCAAATGTTGGCGAAACAGTGACGTTGTCAGGATGGGTACATCGCAAGCGTGACCACGGGGCTTTATTGTTTGTTGACCTGCGGGATAATTATGGAATTACCCAGTGTGTGTTTGATGGTGGTAACCAGGAAATGGAACGTGTGCGACCGGAATCTGTGATTCAAATTACAGGTACTGTGGTTGCGCGTGATGCCGCCGCCGTTAATGATAAAATCCCAACCGGTGAAATTGAAATAAAGGTTACGGATTGGCACGTTTTAACAAGTGCCGATGTTTTACCGTTTCAGGTGTTTGGTGATGATGATACTGTGTCCGAAGACCTGCGTTTAAAATATAGATATATCGATTTGCGTCGTGAATCTTTGCATAACAATATTTTAATGCGTAATCGTATGATTAAATTCATTCGTGACAAAATGTGGGAAATGGGTTTTTCAGAATTTCAAACACCAATTTTAACTGCGTCCAGTCCCGAAGGTGCACGTGACTTTATCGTGCCGTCACGCAATCATCACGGTATGTTCTATGCTTTGCCCCAGGCACCACAGCAATTTAAACAATTGTTGCAAATTTCTGGCTTTGACAGATATTTTCAAATTGCACCGTGTTTTCGTGATGAAGATTTGCGCGCAGACAGATTGTTGGAATTTTACCAATTGGATTTGGAAATGTCTTTTGTTGATTTGCCGGATATCCAGGCCGTTGGTAATACTTTAATGCCGCAAATTATTCGTGAATTTGTGCCAGATGCAAAAATCTGTGATGATATTCCACATATTCCGTTTGATGTGGCGATGTTGAAATATGGTTCTGATAAACCAGATTTGCGTAACCCGATTATAATTTCAGATGTAACAGAAATTTTCCGTGGGTCTGATTTTGGCATTTTTGCAAATGCCATTGAAAATGGCAGTATTGTACGTGCAATTCCGGCACCAAACAGTGCGGATAAACCGCGTTCGTGGTTTGATAAATTGGGTGATTATGCGGTTAAAGAACTGGGACTGGGTGGATTGGGTTACATCGTTTTTGCAGATGAAGCCAAGGGACCGGTTGCAAAAAAGTTGGACGCGGACAGAATCGCAAAACTGCGTGAAATCTCGGGCGATAATTCATCTTTGTTCTTTATCTGTGATGCGCCCGATGCCGCCGCCAAGGCCGCCGGTAAATTGCGTAATAAGTTGGGCGATGATTTGGGCCTGATTGATGAAAAAGAATTCCGTCTGTGTTGGATAGAAGAATTCCCGTTCTTTGAAGAAGATGAAGAATCACCAACCGGGTTGGCATTTACACATAATCCTTTTTCATATCCGATGGCAACATTAGAAGAGTTAAAAACAAAAGATCCTTTGTCTATTAAGGCCGCGCAATTTGATATGGTATTAAATGGTGCCGAAATATGCAGCGGTGGATTACGTAACTATAATCCAGATGTTATGTTGCGGTGTTTCGAAATAACCGGTTATGATGAAGAAATTGTTAAACAGAAATTCGGTGGTATGTATACGGCGTTTCAATATGGCGCGCCGCCGCACGGTGGGTGTGCGTTCGGACTGGATCGATTGGTGCAAATTATGTTGGCCGAACCAAATCTGCGCGCGGTCGTGGCGTTCCCGACAAATCAACGTGGACAAGATTTGATGATGGGCAGTCCGGGCCCCGTTACGGAAACCCAGTTGCGCGAAACGCATATCCAGGTTCGAAAAAAGGGATAATGGTAATTGGGGACAAAGGTCCCCAATTTTTCTTATTAAGAAATCAAACCTATTAAACTGTGTATGTGGTGGAAATATAATTTTCTATCAAGGATATACACAAATGAAATCAGATATTGATAAATTGGCAAATATGATGGGGCTTAGCGAGTATCAGAAAAATGTATTAAAATCGCATCCAGATGCGTATAATCTGTCACGTTTGGAACGGCGTGGAAATGTTTTGTATGCACCGCGTGTCACGTCGTGTGGATTGTGTGGATTTTTTAATCTGATTTTTTGTGGACGGGTTGTTGATTTAATCGGAAAAAATAAAATGCTGGTGCGACGTATGCGTGGCATAAAGTTTTTTGCGGGCGGGTTTTACAGCGTACCGGTTGGACGTGGATGTCGTTATTATGCCGATGATTGTGGTAATATTATTACACGTGATATGTTAAGGCAACGGTGTTTACATAATAACTAGAACTTATTATGTGTGCGAACAAAGTCGCGCATAAATGTCGGATCAAAATTTGACATAATTTCTGTTAATAGATATCCACGTGAACCGTCTGGATTTATTTGCAATTCAATTGGTGATGGTTTTGGCGATGTTCCGCGCAGGGTCAATTTAAATAATGCAGACATTTGACCGTCTTGGATTTCCAATTCGCCGATTGCGTCCGTATGGCGTAAACGTAATTCAATTGGGGTACTGGTTATAAAGTTACCATTGGCGTATTTACCAATAACACGCATTGTTTTTATTGCAGATTCACCACCATCCAGTGCGTATGATAATGCATATTCTGCGTTAAATGTTGTGATTTGTGGTGCGGCGGCAAAGAATCCGTCTGTGCCAATGCCCATTAAGTATCCATCATTAAAGGTTAAATCCAGTTCGCCGTGCATATTGTATTCTATGTCGTGGGCAATGTTTCCGAATGTGCGCATATCTATTTCGCCGGTAATGCTTGTATCACGAACGTTTAAAGGCATTTGACTTGTTAACAATGTTCCATCAAGAACAAATCGATTTAATTGTGCAAAGATATTATACTTGTTACCATCGCGTGATAATGTCGCCAGCAAATTTCCACGGTTTGTATCCATTATAGAAAATGTCTGGATGTTCGGTTTTAAAGAATATATAAAGTTGCGGAATATGTTGCCGTTATATATCAATACATCCGCAGATAAAGATATGTTAATCGGAAAACTGAAAGGTATTGTAATCGGGGACGCCGTTAAAAAAGATAATTCTTCATAATTATCCAAATAATTTTGGTTTATAAAAGAATCTAAATCCAATATATCCGTATGCAAGGTTATGTTATTACCGCTTAACCGACCAACAAATTTATGGTCGGCAATTTTTATTTCAAGATTTGATACAGTGTCACCACTGTATGAACCAGATACAGTGTATACAAGGTTATTAAATGCCTGCATATCCAGACCCGGAAACCAATCTTTGGCATTTTGGCCAGATATAGAAAAACTTTTGTCCGTTAAATATAATTCCCAACGTTTTGAATCGGGAACAAAGTGCATTATGTCGCCGTCCCACGAAAAGTTGCCAATCGCGTTACGCATAAATTGGGGAATTTGTTTTATGTTGGGATTTAACCAATACAGGGTTTTGTTATTGGCAAATCTGTACTTGGGGGTTATTTTATCGCCGTTCACATCATAGGTGCCGGCAATGTCTGCAAATTCAAAATCTATGTGCCCACGTGGTGCAAGTTTTAATAATTGTTTAATTGCGTCATCACGGTTTGGTGACGGTTTTTGTGAATATACCAATAAATCAAACTCTTTGGGTGATACGGATATTGCACCAACATAATCTTGGTATGAAAAGCGTTCGCAACGCCATTTTTCCGGGGTGCCATAAAACAGGCACGTTGCAGGTATGCCGTTATATGGCATCGTTATCATTATGTCTTTGGCACCAGATGCATCTATCTTTCCACCTGTAATGGCGATGTCGTCGGCAACAATGCTGTCAATTTCAAGGGTATCACGTGTGCCGGTTGCGTTTATATTCAGATGATGAAATGTTTTTTGCCCGAATTTTATGTCGCCCGTAAAATCTAAATCAAATTTTGTTTGATAGTATATACGTGATGGTTCCATTAAAAATGATAAATCGTATGTTATATCGTGACCACGTAATTTTACATTTTTTGTGCCGTTCGGATTTATTATTATGTCGCCAGATATTTTTTTCATCTGGATGTTTTTAAATGCCCAACCGCGGCCACCATCCCAATCAAACTGCATAGTAAGGTCGATGGTTTTATCTATTACCGGTTCATTGAATCCGAACCAGCGATTTATATTGTCTGTTTCCATAGATATTTGTCCGCGTACCGCACCATCTGTATACAGGCGACCAGATATTTCCAGTTTATCGTTTTGATTACGAATATAGAAATTATCGTTTTCAAAATCTATGTCATATTTATGCTGGGCCGTGCGAACAACGCCCGTAAGATGACCGTCATTCATTGTTGCGTCTATAATTTCAAAATCGCGATTCTTAAAGTGTATAATTGAATTATGTATTTCAATCGGATAATTAAAATTTTGGGGCATTAAATTATAGATCGTTATGTTCGCACGATATACCGTTATATCGCCCGTCAGTGGCGCGTCATCCAGATTAAAAATGTGCGTTAATGGTATGGAAAACATTAATGAATCAATTGTTCCGTGTGGAATCGCAACGTCGTGCGCAACAATGGTTGCACGACCCAATAGACTGAAATGTATATCGCCGTTAATTTTTGTTTCTATGCCGGTTTGTTCGGCAATTGTTTGGGTTATCTTGGGTCCAAGGTAATTTAAGTTTATCATTGGCGGAATAAAAACCAACGCCATAATAAATATGCCGAACGTTATAATTATAGACCAAAATATTCTGCGTTTATAGCGGGGTTTTAATGCCATTTCTCTATTCCCTTGTATTTTGATTATAATGAATTATATTAATGCTTGTGAATAAAAAAATATTTGATCTTCAAAGTGATTATAAACCTATGGGGGACCAGCCCCAGGCGATTTCTGAATTGGTCGCCGGTGTTCGTGATGGACGCAGAAGCCAGGTTTTGTTGGGGGTAACCGGGTCTGGTAAAACATTTACAATGGCAAATATTATCGCGGAATTGGGACGACCCGCAATGATTATGGCACCAAATAAAATCTTGGCCGCCCAGTTGTATACAGAAATGAAATCTTTTTTCCCAAATAATCACGTTGAATACTTTGTTTCGTATTATGATTATTACCAGCCAGAGGCATATTTACCAACAACCGATACATATATTGATAAAGATGCATCAATAAACGAACAACTGGATCGTATGCGACACAGTGCAACGCGCGCAATGCTGGAAGAACGCGATGTGGTCGTCGTATCGTCTGTGTCGGCAATATATGGTATGGGATCGCCCGAACAATATTCTGGGATGAAGGTTGTATTGCACGCGGGGGATAAAATAAGTATCACGGATGTTATGCACGCATTGGTCGATATTCAATATAAAAGAAACGATACCGCATTTGAACGTGGTAATTTTCGGGTGCGGGGGGATACGTTGGATTTGTTCCCGTCGCATTCCCAGGACCGGGGATGGAAAATTTCTTTCTGGGGCGATGAAATCGAAGACATTTGGGAATTTGACACGTTGACCGGGGCCAAGTTACGTAAACTGGACAGAATTGCAGTTTATCCGAATACACACTATGCAACCCCGATGCCGTCTATATTACAGGCAATCGGGCAAATCCGGGCGGATCTGGGGGACAGGTTGGAATACTTTCACAAAAATATGAAATATATCGAAGAACAACGTTTACGTGAACGGGTGAATTTTGATATAGAAATGATGGAATCAACCGGTACCTGTCGGGGAATTGAAAATTATTCACGATATTTATCTGGGCGGGCACCGGGACAGCCACCACCGACATTGTTTGAATATTTGCCACGTGATGCAGTTTTGTTTATTGATGAAAGTCACGTTACCGTTCCGCAAATTGGGGCAATGTCACGGGGGGACCGTGCGCGTAAAGAAACTTTGTCACAATATGGATTTCGGTTGCCCGCCTGTATAGATAACAGACCGCTGACGTTTGAAGAATGGGATGCGTTGCGGCCGCAAACAATATTTGTATCGGCAACACCCGCAGAATGGGAACTGAATCAATCGGGTGGAATTGTTTCCGAACAAGTTATTCGACCAACTGGCTTGTTGGATCCAGAGTGCGAGGTCAGACCCACCGCGCATCAGGTTGATGATTTGTTGGACCAAGTCAAGAAAGTCAAAGGGCGGGTGTTGGTTACAACTTTGACTAAAAAAATGGCGGAACAATTAACCGACTATTTCGTTGAAAATGGCGTTCGTGCAAAATATCTGCACAGTGATATTGAAACGTTGGAACGTATCGAATTGTTGCGAGATCTGCGTTTGGGTAAATTTGATGTTTTGGTTGGTATTAATCTGTTGCGCGAAGGTTTGGATGTGCCGGAATGTGAATTGGTTGCAATTATGGATGCAGATAAAGAGGGCTTTTTGCGATCAACACGTTCGCTTATCCAGACAATTGGGCGGGCGGCACGTAATGCAAATGGAAGGGTTATCTTATATGCCGATACGATTACGGATTCTATGCGGGCGGCGTTGGATGAAACGGCGCGTCGTCGGGAAAAGCAAATGGCATATAATCAGGAACATAATATTACACCAAAAACAGTTACCAAGGCCGTGTTTGCCGAGGTTGGCGATAAATCTGAAAAGACAGATAAAAAACGTCGTTTTGTTTATACTCGTGATGGTGTAATGGACGCAGATACGTTGCGTAAAGAAATTAAAAAGTTAACCAAACAAATGCGTGATGCGGCCGAAAATCTGGAATTTGAACGGGCGGCTGAATTGCGTGACGCGATTCATAAGATGGAGGATGATTTATTATTGTTGGAATAGGGATAATGTAAATGTTAATGGTTTATATATCTCGCAATTGTGCAATGGACACGTGGGGGTGCAATTGAAATAATAAATTATCTGCGTAGAATATCAAATGTAATCCCGTTGGTTCCGGATTACAGATACATAATAATGGAACAAACCAGATGAAAAAAATTGAATTAAAAAATATACAAGATACGCGTAATTTTGCACGGGATTTCGCAAAAAAGTTGACCGCGCCGGTGGTCGTTGCACTGCACGGTGATTTGGGAATGGGAAAATCAGAAATTGCGCGAACAATAATCCAAACGCTGCGGGGGGCGGATACCGTTGTACCAAGTCCCACGTTTACAATTGTGCAAAATTATGACGGGATTTCACATTTTGATTTATATCGCATAGAAGATAAATCTGAATTGGTTGAAATTGGGTTGCCGTACGCAGTGCAAAATGATATTACTTTAATCGAATGGCCCGATATTGCCGCGGATATATTACCGGAAAACACAATTCATATATATATATCGGGTGATGGTGATGCGCGCACACTTGTTATAAAATAATAAAATTTAAATTAAATAAATTCCAATATATGTGGTGGCTATTTTTCAGGTACGGTTTTTAATAAACTTTGTACCGCCAATGGAAAATCCGTACTGTGTGCCAGGTACGAGCCACTGACCAATAAATCGGCGCCCGCCGCCCAACAACGTTGGGATGTTGTGGGGTTGATTCCACCATCAACAGAAATTAAAAATTTTAATCCATATTTTTTACGCGTTGCCGCCAAAACAGATATTTTGTGCAGACACGCGTCGTTAAATTCTTGGCCGGCGGCGCCCGGGGTAACGGACATAATCATAACCTCGTCAATTTCACGCAAGATTGGTTTTAAAATTTCCAATGATGATTCTGGATTTATTGCAACGCCTGCGCGTCGACCCGCACCGTGTATAAGGCGAATTGCGGCGCGTACCCCAGATGTATTCGTTGATACAATTATTGTGTTCGCACCCGCCGCAATCGCATCAGATGCCCATACGTCGGGACTTTCTGTCATTAAATGTACGTGTAAATGCGCGGGTGTATGTGCACGAATGTATTTTAATTCTGGTATGCCGCCACGAATGTTTTCCACGTATAATCCATCCATAATGTCAACGTGTATCATAGATATGCCACCCGCACGAAATGTGGAATATGTGGCAGGACTTTTCATATCAAAACATAATGTGCTGGGCATAATGGGGATAAAGCGGATTTGATTTTTACGACGCGGTTTGAATAACTTGGTAACGTGATCATATATGTTTTTGATGCGTTCGCTGCGGGCGGCGTATGCGTTACGGTGCGCAGATTCTGATGCCCAAATATATGATGATAATGATTGAACCGTGCCCGCACGAGTCGCATTTTGTACCGGAATTCCAAATACATTTTCAATAAAATCACGTACAGAATCCATTTCTGCACCACCACCCGATATTATGATTTTATTTGGGGTGCGATGTTTAAATGGCGCGGTACAGGCGTCTTTGATTCGTCCGCACAGGTCAACAATGTTTGGAATAATTATATTGTTTACGTCGGCACGTGAAAAGTCATATTCTGTATCCGCAGGGGTAAATCGATCCATTTCGCGTGACATCAGACCGCCAACATTACGTTTAATTCGTTCGGCATCGTCAAAGTTTATGTTTAATTTTTCTGATATGTCACGTGTTATGTCTGTGCCGCCAAAAGGAATCTTTTGAAAAAAGATTGGGCCATTATCCAACCATATCGAAACACACGTAAACTGGGCGCCAAAATCAATATACATTTCGGCACTTTTTTTTGTGTGCATCACAGAATTTTGCAGAAAATGCGGATCGTAAAAAGAATATGGCTGGATATGGGCGGCGTGTAAAATTGATGTTATTTTACCAATTGATTCTGTGGAATAAAATATTGTGCCAAATATTGCGGTCAGACCGTTGTCTGTATATCCAATTGGTGAATATAATTTTGGCACGTTTGGTGTTTCATAGCGTAATGGTACGATGTGTATTGGATAAAATCCATCTGGTGGCGTTATCTGTGAAATCATCGCAGTAATGTCTGATTGGTTTATTTTATGTTCGCCACGCCAATTTTTTGTCTTTGGACTTATTTTAAATATCGCCGCACCAAGGTTACCAGTAATATATGCGTAATCAAAATGATCGCCAATTTGATGCTCAAGTTCATCTATGACGGATTTCAAGGCAAATACGGTGTCAAAACTGTCAACCGAATACATCGCAGATTTGGCCAGGTGTGCGCCACGTACACGATGCGCAATGCCACGAACACCACTGGTGCCAATGTCAAGACACAAAAAAGATGAATCAGCAAGGTTCATTATCTTACTTACTTTATTAATATTCGGGCATCGTCGCGCATATCAATTACATCAATATCGCGGGATAAAATTTGATGATTCTTGTTAAGTATTATTAATGATGCAATTGCCGCATTGGGATTTTCTTCGGGTAACATAACCGTTATGCCACCCGTCGTGTGCAAATTCCAACGACGATTCTCAATAAATTCCAGATAATCCAAGTCGCCAACAATATTATGGGCCGTATTCGTTATTGACGATATATCTTTGGGGACCGGACCACGGAAAACAACCGTGTTCGGATTGCGTGTGATGGCGGGACGATTTACAATCGTTCCATCCGCGGATAACGGATAGTACTGTTCCCCATCCGTCCATTGTGCAACCGCACGGTATAATTCAACACGTACAGATAGATTGCCGTTGGCCAGACGGCGTGTGGCCGCATTTTTTACCCCGGGACTGGATGCAATTCGTGTGTTTATTTCATCCAATGTTTGACCAAAGGCGCGGGTGCCGGGGGCAACGGCCGCCGCCGCGGCAACGGGGGTTAAATCTTTGTTCGCGGTATCGGCACTGATAGAAATGTTTCGCACATAGGATAATTTTCCGTGGCCCGTACAGACCAAAAAAATCCGCGTTGCAAAATATACAGCAATAATTATTGCAACAATAAAATACAGCCAAAACCATATCGAACGTTTCATACGGCTAATTATATCACAAAATATTAATATTGGAAAGGGCACAGACCCAAAATTTTAAGATGCACGTAACAGATAGCCACGCCGAAACATACATTTACGATACGCACCAACCGATTTAGACGTTGTGTTACGCGGTACGGATAATAATGCACGCTGTCCAATGTCTTTGTATTCATTCGATTGGAATGTTACCCACAGCCCATCCCAATCAGGCATAACACCGCTTTGATTTGGGGCAAGTAATTTGGAAATTCGTGAACGGGGCATATATGATGGCTTGTTTATACCAAGGCACGCCTTGTGATCGCGGACGAATTGTTCCATTGTGACGGATTCGTTTTCCCAATTAAGAATGGTTGCGTCATCAATACTGCCCCGGTTCGCAGATGCACACCCGGCCAAAACAAGGGCAAACATAATATAATGAATTCTCATATTTTATATTATAATTTAATTGCCTTTGGGGGGCAATAGTTTTTATAATAGCATAAAAGAGAATATAGGAAATATCAATGGCGTTGACGGTTCAGAATTTTATAAAGTTAGCCAACCTGTATAACCAGATGACAATGGTTATGTCTGCAATATGTGTTCAAAAGGGCGGAATTGCGGTGGAAAATTATGTTGGACGTTTTTTTCTGGCGGATGTGTTGGAATATGTTTATGAATATGGACGGCGATTGATGGATGCAAATAAAAATGCCGTTCCCGCAGATGTGGCCGCCGTTATAAAACGCTTTGGCGAACAGTATGAACGTGTGCGTGATTTAACAACACCGACACAAAAACCGTTCTATGAAATGACACTGGCGGAATTTGAACGGGTTATGAATATTTGATAAATGCAAAGGGTAAGGGGACAATATGAAGTTGGTTAGATGTTTTGGCGGTTTTGTTTTACTGGTCGTGGGTGCCGGATTGTTCTTGGGGTGTGCACAACAGCGTCAGCAACAAGATGTTCCCCAGTATGATACAATAAATGTTGTGGAAAACTTTGTTATTGATGAAAATTCTGTGCCGATTTTCCCGAAAAAGGCCGCATTAACAACCGATACAGCACAAAGATTTTCAATAGAATTGCCAAAACGTTGTACAGTTGATTGGGATAATCAGACCGTCGTTTCTGTTGTGCCAGAGGAAAAAATAGAAATGGTGCGACTTGGGATGGGGGATCCGTTGCCTGCGGATTTAATGGTTACGGATTATGAATTCAAAGAATTAACAGTTAAAGAGGCTTTGGATAAATTATTGGATGGAACCGATATTTCCGTCATAGAAGATGGAGAGGTTACACAAACCATATCTGGTACGGTGTCGACCGGTAATCTGGCCGATACGGTCGAATTGATGTCAAAAATGGGTCGTGTATATTATTCTTATGATGCGGTAAATGCAGAAATCCACTTGGACCACAGGGCCAAGTGGATGATAAAAATGCCGAAAAATGAAAGTATTATAATGGCTTTGTTGGATGCGATGCACGGTGCAGATGTTCGTAATTTGTTGGTTGATTGGCAGGATAAAACAATGGTCTTTGAAGGTAATTATCAGACCGAGCGGGAAGTTATGAAAATAATTTCTGATATTGCATCGAAAAAATATATGATTGCCTGGGATGTGGATGTTTATCGTGTTTATCCGCGTACGGATAATCCCATTATTTGGATGAATTTGCTGCCGGCGTTTGGGGATAAAAATATCAAGATGTCCATACCCGGGGTTGTGGGACGTGCACTTGTGGTCAGTCCGGAAATTAACACAAAAACATTACAAGAATTTTTGGCCCAGCAATCAAATGTTGTTCTTATTTCCCAGGGAACTTTTGTTATCCCAAATGGTTGGCAATCGCGCTTTGATATTGGTCAATGCAGCAAAGAAGACAGGTTGGAAACAGATCTGGTCATAGGGGCAACCGGTACGTATGGTGATTATGGTGGCAAAGATAAAATTGATGCAAAAATTGTTCTGCGTACAAGTAATGGTGAATTGTCTTCGTTTAATATTCCGTCCGATGTAGGTGATAATTATGTAATAATCGGTATTCCAACGCATTCGTTCGTGACAACACCAGAAACTTTAATCAGTCCGTTTGCAGAACTGGTTGTGTTTATGTCGCCACGTATAATATCGATTGTTGATGCAACACAGATGCCCGCAGGGACCGATATGTCATTGGTTGGGGATGCGTTGCGCGAATTTTTGGGCGCAAATATATAGGGGGGGCGTAAATGTTTTCAAAATTGGAAAGAAAAATCGCGTTCAGATATTTGCGTGCACGTCGGCGCGGATTCGGTTCTGTGATTTCGTGGGTGTCACTGATTGGTATAACGTTGGGGGTGGCAACACTGATTGTTGTGATGTCTGTTATGGGCGGCTTTCACGATACACTGTTGTCGCGGATTGTTGGTATGAATGGGCACGTTGTTGTTTATTATCAAGATGGTGCAATTACCGATTATGATTTCTTGATTGATAAAATGAAACAAAACAAGGTGGTTGCCGCAAATGCGGTTGGAATTGTTCCAATCGCCGAGGGCCAGGTTATGGCGTCTGCGAATGGTAATAATACCGGCGCAATGGTGCGGGGAATACGTATGTCTGATTTGGCCGCAAAATCGGTCAGTGGTACCAAAATTTATGGCAAGGCATTGGATAAAATCCAGGATGGCGAATTGGTTGCAGGTGCGTCTTTGACGCGGGCATTAAGTGTTGGTATGGGGGATCAAATTTCTTTGATTTCGGCAAATAATGCGACGCCAACGCCATTCGGTTCAATGCCACGGATTATGTCGTATCCGGTGATGTCGTCGTTCTTTATGGGAATGTACGAATATGATTCTGGGTATATTTTTATGCCATTGGAAACCGCACAAAAATATCTGAATATACCCGGGGCGGTTACGCATATTGATTTATTCTTGAAAAATCCCGAAGAAACGGCCGAGGTTCGTGATGCGTTGGCGCGGTTATTGCCCGATGGTTTTGTTGTGCGTGATTGGCGTGATTTGAATCGTGGATTTGTTGGTGCATTGCAGGTGGAATCAAATGTTATGTTCTTGATTTTAATGTTAATAGTGATTGTGGCGGCATTTAATATCGTGTCCAGTTTGGTTATGCTGGTCAAAGATAAATCCAAAGATATTGCTGTACTGCGAACATTTGGTGTTTCGCGGCGATCTATGATGAAAATATTTATTTTATCGGGTACCAGTATTGGGGTGCTGGGGGCGGTGTTTGGAACATTGTTTGGGGTTATTATCGCAATTTATATTGAACCAATACGACAGTTCTTTCAATGGGCGACGGGTCGTGATTTATTTCCGGCTGAATTATACTATTTATCCGAATTGCCGTCCAAGTTGGTGTTCAGCGATGTTGTTGGAATTGCACTGATTGCAATATTATTGGCATTCTTGGCAACACTGTACCCCGCGTGGAAGGCCGCCAGTACCGATCCAGTCGATGTATTGCGCAACGAATAAAGGAATATATAAATGGCAAATATTTTAAGTTCTTTGTCCAAGGTTTCACGTGGTGATGTTGTTCTGTCGGTGCGCGATATTAAAAAGACTTTTATGGAGGGGGGGCAACCACTGCATATCCTGCGGGGGGGCGGATTTGATTTGCGACGCGGGGAAATTATTGCGTTAGTTGGCCCGTCGGGCAGTGGAAAGTCTACGTTGCTGCAATGTGTTGGATTGTTGGATAAGCCAACCAGTGGCAGTATTTTGTTATCTGGTACGCCCGTTCAGAAAATGGATGATGAGATGCGTACTATGATGCGACGGCAAAAGATAGGTTTCGTATACCAGCGGCATAATTTATTATCTGATTTTACCGCGTTGGAAAATGTTATGTTGCCTATGTTGGCCAATGGGGTTGACGAACGTACGGCCGCCAACGCCGCAACGAAATTACTGCGTGCCGCAAGTGTTGCACACAGGGCTTCGCATTTGCCGGGCGAAATGTCCGGTGGTGAACAACAGCGTACCGCCGTTGCACGTGCATTGGCGAATAATCCGGAAATATTGTTGGCCGATGAACCAACCGGAAGTTTGGACCCAAATCACGCAATGGCTGTGTTTGATTTGTTGCTGGATTTAGTGCGACGTAAAAAAATGGCAATGTTGTTTGTGACGCACGATATGAATCTGGCGGCAAGGGCAGACAGAAAAATTACAATTTGCGATGGGATTGTACAATAGTGTATAATGGTATTAACAAGGGGGGACGGTTATGAAAAAAACAACCAAAAAAACATCCAAAGGTCAGACCGTAAAAAATAATAAAAAGGTCGCCGAGTGTCCAATTAATTGTTGCAGCGTCGGGCATAAAATCTGGGGCGCAATTGCGTTGGCCGGATTGTTCGCGTGCGGACTGATTTTGGGCCTTACGTATTCGGCGGATAATATGCGTCGTGGCGCAATGGATGCCGAACAATGTGATGCAATTGCAAATGAAATTGTAAATATCACAACAAACGGTGCAACCGCAGAAAACATAGAAATGTTAAATAATTTAAATGCGGCATATTCTGATGGGTGTGCAGGACGCTTGGTTATCATTGAAAAAAATGCAACGCCCGCATCTGTGGCACCACAAAATGAAGGTATTGTTTCCACCTGTATGCGCATAGAACAATTATTGAAACAAAGATTGGCACCCGAAGACAGTACGGAATATATTCTGCATCTGCGTAATGCCGATACGTACAGCACAATGGCCACACGCGGATGTGCGGAAAATTCAGAAATGTATAAAACATTGGCATTGCGGGAACTGGAAATCGCAAATGCATTACGACCAACCGAAAATATGCGTCAACGCGATGCGGAAATCGTAATAGATACATTTAAAAAATTAGATATGCAGCAAGAGGCACGTGAATTTTTGAACAAGGTTGAACAATTAGTAAACCCTGCAACGGAATTTATACTGCAGATGGAACAAATAATAAATGAATAATGCGATGAAAAAATATTTAATTGCTTTTTCGGTAATGATGATTTCCGGTGTGGCCGGTGCGGCGGATTCCGCCAGTCGGGTTGATTGTACCGCAATCCAGGCACGTATAAATGAACTGGTTGCCATAGAGGAGCCCAGTGCGGAACAATCCACGGAATTGGCACAGTTACAGGCGCAATATCGTGCCGATTGTTCACGTTCTGCGGCCGGACGACGCGCCACAACAACCAGTCGTATATCCGTTGCAACGGTGGCCGCCGCATCAACGCCCGTTGCCGCCACCCCCCAGGTGGAAACAGTTGTTGTTACAACCAGAACTGTGTTAGATGAATATTTAAATGGACGGCGCGAACTGTGTGATGAATTAAAGACGGATATTGATTCATTAACCAAAAACGGGGCATCAACGGCGGAATTAGAACCTTTGCAAAATCAATATGATGCCGATTGTGAAGAAATAGATAAATCTGAAACAGTAGAGGTTGATGAAGAAACCGCCGCACGAAATGTTGCATCTGGACTTTGTGAAGATGGCAGCAAGCCAAATCAATTCGGCTGTTGCGAAGGGGAAACGTTTACTGATATGGGAAATTTGGTGTTTGCGTGTTGTCCGGATGATGGGGGAACCTGTTATCCACCAATAAATAGTGGTAATGCATTATGAAAAAGAAACCAGATTGGAAAATAATTTGTATGGCAATTGTGTGCTTTGTTGCGGGTGGAATTGTTGGTGCTGGGATTGCCGTATGTGCCGGAAACAATGCACATAGCACAGATTTTGCCGTTGCCTGTGCGGATGGAAGCGCACCCGACAAAAATGGTTGCTGCCCGGGCGAGGTGTATACAGATATGGGCGATCTGGGATTTAATTGTTGCCCAAGCGGTGGGGGAAATTGTTTCCCGCCGATAAGATGATTTCTTTAAATATAGAGGAGAGAGTCAAATGAAAGAAAAAATAAAATCAACAGCAGAAAATCAAAAGAAAACGCATCGTGGACGTGTGTGGTTGTGGATGTTTATGGTGTTGTTGGTAGTTTGTGGGGCAGCGGCCTGGGTTCTGTATGATGGTGGAATAATTGGTAATCGTTATTTGACATATAATGACGAGGTTACACTTGAAGATTCTGCACCGGCGAATATGGGGGATGCGGTCCAGGCGGAAGAGGTAACAGAATCATCTGTGCGACCGGCTTGTGCAGTTATAGAAGATACTTTGATGGCCGGTATTGTTGATGACAGTTCGACCGATGTAATGGCACAATATGATGCATCGCGAATTTATGCGGTTTTGGCCCAATACGGGTGTGCAGAAAATGCAAAATTCTTTACAGATATGTCTGTGCGTAAACAAACAATTGCCGAAGGATTGGATGCCGCTTTTTCCCCAAACAGCAGCGCAATGACATCAATTGAATATCTTTATTCCGATGAAAAAATTTGTGAAACGATTGAAAACCGTGTAATGCAAAATATTGATACAAATGCGTATGCGTATGATGATTTCTTGCATAATGCGAATACGTATTCTGTGTTGTATGAATATGGATGTCGTGATAATCGTGCCGCGTATTCGCGTGCCGCAATTCGTGAATTGGCAATAGCAATGGCACTGACACCGGCCGAGCATATGAAACCAGATGAAATTGTCACTGTGGTAGAGGTGTATAAACGGCTTGGGGTGGCAAACTTGGCACATTTGGTGTTGCAACGCTTAAAGGCACGTGGATATGATATGAATTTCCTGCTTAGTTTGGAAGATATTATTCACGGAATAAGATAATTGAAAAATTCGCCCTGTGTAATAAATGCTTGCGTTTGTGTAAATTTAGTATATAATCACAGGGCTTTGAATTTGTTGCGGGCATAGTACAAAGGCTAGTATGCAAGCCTTCCAAG
>CALXMN010000007.1 GCA_944389495.1 uncultured Alphaproteobacteria bacterium | reverse complement strand
TTCACAACAATAGAAGAAGAACATTTAATACTTGCGAACGATGCGTGTCCAACGGGCTATTCAACTGTCAAAACGGCAACCAGTTGTCTTGTATCAAGCCCCGCTGGTTCGTGTATAATGTACGCACCCGCAGACACAGAATACAGCGATACCAGCGGCACATATAAATTCACAGCCGCCTGTCCGTTGGAATAAAGCCCAATCATTGACAAGCACGTAACACAATCTTGTAAAAATATTGTCCGCACAATGCGCGGACAATATATACACATATAAAAACGTGCCCCGGCGTTTTTTACGCAACCTTTTTCATATCGTGCTTTACACTGCGAATATATTTACGCAATTCGTCAATTGGCACCAAAGACCCATCACGTTTTTCCGCCGACCAATAATCCCAACCGTTAAAACTGACACAATGCTGCAGACGCGCCGCCATAACGTGAATAGATGCCTTGCCATATAATGTATGCGTCAACTGGCCATCACGCGTAATCATCACACGTTCGCCACGCGGACTGACCAATGTTTGTCCAACATACAACAAGCCCGCATCTATTAATTCCTTGAACGCGACACGCACCTCGGCCCGTTTCGGGGTTGTAACCTCTATATCCGACAAATCGATTGGCTGCACCGCATCAACACGCGCACGCGCGGCGGTCACATAAGATTCTTCACGTTCAATACCAATAAAATTACGTCCCAATTCCTTGGCCGCGGCGGCGGTTGTGCCACTGCCCAAAAACGGGTCCAAAATCACATCCCCCGGCTTAGTTGACGCCAATATTACACGACGCAATAAATCCATCGGCTTTTGTGTATTATGTAAACTTTTACCATCGGCGCCCTTGATCCGTTCTTCCCCCAAGCAAATATTAATATCCCAATCAGAACGCATTTGCTTGCCACCGTTTAACTTTTTCATTGTTTCATAATTAAACGTATATTTTCCGGTTTTACGTGGTGTCGCCCAAATCAAAGTTTCGTGTGCATTTGTAAATCGCGTTCCCCGGAAATTCGGCATAGGATTTGTTTTTACCCAAACAATATCATTCAGAATCCAGAACCCCAAATCCTGCAGAATTGCGCCCACACGGAAAATATTATGATAACTGCCAATTACCCACATTGCCCCATCGGGTTTTAACACACGCTTGCATTCGGCCAACCACGCACGGGTAAAGTCATCATATTCGCCCATACTGTCAAATGAATCCCAAGAATCGCGCACGGCACGCGCGGCGGTTTGATCTTCGGGCCGGTACAGTGTTTTTGTTCCTAACTGCAAATTATACGGCGAATCTGCGAACACTGCATCCACGGATGCATCGGGCAAATTACGCATAACATCGATACAATCGCCGTTAAAAATCTGATTTAAATATTTTTCCATCTCTCTCTGATCTCGGGATATATTTTACCATAAAAAGCCCCCCAAAAAACCTGTCCCTTCGTCCGGCGAGACAAATAAAGTGCTTGATTTTTACAAAAAACGCATTTTTTACCCCGAAAACCAAAAATCACTTTCTGCTTTACAGTTGGGGATTTGATTGCTACCGTATATCAATATGAGATGTCCATATTGTAACTCTACCGACAGTCGGGTAACAGACTCGCGCCCAGATACCGAAGATGCAATTATTCGGCGTCGTCGTGTATGCAATCAATGCGGGGCCAAGTTTACAACCGTCGAACGTGTTCAAATGCGCGACCTGATGGTACGCAAAAACAGCGGCAAGTTGGAGGCATTTGACCGTGAAAAACTGCGTCGCAGTATAAAATTGGCGTGTCGCAATCGCGACGTCGGTGACGAACAAATCGAAAAACTGGTAACATCCATACACCGCAGATTGGAAACAGAAACGGCCGATGACACGGTAACCAGTGCAATGGTTGGTCAAATGGTATCTGATTCTTTATTAAACCTTGATCCGATTGCATTTGTGCGTTTTGTATCGGTATATCGCAAATTTTCGCGCATTTCGGATTTCAAGAAGATTCTTGCACAAATTCCCGCGGATGACGATGATGCGGCGGTATGTGAACTACCCAAAACATCCCTGTTCTGAAAAACACTATGAAAAAAATCTTCACATTTTTAATTGCAATATTTTTGCCGTGCGCTGTGATTGCTACGGATCTGCCAAACATTGACGTACTGTCCGATTCCGACGCCAGTTTATATACACAAATATTCCTGTTACAATCCGAAGAAGAAATCAGCGCGGCCCAAAAATTAGAAAAACAATTAACCGATCCCCTTTTAATGAACGAGGTTTTATATCAACGCTATATTTCCGACACCTATCGCACACGCGGCCGCGAATTGGTTGCCTGGATGGATAAATATTATGATATGCCGGGCGCAGAAAGAATGGTAAAACTGGCCAAAATAAAACAGGCCACCGTACGCAAGGCCGTTATCCCACACAGCATCAGTGGCGGCGCATCAATTGAAACGGCCCAATCAGAAACCTGGACCGCAAAAAAATACAGCGGCGCAACAAACACAAAAATAACCAAATTCAAACGCGCAATACGCAGTGGCGCAACAAAAACTGCCCGCCTTATACTGGAAGATTCTTCATTCAAAAAAAACCTGACCGAATCAGATTATGGACGTCTGGCGGGTCGTTTATCATTTATATACTATACAAATGGCGAATTTGAATTGGCCAAGAAATGGGGTTTTGTTGCCGCGGACGCAAAATCAGAATATGGCCTGTGGGCAATGGGATTACTGTATTTCAAAGAAGAAAAATACGATGAAAGTGAAAAATATTTCAGTGCGATTTTGGACCTGGAACAAATAAACAACGCCAGAAAGACCGAGGCTGCCTTCTGGGCCGGCCGCGCGGCGGACGCCAACGGCAATCGCGGTGCGGCAAAAAAGTACTGGAAAATTGCCGCCATCCATCCAATGGCATTTTATGGTGCATTATCATCCGTTATGTTGGGGCACACACCGCGCTATGAATTTTTTGAACAAGATTGCACCGATGAAGATATTGATGAACTGCGCGAAACAAAATATGGAAAAATTGCCCTGGCGTTACTCCAGGTTGGTGAAAAAGACCGCGCTGAAATATACTTGAAATATATGATTACGGCCAAGGTGTCTGATAAAACCCTGCACGCAATAAACTCTGTGGCAACGGCGTATGGCCTGCCGCGTGTATCAATCCAGGCATCCAGTTTAATCAAAGATCGTGGCATTTTGGAAATTGATGACAATATTATATATTCGGCGCAATACCCCCTGCCTGATTGGGAACCTATGGGCGGTTGGTCAATTGATCGCGCACTGTTATTGGCGATTACAAAACAGGAAAGCGGATTCCGCACAAATGCGAAATCTGGTGCGGGCGCAAACGGTCTGATGCAAATTATGCCCAGTACCGCCAAACGCGTCGCACGCGAGAACAAGGTTAATATGTCCGATATTGATATGTTAAATCCCGAACATAATATGTTTTTGGGCCAACAATACATCGTTGATTTATTGGCACACCCAAATATAAATAATAATATAATCAAGATGTTGGCGGCATATAACGCGGGTATGGGCACATTGGTTGATTTTGAAAAGAGATTTGAAACATACGATCCATTATTATATATCGAGAGTTTTCCAACCTATGAAACGCGCGCATATATTAAACGTGTAATGTCAAATATGTGGCTGTATCGCGCACGTCTGGACCAGCCCTTAACCACAATGCGCGATTTATCAGATGGCGAATGGCCACTGTACAACAGCGAAGACGAATACGTCCAAAAACAAATCGCCGACCGTATGGCAATTTAACCCGCCAAATGAAATGCGGTGGCAATTTGCAAAATAATATTACGCCTGTCATTTGGTAATTTATAAATGGTATTTATTAATTTCATCATATGCCCATCACTAATATACGGCCGATTTGCTTCGTCATAAAACGCGGCCGGCGAAACTTCAAACACACGACAAACATCGCCCAATCGTGCGGCGGTTAAACTGCTTTTTCCACTTTCATATTTTTGAATTTGCTGAAAAGTAACGCCCAATTTTTTACCCAAATCCTGCTGGCTTAATCCCATACGCGTGCGCAGCATTGTAATAATCCGTCCGGCATTAATATCAAATTCACACGCCCGGTGCTTTATTCCAACCATAATTTTCCCCCCATAATAAAAACCACCGGAAAAAATTTTTTCAGGTGGGTTGGAGGTTCACAACTATCAAAACGAATAGTGTGCTTTATTGGTTATTCAGCACCCTCCAACCCCGGGTTGGAGATTTTTTCATTTCGCATATGCGAAACGCGTTTTGACGGGTTGTGACACCCCATACCGGTAACACGCCGATACGCCATACATTATATATGAAAAGTTTTCCATTTACCATAAATTTGTGATATGGTTTTAATCACTATGAAAACAACACCAACATTTGATATTGAAAACGAAACGGGATTTACCACCGTCGCCGGTGTGGACGAGGCCGGCCGTGGACCCCTGTGCGGGCCGGTGGTTGCGGCGGCGGTTATTTTCCCACGTCGTGACATCGAAATACCGGTTATAATTCGTGATTCAAAACAAATGACCGCACATATGCGAATGATGGCGTACGATTGGATAACCCAAAACACAATTTGGACGGTGGCACAATGCAGCCCGGCCGAAATAGATGAATTAAACATTCTGCACGCATCCCTGACCGCAATGGAACGTGCGGTACAAAAATTAACTTGCACACCGCAATTTTGTCTTATTGACGGGAACAAATTGCCACCACATTTAACCGGTGTGCCCGTTGTACGTGGCGACGCAAAGTCACTGTCCATTGCCGCCGCATCCATTATTGCAAAGCAAACACGTGATAAAATTATGCAGGAATTATCCACACAATACCCAATGTACGCATGGGATAAAAATGCGGGCTATCCCACCCCCGAACATTTGCGCGCAATTGAAAAATATGGTATAAACGAACATTATCGTAAAAGTTATAAACCCGTAAAAGAAAGGATGGATAAAAATGAAACTTCGCACGATTGATAATCTGGACGTGCGCGGCAAGTATGTTTTACTGCGCGACGACTTTAATGTACAAATCGTTGACGGACACATTACCGACGCATTTCGCATTGAACAAAGTATGCAAACAATTAACGCGCTGCGCGCGGGTGGTGCACGCATTGCAATTTGTGCGCACCTGGGCCGGCCAAAGGGTACGCGTAATATGGATTACACATTGGCACCGGTTGCAGAATATATGAAAATTCCATTAATTGCCGACTGTCTGGCCCGGGATTTTATGCAGAATATGAATGACGGCGATGTTGTTTTGCTGGAAAACGTTCGCTTTTACGCGGGCGAGGAACAAAACGACCCCAACTTTGCAAAAAAATTGGCCAACGGATTTGACATTTTTGTAAATGACGCATTCGCCGTATCACACCGCGCACACGCCAGTACTGTTGGCGTCGCAGAAATCTTGCCATCATATGCGGGGAAATTACTGGCCTATGAAATAGAAAACTTATCCGCGGTTATGGAAAATCCCAAACGTCCATTACTGTCCATTGTCGCCGGCAGCAAGGTTTCAACAAAAATCGGTGTGTTAAAGGCATTGGCCAAACTGTCCGACAAATTAATCATTGGTGGCGCATTGGGCACGACATTTAACTATGCCACCGGTGGCCGCGTCGGCAATTCATTATACGAAGCCGACCAGAAAGACACCGCACTGGAAATTTTGGAATACGCAAAACAAAATAATTGCGAAGTTCTGTTACCATTGGACAAGGGTGTTGCCAAAGAATTTAAACCGGACGCCCCCCGTATGAACAAAAACTTTACCGAAATCCAGGATGACGATGTAATTATCGATGCCGGCATCGCCACAACCGAACGCGACACAGATGCAATTCGTAATGCATCAACCGTAATCTGGAACGGTACGGTCGGTATGGCGGAATGGCAACCAACGTGGTCATACGGGTCATTTGCAATTGCAAAAACAATTGCCGAACAAACGCGCGCCGGTAAATTAACCAGCATTGTTGGCGGTGGCGACACCGTTGCCGCATTACAGGCCTGTGGTGTCAAAGACGACATCACATATGTATCAACCGGTGGCGGCGCATTTCTTGAGTTTATCGAGGGACGCCCCCTGCCTGGCATTATAATACTGGCGGACAAATAAAAAACGGGGCATATGCCCTGTTTTTTATGGTTCAAAATATATCCGGTTGGCGACGCCCCACAATAGTGACGCACATTAAATAATTCTTGTCATACCGTAACCAAAATTTACACTCTATGACACTTCTTTATAAATAAAAAATATCCGCACACTGTGCGGACATAATAATCCCGCCATACAGCGGGATTAATTGCTTTGGATTATATTTTAATTATTCATCCAAGGCTGTTTCGATTTGATCGGCCGGAATCGCACCCGGGAACGCCTGTTCACCAATAATCAAGAACGGTGTTCCGCTGATTTCAAAGCGCTGGGCCAAATCACGAACATTGCGCAATTCACGTGCAACAACATCGCCATTCATATCGGCCTTTAACTTTTCTGTATCCAAGCCAACTTCTTTGGCCATCTTCATAACATTTGCTTCGACCTTTTCAGCGATTGTATCCTGGTCTTGCAAATCTTCTTGGGTGTAATATTCACGTGTCATCAACATATTTGTCAATTCTGCCGCCTTGGCCGGATCCTGCAGATTTGCCGCAATAACCGCCTTGGCCGGTGCATCAGACAATGGCCCGTGGATAGAGAAGTTTTTAATAACTACGCGTGTATCGTCACGATCGGCCAATACGCGTTCAATTTCACCGTGTACACGACGGCAGAACGGACAAGAAAAGTCGGTCCAAACATAAATTGTTTTTTTACCATCGCGGTTACCCAAAACCGGTGCATCGCGCATCATTTTATCGCCTTCGGAACGAACGAATTTGCGAATTTGTTTATTTTTTTCGGCCTGCTGCTGTTCCTGCATACCATTAACCATTTCCTGAACAATTGCCGGATTAATGGCGGTCAGATAGTATGGCATATACAGACGACACATACTGCCCGAAATCAGGATAATAGCAATAAGGCTGATACATTTTTTTGCAACGTTTCTTCCAGCAGATGGTTTCTTTTCATCACCCTTGGGCAGCAACATACCGCCGAACAGGAACAAAAGGATACCAACAACCAGAACCAAGATTGTCCAAGTCATAATTTTCTCCTTTATATCTGTTGAACAGGATATACAATAATCAAATTTTTTTTGTTATGCAAGGAATAAATTGCGACAATTTAACCCCGCCCCAACATCATTCGCACCGTTGGCAAATCAACCCCTTGGGTCGCGCACGCACGTTCCAAAAAACATCGCGTAACATTCAAATTTACCGGCAATTTATACAGACGACTGACATACGGCGCGGCGCATTTTTCACACACGGCCCGTCCCGTCCTTGGCGATAAGTACATTAAGTTTTCGTGCCCCCCGCATCCCGAACAAGACGATAAATTCAACGCATACCCCAATTCACGCAACAAAGATATTTCCCAATTAAGATATGCAACATCGGCATCTTTACCGGACAAACAAAGTAATAAATTCAATGTTTCATTATACAATGTGTGATACTGTTCCCGTTCCGGCAACAACGCGGCAATCAATGCAAAAACGCAATTCATATATTCCAATGTTTCGCGCCGCATCATCAACCCCGCCCCAAGATTTCTTTCGGCATCCCAATGGAACACACCCAACTGGGAATCAAGACGCGCATTCCAAACCACACCGCCAACCTGGCCAACCAGTGGTTTATTTTTACGTGCAATTTGTGCCGCACGCATCATTCCGCACACAACACCAAAATCAGCGGTAAAGATACGTGCCAACGCATCGCGTTCGCCCAATGGTCGCAAATTTATCAAAATCCCGCTTGATTCCAATTTCATATCGTGTGGTATTATACAAATAATATTGCCAAACGCCAATGAATGATTTTATCGTTGATTTATTTACAGGCTGTGATAATAATAAACATTGATATGTGGTGTTCACATATTGGGCTTAAGAACCCATCCAATACGTCTGTAATACGGACGAAAAACTAATCCAACCATAATGGTTGGAGTGTGTTGAATATACAGAATAAAACACGCAATTTATTGGATTGTTCTTAAACTCCAACCACCTGAGATTTCTGGTGGTTTTCTTTATTCAAAAACAAAAGAAAATGGAGATAAGAATATGAAAAAACATTTATTAATTGCCGGCCTGCTGTGCGTGGCCATAATTCCACCGGCGTTTGCCGTCACCAAATGCGTAAAATTAACGTCATCAACAACGTGTTCCACTTATTCGGGCGAACACGGTCAATCAAATTGGTCCGCAACTTGCGGTGGCGTATCAATACAGGGTGTTGCATTTTGTGGTTCGCAAAACGGTGGTTCACAGGGTGCAACCTCCACCGCCGTTACAATCAGTACAACCAGTGATGATAACAAATATTGTTGGTGCAGAATGATTTCACCTGCGGTGTCGCGCTGGGTTTTCAACAACGCGAGCTTGTCGGCCTATACTTGCGCGGACGATTGCGCGTACAACTGTGCGTACTACGCTCAGATCCCTACGTCTTTCCGGTCCGCGTTGTTCAGTAATCTGTCTGACTAAATTGGGGTGGCGAATATGAAACGAATTTTTATATTATTTTTTGCAATTGCGCCGTGTGCATCATTTGCCGTCGCGCCGTCCACTTCGTGCCCATCGGGTTATGTCGCGGTGGTGGAAGAATATATGGATATTGCGGATGGTTCTTGTCCATCGGGATATGCATCCGCCGGTACGGCGGACAGTTGTCTGGTGTCAAGCCCGTCGGGTTCGTGCATAATGTATGCACCGGCAAATACAACATATACCGACAACACCGGCACATATGAATATACCGCCGCCTGTCCGCTGGAATAAGGGTAAACTATTCGCAAAAGAATAAATATCGCCTGTCCATCTGTGGCACGGTTTCACAATAATTAAAAAATCGCCTGTACAGGCGATTTTTTAAATTATTCGGCTTCTGCCGGCTGTTGTTCTGGGGCCGCATCCGCTGATTCAGATTCGACCTTTTCAACCTTTTCTGCATCGATATTATCTTCTTCAACTTTTTTGGTACCGAATGTTAAAACCTTGCCGGCGACCAGCGCATCAATTTCATCCTGGGTCTGGGCGACATAGATTTTAACCGGAACAATAACATCTGGATGCAAAGCAATTTGGGTATCAAAAACACCAACCGATTTAATTGGCGCACCCAACATAACCTGGGCCGATTCAACAACAACATTTGCAACATCTTTTAACATACGTGCTATATCGCGTGTGGAAACAGATCCATACAATTGACCGGTATCCCCCGCCTGGCGAATCATATACAGTTTCGCATTCTTAACCGCATCAACATTGGCCTCGGCCGCTTTGCGTGCGGCATCCTGACGTGCCTGCAATTCGGCTTTTTTCGCCTCGAACAAAGCAACATTTTCGCGTGACCAACGCATCGCCTTGCCCATCGGCAACAGGTAATTACGTGCAAAACCTGTTTTAACCTCTACTGTATCACCAATGTTACCCAGTTTTGTAACTTTTTCTGTCAAAATAACTTTCATTTTATCTGTCCTTTATTTCAAGTTAGGGTTAAACCCAAATACTAAGTGTGTGTTGGATAATTATGTACGCGAATTGGAAACATTCATTTCAGTTCCGACGTATACCGAACATACACAAGGAACTGTGAACACAACAAATCGCCACAGAATCAGCCTAAATTATTGCGAACAAATGGCATTAATCCCAAATGACGTGCACGCTTGATTGCGGTTGCCAATTCACGTTGATCTTTTTGTGAAACGCCGCTTATACGTGACGGAACGATTTTACCACGTTCTGTGATATAGTGTGACAAAGTTTTAATGTCTTTATAGTCAATAACCTTGCCCTTCAGTGGGTTTGATTTTTTACGATAAATTGCTGCACGAACTGCCATTATTCCACCTCTTCTGTATTCTTTTTCATCATAATCGACGGTGTATCAGATAACTTATCAACACGCACATTCAAGAAACGAATAACGTCTTCATCAATACGTGAACGACGTTCCAGTTCTGCAATTTTATCGCCCGGCAATTCGATATTCAGCATAACATAATGTGCCTTGCGATTTTTACGAATAATATAGGCCAAATTTTTCAAGCCCCAAAATTCCACAGATTTAACGTCACCGCCCAATTCTTTGATAATATCGGTGTACTTTGTCGCCTTTTCTTTGACCTGCGACTCGGTCAGATCCTGACGAAACACCAGGACACTTTCATAGTAAGCCATATATGTTTTCCTTTGGTTTAATAGGCAGCCGACGACCCCACGTCGCCAGCAGGAATCCCACCCATTATGCCGAAAAATCGAATAAAATCAAGAAAAAAGATAAAATATATTTGGATTTATTTATATTAAATAAATCGAAATATAAAAATAACAATCTCTATTGACTTAAATCTGCAAAATTTACTAACATATATATGTACAAAACACAAAAAGAAGAGAGATATATGACCAACCAATTTCATCGCGCATTAAATCGTATGGCGTTTTTCACGGCATTATTGGTGGCGGGCCTGATTTTATTTTACGAACCGTTTTTGCGTGTTGCATCGGCAAACATTCTGTTAAACGGTATTATTATTGGTACGACAATTTTTGGTATTGGTCTGTGTTTTGTCGAAATGTTCAAGTTATTACCTGAATACAAATGGGCCCGTGCATACTTTGCCGGGCGCAAGAATGCGCCCCTGCCGCCCCATCTGCTGCGTCCGGTTGCATTAATATTACGTGCACGTCCGGTTCGCATATCTGCAACAACATTAAACGGAATGCTGGATATGATTTTATTACGGTTCGAAGATTCGCGCGAATCCGTACGTTATATAACAAACACGTTGATATTTTTGGGGTTACTGGGCACATTCTGGGGGTTAATTTTAACGGTTGGCGGTTTTGCGGACTTAATTGGCAATTTAAATTTTTCTGACGAATCGGTTTTACAGAATATGCAGGCGGGTTTAACACGCCCATTATCGGGAATGGCCACCGCGTTTACCAGTTCGTTAATGGGCCTTGCGGGCAGTTTGGCCATTGGTTTTCTTGGGCTCCAGGTGCAATTGGCCCAAAACGGTATATATCGCGAGCTAGAAGATTACTTGTCTGCCCATACCAGTGTTGCCGCCACAGACACGGTTGCAACCGTACTGCCCCAGATACAAAACGCAACAACAGAATTAAACAACAGTGTTCGGGAATTAAAACAAACTTTTTCGGAACTGACCTAAATAAAAACCACAAGAGAGAGAAAAAATGTTGAACATAAGATTTCGTGAAAAGACAAATGCGTGGCCTGCGTTCGTAGATTTATTTTCGAACTTGGTAATAATACTTATCTTTTTACTTATCATATTTGTATTTTTGTGGACCACGACCAGTGTTTTTAACCGTGATACCGGTGCCAAAACCGTTGCTGATTTGAAAAAAACAAATGCAGAACAGGCCGAACGAATTGTTCAAATGACCGCCGATGAAGAAGAAGCAAAACGTCTGTTGGTATTGGCGCGCACAGAATTAGAAAACCTGGCGGCTAATAACGATGCACTGTCCACAGAATTGGCCCAGGTTGACGTCAGTATGAACGAATTAATCGCCGAATATGAATCCAAGGTTGCCCAACTGCAATCCCAGGGAACAGATTTACAGGCCCAGGTTGCGAATCTTACCACCCAATTGAACCAGGCCACCCTTGATAAACAGCGCACGGCCGAACTGGAACAGGAACGGCGCGCACTCCAAGAACAAATGGCCACCCAGCGCGCAGAATTGGCCGACCAATTAAATAAATTACAGGCGGCACTTGATGCAGCAGAAGAAGCTGCACATCAAAAAGACATTCAATACGTTGAAATGTCAACACGCCTGAACAAGGCTTTGGCCGATAAAGTTGCCGAACTGAACGATGTCGCAAAATACCAATCTGTATTTTACAAGGCCATAAAAGATGCCTTGGGCGACGACAGTTTTATCCAAACCGAAGGCGATCGTTTTATAATATCCAGCGACATTTTATTCAGCAGCGGTTCATACACACTTTCACCCGAAGGAAAAAATCAACTGCGTTTAATTGCAAACGTAATCAAGGACCTAGAAAACAAAATTCCATCAAATATAAACTGGATTATACGTGTTGATGGCCATACAGATCGTCAACAGGTTGTCCCCGGCACGCGTGGTTATTCAAACAATATGGAACTGTCCCTGTTGCGTGCAAATGCGGTTGCCAAAGAATTGGCACGCGATGGTGTATCAAGACGCCGTCTGGTCCCCAGTGGATTTGGCGATTTACATCCCGTCGCCCTGGGCACAGATGCCGAAAGTTTACAAAAAAACCGCCGTATAGAACTGCAATTAACGAATCGATAAATATTGGGGCAATGCCCCAATATTTTTATACAAACAAAAAAGTCATTGACGCCAATACCGAAAATTCGATAAAATATAATACAAACAAAGCCGAAAAAAACCACCGTTTACAAGTGGCTTTTTTATTGCCTGTAAAACCCCGGATTTCCGGGATTTTTTATTTCCCCTTTTTGCCGAATCCAAACGGTCATTTTAATGGGGGAAAAATGAAAAAAATTATTTATTCACTGATCATAATAATGCTGCCAAATATTGCAGATGCAACCCAATATGCCTGCAGAGTAACAAATACTTTCCAAGATACGTGCCCAAGTGCACGTGATTTGGGTTGGGGGTCAATAGCAGAAGACCCAACCTGTGTATGTTCAAGACCACCATCGGTAATATGCAGGATGACGGATATATATGATGGGAAATGCCCAACAAATTACTATGGCGCAGACAATCTACAATGCCAATGTACCAGCGGAGAAAGGGGCGACGTAAATCCAGACACCGGTGCCCCAGTATATCCAGAGGGTGGAGGTGGTGGCGGCGACTGTGACGACCCATTACCCTGTACCGCGTGTGTTAATACAGGCTGGGAAAGTTATGGCACGGGATATGAAATAAAAAAAACAGGTGGAACCTGTATTAATAATTCTTGTACTTCATATGGTGAATGTATAAATCAAACAATTGAATACCGTTGCGCCACGGGATATTGGGGAAAATCAACTAATGGTACATCCGGATGCATTTCCTGTCCCGCACCGGGAACCAGTACGCCACCCGCAAACTACGTAATACAATGTTATGTTCCAAAAAATACAGCACTGTCCGACAATACAGGCGATTATACCTTTACAAATGACTGTTATTACAATTGAAAAAAATCCCGCAAATGCGGGATTTTTTATACTTATAATAAAATATGAATCACCAAACCACGGACTTTGGCAATTGCTTTTTACACCCCCCAAATGTTTCAAAATTACATTCGATATGACGGTTCTTTATTGCTTACCCAAAGCCCCGCCCCAATTTTTATTCCCCAATTAAATCGTGGAATAAATCACGTCAAAAAAACCGCCCATTCGGGCGGTTTTATTTAATTTAACTTCTCGACATAGTCAACATCAATTTCTGTTTTAAACAGACCGGCGTCAACCTCGCCATACAATTTAACTGTATCCGATGGGGAAACCGTTTGACCACGCCAATCGTCATCATCAATTTCAACAGTGATTGAATCTGTTGCATCTTCAAACAAATATTTTTCACCACCCATACGCTGGATAATATTACCCTGGACAATAACCGGCACATCATCACGCATTTCTTTAACCTGTTTTACTGTGGCGATTGTTTCAGCCCCGCCAACAAAGCCACCACGTGCCGACGGCCCCATTTGTTGTGGATTATTCGGCTTAAAATCAGCACTGGCCACACCTGTAACCAATGCGCATACCGCCGCCATAACAGAAATTTTTTTCATACATTACCCCTTTTGTTCGTTTACGCACATATAATATCACATTTATTACAAAAAATGTCTAGAGGAAATTATTATCCAAAATAAAAAGTCCGCTATTTTGCGGACTTTTATTTTTTACATAACAATATCTTCACAAACCTCGTCTGATGCATTGGTTGTGCAACTGGTATTCCGGCTATTATGGAACCAACTGCTGCTGCCTGTGGTTTTGCAATCTTGGGTTATTGTTTGCGTACAGATATGACACGTTCTTGTTTCACGGCTGAATATCGCACGAACAGTTTTGGTCATACCACCGCCCGACATACTGGCCCCGCCAAGATATCCACCATTTGTAAACGAAACACCATCTGCCTGTAATACACCGGCACCACCCTTGGCCAAATCTTCGGTGGTCAGCCCCGATCCAACATCATAACTGATTGCATACGGCGGTGCCAACGGTGTTGATGCATTTATATCACCGCCACCGGCCCCGCCATTTTCTGCGATTTTTTGACACATATACTGCGCCAAATCAGTTGATGCATTTTTGGTTGCCTCGGCAATTTCATAGTTTAATTTAGTATTATAATTATCCTGGGCCTGGCGCAGGGCAGCGACCGCAATCTGCATTTTGATTTGATTCAACAGATTCGGGAACCGTCCGGACGTAGTTTCACCCCTTTCCCCGGTAATTTGTGACAAATCGCGCCCATTAACACAAAACTGAATTTCTGGATCTTCTTCTATCATTTCAATAGTACGATTAATGGTTCCCGCAATATTGTTCAATTCTTCTTCAATAGACGATATTATACCTTCGGCATTTTCAACACCCGCATTACGTTCACGAATTTGCGCGATATATTCAGACACACCAATTTCACCGGGGCCCAACCGTATTTTTCCGCCCTGACCATCATCAATGGTTTCGCCATTACTGCCACCCATTTTAATACTGCCAAACGAAATCATACCGGTTACACGATACGTTGTTCCATCCTTTTGACTGCGCAACGAACCGGTACCAATTGTATCATCACTTGCGAATCGGTTACAGTCGGTTGTACTGCCACAAACTTCGGCCATTTTGGTATCAACAATTTCCTGGCACTGATCCATCATTGCATTATCAATATTCAGATACAGCCCCATCAACATATCATCCAAATCATCCATAGAAAACGCAGGATTATTGGCCTTGCAAACAACTAAACTGTCGATTGGACAAATCTCGTGAATATATTCATAGTCCATACCGATACAATTTTCAAAGTTCGGCCCACAACGCGTTTCATCGGTAAAGCAATCTTTAACCTCTTGCGTACAGGCATCCACCCGCATTGCGGCCAACTTATCTTCAACATACCCCCAAATTAACGGTTCCATACGTTCACAAGGATCAATTTCCACCTTGCAAAAACTGCGGGCCATTTCCGGTCGCGACAAACAGGCATCCATTGTTGCGACCCCCTTGCCTGCAATATCATCACGACACGCCGTTTGAATACATTCAGAAATAGATGTCAAACACGACTGGCGAAATTTGGATTCGGCATAACTTTCCGCGACCTTGATTGTTGGCGCGGCCTCGCGCAGGAAGTTTGGCCACACCATATCGCGAACCGCCACACATTGATCCAACACATTTTCACATATGGGACGTTTGGCCTCTAACATTTCCAGGGTTGACGCGGTTATATCATACGTATCGATGGTTTCAACCGTTGTACCGGCGGTACTGGTTGCGACATTATTCTGCATATTTTCCATCGCGATTGTTGCGACACAATTTTCCCAATCTTCGCCACAGGCATCTTCGGTCTGCATACAATGACGAAATTCAACCATACATTGTCCCAAATCATACTTATTTGCACTTTCAAAACTTTCCTGTAAAGCCTGGCGCACTTCGGATTCTGCGGATGCCAATTCAATTTCTGCATTGGCGCGCTGTTGCGTCAAAGAATTCTTATACCCCAGGCAATCTGACGTAATCTGGCGCGAATACAATTGCTGTAAAAATTCTATATCCTTGGCACAGGAATCCGGCACCTGGGCAACACACAAATCATTTGCTGCAACATACAGTTCATTACCATTTAAATCCGCCATATTGGCAACGGTACTTTCCTGTTCATAAATGTCATCATATATATTGGTATTAAATAACGCCAACAGGTCTGCGCGTTTTTGCGCCTTTTCTTCTTCGGCGGTTAATTCATCTTCATCAACAATATTACCTTCGGCATCATATCGACGTTCACCGGTAAAAATAATATCCGCATCTGCGCCGGCGCGCACACGTTCAACCTCTTCTGTGCGCAACCGATTGGCTTCGTTTAAGATTTCTTGAATTTCCGCCAATTCAGAATCATATTCAAAAACGCTGTCGCTACAGTTACAGGCACCACCACTGGCATTATCTGTGATACAAAATTGATCCATACAACCAAAATAAGCATCATAACAGGCCTGGTCATATAAACCGGTCGCCTCTATTTTGGTTCGAACGGTTGTACCCTGACGTATTGCGGACTGACGCTGGCCACTGGATGTTGCCACCCCATAAGAGTTTAACGCCACCACCGCCAAAGCCAAACAAACCGCAGACCCAATTATCACTTTTATTTTCATTTATGTATTCTCCGATAATATGCACAAAGCGCACATAACCGGGGCCGTAACCCCGGGATTTACATATTAATATCCTCGCAACTTTCTATTTCTTGACAGAATTCTTCTTCACCGCCGGCGGCCCGTCCCGCAAAGAATCCCCCAACGGCACCAACAACGGCACCAATTGCAGTTCCCCATCCGGGCGATACCATTGTTCCGGCCGAGGCACCCGCCGCCAATCCACCGGCGGCACCCTGGGCACCGGCGGCACCCTTGGATTGTCCGCCAACCTCGCAAACCTGTTGCATACGGCAAACGTGACAGTTACGCAACGCCGGTTCAAACGATACACTGCGGATATAACTATAGTTCTTGCTGGATTCATCCGGTGTTTCAACCTGGTACAATTTATAGCAATTTTCTTCTGCCTCTTCCAGATCCTGTTCACGTGACAATTCGGCAATTTTCGTTTCCAGTTCACGCATTGCGCGATTCTCCGCATTAATTTGCGCAATCATTTTGGCACTATTAAACACGCTGTCGCCCAAACTGCTGCGATCCGCCGGCTTTTGACTGTCTTGACAGGCGGCAACGGTTTTGTCCTGTTCAAACTGTTCAAAGAATTCTTCAACCGCGGCCTCGGTATTGGCACGCACAGATTCGCGCAACGCGGCCAAATCTTCCTGTTCTTCGGGCACCGCAACCAATGATGCAACCTGGGTATCTGTCGGCAGACACGACATATCCGTTCCACAAACTGCGCCCAATTGTTCACTGAAATAATTCAAACACCCCTGAAGCATTTGATAATCCATTTGCAACATAGCCGCCTGGACAATAATATCAAATTGCGTTTCATTATTACACGATGGGAACATATCCTGGGGGCATAATTCCGCAATTTCCAGCGGACTTTTACCAACACATTCCGGCGCGGTAAAATTTTCGCCACATCTGTCACGCAAACACGCATCAACGTCATTCTGACAGAACTGTGTCCGCAAATATCCCAATTTATCATTTACAACCGATTTAATTCCCGGAATCATTGCTTCACATTCATCAATAACGGGGCATATTCCGGCCGCAACATTAACATCGGTCAAACAGGCCGAATTTGTTTCCGTGGAACACCCGTCTTCCAAACACAATTGAATTCGTGCCAAACAGGTTGCACGCGCATTTCTGTCGGCATATTTTGCCGCATCGGTCAGAATACTGACGGCTTCTTCCTGCCAATCGCTTAAAACATATTCACGCACCGCCATACATTGATCCAAAACATTTTCACAGGCATTTGCACGACGCTGTAACAAATCTGCATCCAAACAGTTTTCAAAGTTTACGCCACAACCGCCTTTGTCCGCAATACAGGAACGATACGCCAACAAGCATTCACCACGATTATACTTATTTGTTGTATCCAACATTTCCAAACGTGCCTGGCGAACAGCGGCCTCGGCCGTACGCAAATTTAATTCTGCAATTGACTTTTGATCCGCCAAATAGGATTCAAACGATTTACAATCCTGGACAATTTGACGTGCATATAACATTTCTTCCATTTCTGCATCATCACCACAGGCCGCCAACCGACCTGCACAATATTCAGACGCCATCGCATACAGCGGATCACCAATATCACTGTCACTGCCCAATGACACGCCCGTATCTTCTGTACCACTGTTTATCCAATCCATAAAGTTTATGCCGGAAACACGCGAACTTTTTTGTGCGGCCTCGCTCTCGCCAAAAACCAAACGCGCCTGGGCCCCCATTTGTTCACGTTCAACACCCTCGGTATATAACAAATCTGCCTCTTCTTGGATTTCTTGGATTTCCTGAATCAACGACTTTGATTGATTTATATTAGACGAACAGGCACAGCGTCCACCCTCAGATTCATCCAGCAAACAAAATTCATCCATACAGGCCCGATATGCATCACGACAACTTTCACTGGCAACCGTTGTATCCGTGGTTGTTCCACCCGTTGTAACATCGCCGCTTACATTCGGGGTTGTATTTGTTGTTCCCCCGCCACCGGACCCAGAAATACCGGGATTAATATTCAGCGTTGGCATAGACGTCTTTCCACCGGACGATTCAGACAAATCAACCGACATATTTGGTGCACGTGATGCGGCCTGGGCCATACGGTTTACACCGATACGAACCGTGGCATTATCACGCGTTGCGGCATCCGCAACCCCCGGCAAGAAACATAACAAAGCAAAGAAAATTCTAAAATTCATACGTCCCACCTACCCTATTAATTACACATAATTTTATCAAATGCGCCGCCCGTGTGCAAGCATATAAAAACAACTTGCATTTATTTCCGCAAAATAATATCATATAAGCCGAAAAAATTTTAAGTAAATACATAGGAAAATATATGGCAAAAGATGACGTTATTGTTTTCAGTGGCACGGTTATTGACAAATTACCGAACACAATGTTTCGTGTAAAATTGGAAAACGGCCACGAAATTCTGGCAACCGTATGTGGCAAAATGCGCAAGTTACGCATTTGGGTTAATGTTGGCGAACGCGTACGTGTTGAAATGACCCCGTATGATTTAGACAAGGGGCGCATTACATTTGTTGAACGGAACCGTTCCACTGCGGATGGCACCGAAGGCAATTAACCCCGCCCAATCGGCGGGATTTTTTATTATAAAACTTACGCCCTGAATACAAATATCGCTTTTCAAAAAAACATATTTTTGTTATCATTTATTTATAATATATACAGAAAGGAATGAAGAATATTATATTCTTTGTCGTTGCGTGTTTTATCGGCATCGCAAATGCCGACGCTGCGGTTCGTGGTGAAAACACGGTAAGTCGCACGTCAACGGATAATTCCGCCACCACAACAACCCAAACGGTTATTGCCCGAACATCGCGCACCCCAACACCAACATCTGCCAAGGTTGCAACCCGTCGAACAACTGATTCTGTGACACGTGATATGGGCAATCGAACTGTAACACGCACGACATCCACAACTGGCCGCGGCACCGCAACCACCCAATCTGACAAATCTGTACGTTCTGCGATGGTCGCCCGCAATTCATCCACGCCGTCAAACACGGCGCGCAGTACGTCGACCACAACTGTTATACGCAATACCGCGCCGCACAATACACAAACCACGTCATCACGTCCGGCGCGCAGTGCACGCGCAACAACAATTGCCCCATCAACTGTAACAAACACATTTGGGACGGGGTATAACACGTGCAGAAATGCATATTTTACCTGTATGGACCAATTTTGTGCCACGGCCAATGATTCATATCGTCGGTGCATATGTTCATCACGATTAAACACGATCCAAGAACGCGAACGCGCCCTGGCCCAAACATCCTATCAATTACAGGATTTTCACGATTTGAATATAGAGGTTATTCCCAAAAGTGCAGAAGAAGTTAACGCAATGCTTAACGCAACCGAAGGGGAACTTGCGATACTTGAAGACACATCCAATTCATCGCAACAGTTGGCCGGTATACGCGAAATACTATCATCATCCAAGAACCAGGCATTATCCACCCTTGGCACACTGGATATTGCGGGCGACATAAACCAAATATGGGCAACGACCGATTTGGCATCGGGTCAAAACATTGCCAACCTTACCGGCGAGGCATTATATAACGCCGTTCACGCCCAATGTCTTGAATTGGTTTCTGAACAATGTCCATCTGCTTCAACATTGGATATGGTTGTATCTGCATACGGAATGTACATAGAAAATGATTGTTCTACATTACTGAATGCATTGGACGGCCAACTGGTCCAGGCCAACAGCAGCATCCGCGAAACCGAACGCGAAATGAACACGGCCCGTCTTGAAAATTATAACGCCCACAATTCCACCGAAATTAACGACTGTATTGCCCAGGTACGAACCGACATCACCGCAGACACGGTATGCGGCGAAAATTATATACACTGTCTTGACATAACGGGACGTTATTTAAATCGCGACACAGGCGAACCAATTTATACACCCGACTTTTATCAATTGGGGAACCAGATTTCACTTGAAGGCGATGTTATGACAAACGCAACGAATCGAATGATTGTTGCAGAATTAAACAACAAACGTATTTACGCAGAACGTGGATTGGAAACGTGTCGCGACATCGCGGACGAGGTATGGGATGAATTTGTTCGCCAGGCAATTGTTGAAATCTATCAGGGCCAGCAAAATAAAATCCGCGATGTCAAGAACGAATGTTTGGATGTTGTAAATGCCTGTTACGATGAACAAAGCGAATCGCTAAAAGACTTCAGTAACGTCAAAGAAGAATTATTACTTGGCTCGCGTCTTGAACTGTCCGAAGAACTGTGCGAAGAAAAATTATACGCCTGCAGTAATTTGTACGGTGACCCGAACAGTGATGGTTTGGAATTATTACTTACTGCGATGCACGACATAACGGATCAAAAGATTGTGGCCGAATGTCAATCTTTACTAGAGGCATTTGCCACCGATATGTGCACCGTCCCCAGCAACGATACAGTACACAGTTATCCATACGGATGTCGTGTTTATGCACCGGGCGATGCGATATACGCGGCAAAACCATATTGTAACCAATTGCAGTGGAACACAGACGCTTCAGACGAAGAAGATACCGAACCCGAAGAACCAATAAGACCGGGATATTCCTGTCCAACGTACAAACGATATACATCGTGTAATCCGGGCTACTATATGGCAACCAAGAATGCCGATGGCGAATGGGAACATAACAATATACCTGTTGCGGGCAATGCCTGTCTTGCCTGTCCGCTTGGATGTACGTGCGAAGGCAATTTGGCGGACAAAGTATGTACGGGTGATTTCGATGCCGAAATTGATAAAGATTGTGGCACCGACTATGCCGGCAGCTTGTATCAAAAAATGGTAAAATATGCAACCCAGGTATGCCTGCGTCCATCAGAATACGAAAAAATTTCGACCAGTTTTAACACGCCGATTCCGAACACCGTTCTCCAGGATGTTAATATTGTTATGGACGCCATTCGTGTTGATATGGCCAAATCTCTATCTGCAGAATGTGAACGTCTTGAAGGTACGTGGGTTGATACCCCTTGGATTGATGAAACCGGCGACCCAGAAACGGGCGGTCCCGACGACATACACGACAAAACCGGGCACAAGTTACATAAATATTTCTATGACGAAACTGGTTCTAATACCAAGTGGGGTTATTGTGCAGATTCCGAGAGTGTCCCAATCGCGACCCGTTCACCATAAAAAAGAACAAATACAAATATGTTATCTTGCCTTGATAAAAAAATTTTGTTAAAATTTAATAACAAGAGAAAAAGATGAAAAAGATATTTGCAATTTCTGTAATTTGTATGATGGCTGCATCGACATCGATTGCTGCATCACTTAACTGGTGGGAACAAAGCACGGTCTGTAAACTGGATCCAACCAAATGCTATGCAACAATGGGCGCCGGATTTGATCGCGAATTATGGGACAATAAAACAGGATGCTGGGGGATGAAGATGATATGTCCCGATGCATTGACATCTGGTGCCGACATTCCTGTCGCGGTCAGTCGTACGGACATCGAAGATGGAAAAAATATCAGCCCCGATTTCGACACGGATATATTAAATGGTGATTGCTTTGGTGTACGCAAGACATCAAACAATGGTGCGATGGCATCTGTTAACGGTGAATATGTACGCGTATGGTGTAACGGCATTTTGGATTCGGACGACGTGGATGCATATCTGGAAAATGGCGAAATCACGTACGGCAACCCACCAACCTGTGCCGAATTGGCAAAATATGGATATATTGCAACGGTTGATAATAACTGCTATGGCAAATATTATGATATGGCAAAATATTACATAGAATGTAATGGCAACGATATTTTACCCAGTCGTATAATCGTTTTAAACGGCGCGGATTATTCGACCCGTCCGGGTAATGCCCCGGTTGACGAATCTGCCGCGGACAAGATGTTTGATTCTATGCAATCATTATCTGAATCCCAGCGTGAAATATATTTCACAAACGATTAAAAACGGGGCGCTGCCCCGTTTTTAATTAACATAATAACAATCTGCAGTATATGTAAACGGACCCGATTCATCTTCGCCCGAAACGCCCGCGGGTATAAAGCATCCGGTTATACCACTGGTACCGCCAATCGACTCGGTTCCCGGTTTTGGACACTCGAAACAATCCCCGTTACTTAAATAATAACCGGAATTACAGGATGTATACACACGATTTGTCGCCACACAATCAGAATACGCATCCGTTAAAAACATTATGGCAATCATAAAAACAAAAAATTTTTTCATACCTTATCCCCCATTTCAGTAACCATAATCATCACAAGATATGCACCCCGTCAAACCTTGGGGTGAACTATTAAAATTATAACAAGTGACATAACGCATCCTTGGCGAACAGGTACCATAATATTGCGTATATGTGCCCTTTTCATCGCTTGACGTTATGGCATCTCGCACACACAGTTTTGTATTTGAATCATAATGCCATCCGCGATACGAACCGCAATCATCCTGAACCTGTTGAGAACGTCCCGTTGGGCAACATTCAACATCGTATGCACATCTTGGATCCGATATACATTCATATTCTTCATAACAAGTATAAATCCCGGTTCCCCAAACCGCCCGAGCATTATGTTCCATCACAATCAATGCGACCAAACAAATTGGCAATGTAAAAATTCTGGTTACATTCATTTTTATTCCCCCAGTAAAAACAACAGGTTATATTTTTAATTATGCCGAATCCAAACGGTCGATATAAAACAACAAAAATACAGTTGACACGCCCGCAGAAATTGGGGTAAAATAAACGTAAATCAAAGCCGAAAAAAAACCACCGTTTACAAGCGGCTTTTTTATTACCTGTAAAAACCCCGGATTTCCGGGATTTTTTATTTCCCCTTTTTGACGAATCCAAACGGTCATTTTAATGGGGGAAAAATGAAAAAAATATTTTTTACGGTATTAATATTACTGGTATTACCACGTGTCGCACATTCATATGGATGTATAACACAAGATTGGTTCAATGGCTGTCCATCTGCGGAGGATTTAGAATTTTTTCCTGGCAACAATCCAAACTGTATATGTAACAATGCCAATCCACCAATATGCAGAATAACAGATGTTTATAGGGATCATTGCCCAAGATGGGCGGAACGGTGCACGTGCAATGACAATCTTACCGGAACCGTAGACCCGGTCACAGGTGTAGATTTGGGCAGTGACGGTCAGAATCCAGGTGGTGGTGGTGGTGGCGACGACTGTGATGAACCATTACCCTGTACCGCGTGTGTTGATACAGGTTGGGAAAGTTATGGCACGGGATATGAAATAAAAAAAACAGGTGGAACGTGTGTTAATAATTCTTGTACTTCATATGGTGAATGTATAAATCAAACAATTGAATACCGTTGCGCATCCGGATATTGCGGCACATCCACAGATGGTCAAACCGGTTGCGTAAAAACCACAATGTCAGCATCTGGTTGTCGGGTAATGGACAAATTTGAATTTGAATGCCCGGATGGCGTAGAAAACTGTATGTGTACAAACACATATCCAAAAATCTGCTCTGTACTGGATATATTTGATACATTGCCATCTTGGGCAACAAACTATATTTGTGGATATAACGTGTGGACAACAACGGCAACCGGTTATGAAAAGCAAACAATGGCCACATTTGAAAATGGTTCTTGCACCGCCGCCACAACATCATATCGTTGTGCAAATGGATATTATGGAACATCAACTAATGGTACATCTGGATGTACCCAGTGCCCATCCCCCGGCACCAGTACAGCCGCCACAAATACCAGTATAACGCAATGTTATATTTCGGCCGGAAAAGAATTGTCTGATGTTACCGGCAAATACGCGTACACCCAAAATTGTTATTATAAATAAAAAACGCCCCTTGGGGGCGTTTTTTATTTCGTTGATTTATACACATTATATGATATAACAACAATATGTTTTACTATGATATAAAATATCCATATTTACGTTATCCTTTTCACGAAACAGACGGTTCTGTTTGGTTTATGTATTCCATTCCCGTTACAGAATTGGCAAAGATTTACCAATCTTATTACGGTAAAATGCCAAAATCTTTCTTTGACTGTGGTGCGGCAATTGGCGAATTGGTACACCAGGCGACCAACCTGGGAATGGACGCCCGCGGAATTGATATCAAGAAATACCCGGTTGAAAAATTCGAATCGGAACAAAAGTATGTAAAATACTTTCAATCCGGTCGCATAAAAATAACAAACATATTGGATTGTCCGCCACCGATCACAGATTTGGCATATTGCAACGGCACATTAACATATATGACAGAAACCACATTACCAATGGCACTGCAAAAATTTAAAAATGTTGGTATGCTGGTTGCAATACACAACACATCCGAAGATATATTAAACGCGCAAAAAACGGGCGAAGAATTATTGCACGCCGAACCACGTCTTATACGGCCAATAAATTGGTGGTTATATACATTAAATAAAAATGGATTCGATGCCGACTTTGATAAAAAATATGGCGCATTTTGGGCGATACCACGAAATAATAAAACCCGATAAAAAACCGCCCAAATGGGCGGTTTTTTATTTTGCAAAGAAACGATTGAATACCTTTTCATTAACCTCTATGGGATATTCACGAAGCAAAAACGCATTATAATCTTCGGCAATTTCCTGGGTCATCATTTTTTCTAATTCGACACGAATTTCGGCCATCTTTTTTTCATCTGCATCCGGCGCGGTTTCACTTTCTATGTGCAAAACAAAGAACGCATCCGTACCATTAACAATAGAATTATTGCCAATTTCAGAATTAAATGCGGCATTCAGCACATCCAACGGCGCCCCCGCCGCCCGCGTCACATTTACTGTTTTTTTTCCATCCAATTTACCATTTTGGTTTAAATCGACCAATAATTCATTTGCACGGACATATGCCTGTTTACGCTGTTCAGCACGTTTCCACGCACCAACCAATTCATCGCGCACCGAATCAAATTCCGCATTATGGGATGGAATAACTTTATCAACACGCACAATGACAAAGCCCTTTTTGGTTTCAATCAGTTCACTTTCCAACCCCTCTTCCATATCGAACACGCGCGCCAACATTACATCATTCATAATCTCGTCCACGGGCCTGTTTTCCGCATCAAATGTCCCCAATGCAACAAACTTGGCATCGTGTGCATCTGCGGCATCGGCCATAGAATTTCCGGCAATAATATCATCTTCGACGGCGATTGCCTGTTCATATGCGGCGTCATAACTGTCCGGTTTATCCATTTCGGCCGGCACCAAAACATAAGACACAGTACGCTGTTCCGGCACGATATGCGGATTTTGGTCATAGAATGCCCGCAAATCATCTTCGGTTGGGTTACCGACCTTGGAATCATCAAAATCAACGGTCACATAGTCTATTTCACGTTGTGCATATCGCGCATCAAACACGGCCTGAACAGCAAATTCGGGCACTTCGACCGGGATAGACATCGCCCCCAGTGTATATCCACGCAAAACCTGGCGACGCAGAACATCGGCAAAAGACGCCTCGCTGTATCCGCTGTTTGCCAAGACGGAATCGAACGCAAATGTTGAAAACTGGCCATCAATTTGAAATTCTGGAAATGCACGAATTTCACGTGCAATCTGGGCATCCGATACAACAAACCCCAAATCAGCGGCCCGATTATCGGCCATTGCCTGGGTGGTCAGTGTTGTCATAACCTGTTTATTTAATGCCTGGGTCTTGATTGGATCGGCATATACTTCGCGCTGTTGTTCGCGAGTCATTGCGGCCAATTCACGCGATTTTTCCAAACTGAACTGCTGGATGGTAACATCTGCATTACCTACGCGCACCAAAGTTGTATCACTTGCCGCGCCACCAAAAATCCATTCTGCAACGCCCCACCCAACAAAAGAAAAAGCCAAAATTCCAATTAAAATCTTTGCGACCGGCTTGTCCGCCGCATTACGTAAATATTCTAGCATTTAATCCCCTTTTGCGATACCATAGCAAAACAATATCAAAAAAATCAATGAAAAAAAGGGAAAATCAATGAAAGTTATCGCAGGAAATTGGAAAATGAACGGATCACGTACGGCATTACGTGAAATGGTTAACGCATTGCAAAATATCGATTCAGAAAACACCGTTGTTCTGTGTGTTCCATACACAATGCTTGGGATTGATGGCGGTCGCATCGCCCTTGGGGCCCAGGATGTCAGCACACACGAACACGGTGCATACACCGGCGAAGTATCGGCCCCGATGATCGCGGACACCGGCGCAAAATATGTAATTGTCGGCCACAGTGAACGCCGCCAATACCACGCCGAAACAAACGGCACCGTCCGGCAAAAGGCCTCTGCCGCCCTGGCCGCGGGATTAATTCCAATTATCTGCGTTGGTGAAACAATGGACGAAAAACAAGCCGGCAAGACAATGGCGGTAATTGAATCCGGTGTCCGAGAATCTGTTCCCGCCGATGTCAGCACAGATATAATAATCGCATACGAACCCCGCTGGGCAATTGGTGCGGGCCTGACCCCGACGGATTCTGAAATTGCGGACGCCCACAAATTAATTGCAGATACATTGACGGATATGGGGCTTGGCGGCACCCCCGTACTGTACGGCGCCAGTGTCAAGGGCACAAACGCGGCACAAATTATGTCAATACCAAACGTAGATGGTGTTTTGGTTGGCGGTGCATCCTTGAAACCGGACGACTTCATACCTATAATAACCAGCGTAAAATAAGATTATATTAAAAACATAACGGGTTATTATTATGGACGAAAAAGACGTAAAAATAGATACAGTTTCTGTTTCTGATACAGATAAAACAACAAAAGACGCGGCCGAATCGACGTCTGTGAATGACGCCGCCGCAAATGCGGCGACAAATTCGCCGAAACCATCGGATTCCGAATCAAATCCAGAAACAGAAAAATTAAATTCCCAAATTGCCGAATTAACAGACAAGTTTTTACGTCTGGCGGCGGAATTGGAAAACACACGTCGCCGTGCGGCATTGGACATTGAATCTGCATCACGAAATCGCGCGATGTCGGTTGCAAAAAAGTTTCTGCCGGTAATGGACGCCATCCAGGCCGCCCAAGAACACGCCCCAGATGATGCGGGAATAAAATCAATGGCAATGGCGATGAATGATGCCTTTACCCAAATTGGAATTACAAAAATCGAATCGGTTGGACAAATATTAAATCCATTACTGCATAACGCGATCCAGGTTGTTGATGCCCCGGGAAACGCCGATTCCAAACCTGCCCCAAACACAATAATATCAGAACTGCAACCGGGATATATGTTTGGCGACACGGTTTTACGTACGGCAATGGTAACCGTCTGTAAATAAAAACGCCCAAATGGGCGTTTTTATTATCTTTCATATCCTTTCATTTGACGACGCAACAAACTCAAAGTTGATTCAATTTCTTCGGCCGACATCAAATCTGGATACGTATCTATGGCATCAACGAACTTCCGCTGGGGCGAATTTTTGGGAATTGCCGTCATTGGAACACGTAAAACACTTTCTTTGGTATAGTTATACATTGTTTTATGCATACGAACCGGTATCCCATTTCTTATAAACAAATATTTTGCAACATCAATATTCTTTACCTTTACAGGGAAATAATAAAAATAATCCTTTTTATTAGATGCAGTTAAAAACACCGCATCTTTACCAATTGCCGACAAGACCCGAACATCCACCGTGGGTTCTGCATATTTAACACTGTATGCTGGCGCAAAATAATCCTTTATTCTTTGTATAATTTTCATAATTAACAATCCTTGGTTTTGTCAAGTTATATTAAACAAAAAAAAATATTTATCAAGCATATAAAATGTCCCACGAATATTTTATACACGCGGGACATTGCCGGACAAAAATTCAAATTAAATTCCCAATCTATGTGTTAATTTCATCATAAAAACAGATTCATTTCCAAACACATCCGTATTATTTGGATTTACCCGATAGATAAATCCAATTGCCCCATCGGTAAAATCACCAAAATTATGACGATATTCACCGGTAAATCTGACCTCGCGATGGATTGGGCTTAAATCCACATTTTCAATATGCATATCTGTTATATTCAAATCATACTTTCCATCCCCAAGGTCAACAACATCGTAATTTGCATACGGATATTGCAAATACCCACGCGTTATCGCCAGTGGCTGGGAAACGGAAAAACTGAAATTTCCGGCATCCATACCAAACGCAAAGGCGTTTGAATCAATTTCGGACAATCCCAATATAAATTCACCACTTGCATCCGTGACTGTACGTGCAAACGTAGACCGCAATTTAAATGAAATTTTATCCGACGGGCTGTAACGAAATTCCGAATCGACATACACGGTATTACCATTACCCATATCCAACAATCCACCCGACACAGCCCCCAAAACGGTATTCGTTTCATACGCCGTCCCCACGGATGCGGTAAAACCAAAATTATCACCGTCCCAGATAATATCGGCCTGGGCCCCCTGCATCAACCCCAAACGAGCCGGCAAATATTGTGCCGCCAATGTCGGATCGTTATCCATCATCGTTTCATCTGTAATTGCGCCTGAAAACACCCGGGCCCCAAATGCCCAATTTTTCATATTATACAACGCATCGGTCGTAATTGCATTTGATGCCAATCCCAAAATCGGATTAGACATCCCATCAAATCGCGACGTCCCATCCGTAAAATGCCGCTGATATCCGGCCGCAAAATTCCAATTCCCAGACGTATAATCCAAACGCATATTATCCAAACCATCAAGATTATCCGCATACGGCTTTTCAGAGGCGGTCATTGAAAAACCAAAGTTTCCAAATTGGATGCGATTTGGTTCCACACGCCGGGTTTTAAATTCGCCCAAAACATCACCCATATATAAACCACGCCGGGCATCCGCGGCCAATGCGAATTCATTTTTCCAAACACGCGGCAATGTCAATTTACCATCGACGCTTTCCAACACATCAAAGAACGGGGCACTGATTGTGGCGGCGCGCGCACCACCAAATGCCGACGACGCACGGAATACGGTATTTGACGCCGCACGCCAATACGCATTACCATTATCAGATTTTATTGTATCACCATCATAATAATAAATTTTATTTCCCGGCGTCATTGCACGTTCCAGATTTATCATCCCATACCCATAAATATCGGCAAAGGCATCAAGATACGCCTGGCCCGTTAATTGATCTTCGGCCACATCGGGCGGTAAAGCATACATAGTTTTTAAGTAAGAAACCAATCCATCGGTTGTGAACGCATTTCCTGCACTGTCGGTACCAAGATAAGGTCCATCTGCGGTTAATGCCATTAATGTAAATATATCACCATTGGCCATATATGGGAAAGCCCCCTTTAATGCGGCAACCGCACCGGCGGCGGACGCAACGGCCATTTCGGCCGTTGGGCCGGCGGCCGAAAAACACCACGGATCAACACCGTTTATCCCCAGTCCCGCAACACCACACTTACGCGACATATACATAACATCGTCATCTGTTTCAGTTGTTCCTTTGGTATCGGTCCAGGCCGATAAATACAACCGCCCAAAATCATCCCCCGTACCATTACCATAATCTGCAATACTGTCTGCCGCCGAGGTACCAACAGAATGCTGAACCGCAACAATTGTCATAAAATGATGTTCCAGATTATTGTAAATTGCCGGCGCATAATTTTCAAACGTTGCATCCAACACGCTAAGCGATTTTCCATCACCAATCCCATATTCAAACTCACCCGCCGGCATAATCAGGATTGGCATTCCGGCAACATAATTCCCCAAAACAGCATTTGCATATTGACCCTGGCTTTGTGGATCAGACGAATCCACATCATAATATGCATCAACCAAATTTATCATTGCGGTACGTTCATTTCCCCCAACCAGCGCAATATAAGATTCCACACCATCTGTATTTGTATAAGATATTTTACGCGATTGCGGATTTAACGTTGTCACCGCAATTGATGACAAACCATTTACCCCCCCAATTTCATAAACCTTGGGCATATTAAATAGGGCCTCGAACGTTTTTACATCTATGTCTTTTAATTTTTTTTGCGCATATATATTGTTATTATCGATAACATAGACACCATCAATTGTGTCACCACCACTGGTATTAAAGTAATAATAACCATCTGTTCCCTGGTATATCACAATATCAGACACATCTTCGCATTCGGTACCTTCACCGACACAAACCCCGCGCATCATATCACTGCCCGTGCCCAATTTATACGTCGTATCACCAACCGTAATTGTGGGATTCGTAACCCCCGCATCATCGCGCGCAGACGAAATAGTATACGTTTTTCCACCAAAGGTAATTGTATCCCCCGGGTTAAGTTTACCGGCAACACCGGCCGCACCACCATCGGTTAATGTCCCGACACTTTCGCCCTCGGTTGGATTTTCTATATTAACCCAACCTTTGCCGTTACCGGTACGATAAATTGCCAATTGGCTGTTTGGTGCAAAGCCGTACAAATCACCATATGCACGACCATCCGCCTCCCATCCGGCAACAATTTTGGCCAACGCGCTTTCTGTCGCGCTTGCAAATGGGTTCATTGCGGTGCCACTGCCCGACAGATCAAACCCGCCCGTTGCAACTTCGTCACCCATTGCCCCATCAGACGGATTATTATAGTTTGCATATTTATCCACCGTGCCTGTATTTGCATTCACTGCGGTTGAACTGGCCCAAACAATACCCGCCCCCCTATCGGCCGAGCCCGCCGGATTCACACCATTTGCGGTAATTAACGCCGTACGAATCGGGTTACCACCACTTGTTGTATTAAGAATCTTTTCTGGGTTATGTTTATCATCCCGAAAAGTATATTGTCCCATATAACCATTTGCGAACGAAGAATACCCGTGCATTATTAACAAATAATTCTGCAACGGTAAATTTATTCCATCGGTTGTATAATATGTCTGCTGAATTTGTGGTGCATCTTCGTCATCCCCCGAATCTGTTTTTACACCCGGCCGGAAATAATTAAAATCCACCGCCCGAATACCACCCGCCGTTGGATCCCATTGTGCCAAGTTTTGTTGATATGCCGCCGTACTATATGCAATTTCGTCATCAGACGTAAAATATGCGGGTCCAACGGGTATTTCAGACGATTCGATTGTTGCGCCACCACCATTTTCACCATTGTCACCACCGGGTCGATTACCGGACGACGACCCGCCATCATTTTCATTTCCCGGGTCCAACCAATCGGTTAATAAAAACAATCCACCTACAACAACGGCGGCCCCCGCCGCCGCCAAAGAAATCGTCTGGGCGGAGGATAATCCGCTGAACAGTCCCCCACTTTCTGTCGGTTGCGTTCGTGATTCATATTGCTTTATCTGTCGGTCACATTGTGATGCGTCCGCACCATACATCTGCAGAATTTGCGCCGCCCGCACATCATTATTCATCAACGCCGTACACACCAGCGACAATCCCGTACTGTCCACATAATTAACATCTGCACCGGCATTTATTAAATTTTGCACCTGTTGAATATCGGCATTTTTTGCCGCAGACAACAATTGGGCCGCCACCATAAATTCATTATTTGGCATTGTTGCCGCCAACGCACCACCCACAGGAATCAAGAATAATGCAAACAATACTAATCTGATGTATTTCATTAACAATTCTCTCTGTACAAAAAATATCTTAACATACATTGAAATTATATGTCTAGAAAAAACTTGCACAAAAAATGACGCCGTAAAGATACGACGTCATCAAAAACGCACTTACTTATATGTGTAACTTAGCGTACACGCTGATACGTTTTTACCTTTTTAATGATAACAACACTTGACGCGGCCGCAACCTTTGGGGTTGAATTAATAACGTTACGCAAAGAATCAACCTTTTCCATATTATCATTAATTGTGACATTACCGCCATTATTAACAATTATGTTACCATCATTTACCGCACCATTGCCCAGAACGATTTCTGCCCCGGCAACTTTTTCACATTCATTTTGCACAACGATATTTTGATTATTTCTTGCATTATCGTGCAATTTAATATTGATACCATTTTCGTTATCAGGACAATCCTGGTCACGTATCACAACAACGTCGCGACGCGGTGTAACGACGGGCTTTTTCTTGTTAATTGGCTGCTTGCGCTTGCTGTTTTCACAATCTTCCAAACCGCGTTTATAGAACTCGGTTGAATCGCGCCACATAGCAACAGAATCACGTAATGCATCATTTTGCTTGGAAACCTGTTCCATTGTTTCCCGAGCCTCTTTAATAGTATTACGCGTTTCTTCAATAGATTCTGTGACATTACTTTCCTGACAAGAACGTACCCCCAACAGAATAACGGCAACGCCACCAATAACAATTGCACTGGCACCAATAATTCTTTTCCAATTCATTTTGAATCCTTTGTTTTACGCTTGTAATATAGGACAAAACAAAACATTTGTCAACCATTAATATACAAATAAAAGTTTTTCATACAAATATTGCTTATTTTCGCTTTGCAGACAAATTGTTTTTTGATATACTTTATTGCATAGAGAGAAATGAAAAAAAGTGCCCTGTTTTTAATAATTGGACTTGTTGTCGCGCCGGGTTTTGCATCGGCGGCCACGTGTTCTGTGATGAATTTAACCCGATGTTTGGATTCTGCGTGCGCAATAAACGTGTCATCAAATCCTGCGGCCCGATGCCAATATTGTGGTACATCGCGCGCGGGCGAACCGCCATCAACTCGCACCGGAATGCAAAGTTTATCACTGGGGGCCTCTGCCCGATATACACTAAGTTCCGATGAGCTAGAGGATGCACCCACCGACCCGGGTGAACGTTATGCTTGGGCCACGGCAAAGTGCATACAAAAAATAGACGGCTGTGATGCAGACGATGTATCTGACGCGTACGATGAATTAATTGAACAATCTTGTCGTGCCGCGGGCGTAAACGCCCAGATGACGGCAACGCTGGCGGACAATGCCCGCCAAACAACAACTGCGGCGGGATGCCAAACGACAATTCGTGCGTGCCTTGTTGCAAGCAACCGTTGTGGCGCGAATTGGGCGGCGTGCGAAGACGACGCTGCATTTAATAACTTCTTTTCCACCTGCAGCATAGAGGCAACTGACTGTGGCGACTATATTGCCGACATACGTACGGCAATGGAATCTGCGCGTGATACCGCAATTAAAAACGCAGACACATTAATTCAAAATCTGGTTACTTGGTACCAAGATGCACGCGATAAAAAGTTAAACGATGCACGTGCAACCTGTACCGATAACGCGGGTCGCAACGCCTGTATCGAAACGGTATGCGAACGCAATATGCCCAACAAATGCGCCGACGGATACGAATCGGAACGCGTAAACGCAAATCTGTTGTGCGATTTTTATAACCAGGCCTGTGATTTGTTGGACTAAGAACGGACAAAGATAAAAAATGATACGTATGCATAAAAAAATTTATCACAACGCATCAATATCACGCATAACAATGTACGCGGTATTATTTGCAATGTGTGGAATATTTACGGCCGATGCGGCGGTTGTATCACGCGCATCCGTATCGTCACGTCCAACGGTTTCCATCCGTCCAAACGTTACGGGCCGTATGCCAACCACAACGGCAAGTGGCACCACCACGACCCCAACAACGACTGAACCGGAAAATTCAGAACCGGAACCAACACCGACGCCGTCCGAACCCGAACCAGAAATAGAAAACAAATCATCTCAATTTGATTTAATTTTAACGGAATCCAGCACATCGGGCACCGATACATCTGCAGCGACATTGGCGGAATTGGTTCGTCAACAGCGCGCCGAACTGGACGCGGCGGATGCGGTTGGGACCGCCAACCGTGTTTTATCGGGCAATCAAAATGCGTGTGATATGGGCCTGCGTGCGTGTATGCGTGAAAAATGCGGTGAAGATTTCACAGAATGCAGTGGTGACACCGACACAATCTGGGGCAATAAAATGGATACGTGCCGCAACGATTTGGACGTAACGTGCACGGGCGAAGAATACAGATTATTTGCATCCGAAATAAAATCAGATCGTGATATGAATGCCCGTTTGGCATCATATAATGCAATTATTGATTGCGGCAACCGTTATAATGACTGTATTGTAACGGAATGCGGAACAACATTTGGTGGATGTTTGGGCAAATCCGCGGGCGACGCCGCAATTGCAAAATGTGAAACAATCGCGCAAAATTGCATTGAACAAGACAGTGGTCTGGCGTCCCGCGCAATGCAGGTATTTGCCAACCTGCGCGTTGATGCCGAAGAACAAATTCAACGCGACACCGAACGTTTATATGAACTGCGCGATCAAATGGCGGCACAATGTCAATCGATGGGTGCATCACTTGACACACGTACATTAACTTGTGTATTTACTGTTAATTTCTATGCCGGCGAAGATACAACATTATACGCATCCAAAAAATTATTTGCGGGCGATGTATTTGATTGCACGCCAAACTGGTTCGGCATTGATATAACCACATTTATGGAAAACGCATATCGCCTTACCCGTTCCCAGACATCCGCATCATCTGCATTACTGGGATCTGGCCTGGGCGTTACGGCGGGTGCAATTACATCCGGCGCAATTGAACGTGCAATCGATCGTCAACGTGCTGAAAACGCACTCAAAGATGCCAAGGATGAACACGACGAAAATTATGGCACAGATTCTGCGGACGAAGAAACAGAACCCGATGCGGCCGCCGCAACAACGGGCACATCACGTCCATCTGCGGATGCGCGCCGTGCCGAATGTGAAAAGGTTGGTGGCACGTGGAAGGACGGAATATGCACAGACCCCGATTGTGGCGACGGACAAATATGGGATGATTTTAATGGTCGTTGCCGTGAAAACACCGCTATTCCACACGACCAGATGGAAACCCGTTGTAAAATCGCGGGCGGAATGTTTGATGGCATAAAATGTACGTGTTCAAACGGCGGAAAATTTAATACAACAACGGGTATATGCGAATGTGCCGAAAATCAAAGATTGGTTGATGGTATATGTGTTGTCGATCTCCAGGCGGCATTAACACCAACCCTGACCAATACCAATAGCAACAACAACAGTTTATTAAACTTTGGCAATAACGGTAATAATACAAATAACTTATTGGGCACCCGTTCGGTAACAAGTCGTGGTGTCGGAACACGGTGATAAATGGGGAATAACAAAAATATGAAAAAATATTTGGTCAGTATATTTACTTTATTATTCGCCCTGCCCGCGATGGCGGAAATAACTGTATCGGGCCGTGTTGTTGATTCGACGGGGCTGCCACTGCCGGGTGCATCAATTGTTCCGGTTGGTTCTACTGGGGTTGGCGGCACAACGAACATTGACGGAAACTTTACAATTAATAATTTTCCGGAAAATACAGATATACAAATATCATATGTTGGCTACAAAACCCAGGTTGTTGCCCCGGGCACAAATCTGAACATTGTATTACAAGACGATGAAATACTATTGGGCGACGTTGTTGTTATGGGATGCTCTCCTGACCCAGAAAAAAATATGCGTTTGGCGGTATACGACATTGCAAGCAAACAATGCATTCCGACCGTCTGCACATCTGAACGCTATGCATTGGAAAATCCGCGTTCTGTACAGTTAAGCAGTAACAACGCCGTATGCCTGGGCTCCAATGCCGAAGGTGGCCCGTGCGAAGAATTTTGTACCGATTCCCAGTGTACATCGGTTACAATCGGCGACGCCTGTGTTGACCAGGTTGGCAAAAAATGTACCGCCACCGACACAAATTCCAAGCGCGCCGAATACGTATGGGAAAACGAAACATTAAAATGCAAAATCCAAGAATGTAACAAAGGTTATCTGCCGAACTCTGATGGGACCGCCTGTGAAGTCAGTTCTGGCCCTTGTTCTGCGGCCCAACTTGCACAAATCGAGCACGCAACCGCGGGTGAATTGCGTGACGGGGTTTGTTATGCCACGGAATGCGCGGCGGGATACGATGTATCTGATGGAAAATGCGTTCCTATTTCGGGAAATTGCGATCCTATGCCGGAAAACGCAACCGCGGCACACCGTGAATGGGACGCCACCACAAGTACCGAGATTTGTATAATCGACGCCTGCAAAGACGGATTCAGTATCAGCAATGATAAAAAATCCTGTATAGAACCAACATTGTCCAAAGAAGATTCCGAAAAACAAATTGCCGAATTACAGAAAAACGCCGATGCAATGCGCGAACGTGAACAATCAACCGCAAACAAATTGATCGGTGGTGCCGCGATTGGTGCAATGGGTATTGGCGGGATGCAAGTCGCATCTGCATTGGCCGAACGCAATGCGGATTCGGATGCAGAACGCGAAATGGCGGCATATCTGGCAACTTTTCGGTGCGACTATGGCCAGGGAATGAACATCATTGGTGGCGAAACAAATATTTCTGTACCGGGTGCAAATGTATTATTGCCATTGTATAACGAATATACTGCATTGGCCGCAGATTTGAAATTACGCAAAGAATCATTGGGAATGTTACCCGGTATCGAGGCCGAGGTTATCCTTGATCCCGCCACATCTGGTCTGTATGATAACGCGGCAACCGGAATAACCGGCGGCGCATACGCATCAGTATCACGTGCACTGGCCAATCCTGCGGGCGCAGATGCCGCCGCCTGGGCCGCGCAACAGGCCGACACCACATCACAATTACGTACGGGTGCAGCCATTGCGGGCGCGGGCGCATTACTTGGAATTGGCGGGAACATTTTGGCCAATCACATTGGCGACAAACCCCAAGAAAGTTCCGCCGAAATCTTGGCCAAATATGAACCATTAAAAAAACTGCGTGACAACACGGCCAAGTTACCGGATGCCGAGGCAACCGCCAAATGCCCATCGGATTCAACCGGCACATATCCAAATTGTGTATGCACAAATTCAAAATACATCCATAACGCAAACACAAATTTATGCGAGGTTTGCCCCGGCGACAAAATATCCATTAACAATGTATGCGATTGTCCATCCGGAACATTACCGGGCGAAAACAACACCTGTGTAACACCGGCGACACCGACGATTGTTGCGAAATGCGATACATCTGCGGGACACGTAACGGTTGATCCGCAAACCGGCGACTGCACCTGTACAGATGGTTATGTATTAAGTACGACAACACCACCGAAATGCGAATGCCCAACGGCAACACATACACTGGATGCAAACGGTCAATGTGTCACGAAATCTGTAACCCCGGCGGTTATCACGCCCAAGGAAATCGAACCCATCGAATTAAACGCCAGTAATTTGTTTGAATTAAATTCGGATAAATTAACGGCCGATGCACAAAGTGTAATAAACACATTTGTTACAGATGTTAACACTGCATTGCAAAATCAAACAGAATATTGCATCAACATAACGGGCCACACAGATAAAAGTGGTTCAGACGCAATTAATGTTCCATTGTCTGAACGACGCGCAAATGCGGTACGTTCCGCACTGATAACGGCCGGCCTGAATGCCAACAACATAACCGCATCGGGCGTTGGTTCATCCCAATGTACCAGCAACACAAAATATGACAAATCGTGTCGCAAGGTTGTAATTGAATTTTCTAACAGCAAATGCTAAATTAAACATCCCCGCCATTGGCGGGATTTTTTACAAAGATACAAATATAAACAACAGTACAATCCACGTATGACATTATTAACTTGATGCGGGATGTTTCCCCACATCGAGCTTAAGGATCACATCAGCAGCGTTGGCATAACTACGTAAAAACGATCCAACCCACGCGGTTGGGGTGTGACGAATATATCGAATAAACCACGCAATTACTACTGATTGTTCTTAAACCCCAACCACCTGAACCTTTCCGGTGTTTTTTTCATATCAAAAATGAAAAAAGGGAGATAAGAATATGAAAAAACATTTATTAATTGTGGGACTGATGTTTACGTTCCCATTCTCGCCCGCCACGGCCGTTACCAAGTGTGTGGCATTAAATTCCGGTACAGAATGTTCATATGTCTATCCCGGTGCTTATGCCGTTGATTGGACTTTAAACTGTACATCCAATGGTACCAACATCACAATAAGTGGCATAAGCCAATGTTCCAGCACCAGCGGCAGCATCGACGGCCAAACCACCACGTCCTTGACTGTCAGCAACGGGACAGACGACAAATATTGTTGGTGCAAACTGGTTTCACCCGGTGTATCACCTTTGGTGTTCCACAACACGATAACAAATGCGGACTTTTGTGCCCGCAATTGTGCACGTGACTGCGCACTTGACAGCCGGGACAATGAATCATTTCGAACGGCAATGTTTGGCAATTTATCCGACTAAAACGGGATCAGATATGAAACAAATATTTTTTACATTTTTTTTGGCGATTACGCCATACGCGACATTTGCCGCTGTGCCATCCACATCGTGCCCCGCGAACTATACAACGATTGTGGAAGAATATATAACCATTGCCAACACATCGTGTCCCACGGGATATGCACCTGTTGGCACCACGACCAGTTGCCTGATATCCACCCCCGCCGGTTCGTGTATAATGTACGCCCCCACAAACACAGAATACACCGACGCAACCGGCACATATAAATTTACCCCCGCCTGTCCGTTGGAATAAAATGTACGGTTACTATCATCACACACGTACGAATTGAACGGACGCATCAACAAAACTTTACTTCATTCCACAAAAAAACGGGGCACAGCCCCGTTTTTCGAACACCTTGAAAAATTATTCGCACGCACCATACGATTTGGCAACCGGATAGTTTTCTATACACGCACTGCCCGACACAGTACACGCCGTCGGCACCAAAGTCATTGTTACAGCATCGGCCGGTTTATAATTTATTTGGGCACTCTTACATTGATTCAAATCCGTAATCGTACCACAGGCGCGTTTCCAAGATTCACAATCAACCGCCGTACCCGTTGGCGAAATTGTATCCGGTAAATTCAAATTCCACTTAACATAGAAATCTTTCAACGATTCAATCGAATACGATTTTCCATAACCAACCTGGGCCAAACCATCACCCACACGACAGTTAATATTGCTGCGTTCAACGAATGCGGTAATTGCCGTGGCCAAACCACCGGCCCCCGCACCAACACCGACACCAATACCAATGCTTTTACCCATATTGGATTCTTCACCATTTAACAGCAAATCTTTGATTTCCGCAGTAAATATATCATCCAATCGTTCTACATCGGGTTCAATTTGAACGGCACCTACGCATTCACCATTACCGGCATTACAGTATATACTTTCGCCACGCGCACGCGCCAAATTCAGTGGTTGGAATGAACAGAATTCATTTTCCGAATTCCCAGAATTATTTCCAGCCAACGCATCCGCCGTTGCGGCATTTTGTTCCGCAATAAAATCCGCACACTGTTGGGCCGTGGTAAAGCCCCGCCCAACACAAGGTGCCAATTCCGGCACATTTGCAAAACAATCTTCTAAAACCACATACTTTCCACAGGCCACGCTGGCTTGGGAATAAATGGTGGTTTCTTCATATGTAACCTTAACCGTATTACATTTTTTTAACGCCTCTTCCACCTGGACAAAACGATTATAGAGTTCAACCACCTCGCGACATTGATTTTCCGTTATAACACCAACTGTGGCCGAAATTGGATCTTCCAGATATTCACTAATAGAACCCAAATTTGCATCTGCGCGCAATTCTTCGGTCAACATTTCCCGATGTGAATTTTTAGTACAATCAAACGCACGCGCACCGTGCCCTGCGATTGCACCCACACCGGCGCCGACCAACGCGCCCCCACCCATACCAACGACGGCGGCGGTATTGGTTTGATTCATCAAAGAAAATCCAAATAAATCACGATTACAGGTAAACGTATCCCCTGCCAAGCGCCATACTTCGGCCGGTTGATCATTACCCGCGGCCCCGAACAGCCAACTGTTTTTAATTTGACTATTTTTATTATATGCCGCAACCCGAACCCAACATTCGGCCGTTGTCGGATCCCAACGCGCATAATGTCCACGTTCACCATCAACCCCAGAATTGCCATAGTTTAAATCTGCGCCCAACGGATTATTTTTTACCAGCATATTTCCACCCTGGCTGTTATAGGCCCCAACCTGAATATTATATTCGGCGGTAACATTGCCGCTGTTTGCAACGGCATCAAACGAAGAACCATACGTATTCACGTCCAACAAGCGACAGGTATTTTCTGCCTGGTTCGGTGTCAAGCCCGTTTTACGCAATACAAAGTTATAATATGCGGGCTGAACCCTGCGCGAATTAAAGTCAATCCAAACATCTGCGGATGTACGATACACATTTGCACAGTTGCGCCGCACATCGGCGATACAGCGTTCCACCTGGCTTGCGCAAAGATTCATACCATTCACGATTGAATTACGCAAATCTTCATTAAACAAATCGTTTATTCCACCCGGCAAAGCCCCGGTATTTACACACATTAAAATATCATCCATACAATCATCGACACTGTATTCCGAATTTTCAACGCCACCATCCGGACATTCCGTTGCCGGCACATCCGGATCATCTGGATTATCCGGCTCGTCCGGATTATCGGGATTATCAGGATTATCTGGGTCATCTGGATTATCAGGATAACTTGGGGTTACATTTGTTGGCAAATCGACCGAAGTATTACCAACCGTAAAATTCGGTAAAGTCGGCATTGTTGGCATACGCTGTGAAGACACAGATGTCGTAACCCCGGCACGATTTGCCTGGGTAACATTGCTGTACGCGGCACGTCCCGCCGGTGTTGCGGCATAAACGGTGCCAACAAAAGCAAACAATCCCAACCCCGCCACAAATGTACCAAACAAATTCATCAAACGGTGCATAAAACTCCCCCTTATAATATATCCCTTTAATTATACCATTAAAGCAAATATAACAAAAGCACTTTTTAGACATATTTTGATATAAAGGCAACAAGAATATTGACAAATATTTATAATTGTCTATAATTATTATAATGAAAAAGATTCTGGAACTTTTGCAAAAAAACAAATACGCACTTATATGGACGGTGTGTTACATATTTATTGTATGGGCGATTTTGAAATGGATGTTTAATTTCAGCATTTTTTCCGCCGCGCAATGGCACATACTTTTTCACGCCCAACTTCGTGGTTTTCCAGGTTTTGTTTTTGGCATCTTGATTTTGGCGGCTATACCGATGTACATTGCCACAACAAATATTATTTTGCGCACGAAAAAGCCGCTTTTCAGAATTCCATTACCCGAATTTTTACGTCCTGTTCCGGATGAAAAAAAATCTGAAAATGCACCATCTGAAAAATTGGACGCGCCCGTTTCTGTCCAAGAACAAAAACAAAACGACACACCCAAAAAAATAATTCCACCCGAAATGCGCGCCGCGTTTGCACGCGCCCGCCTGCACATTGGTTCAACCCCGAAATCAAATTTTGACATAAGCAATCTTGCACAAATCACCCCATCATCTGCGCCGAAAAATCAACAAGAAATGCAACCAGTGGATGAATTACCGTTGCCAACAGATTTTGATATACCCGAACAATCCGACAACGCGACACCATCTTTCGTGCCCGTATTTTCCGACCTGAACTTTGACGACCAAGATGCCGCCCAACCCCCAGAAACACCGAATACCCCAAACACACAAAACACACCAGACGATTTAAAACCGATTGTGAAACACTTGGAACAAAACAATATCAAATTCGAAATCCAGAACGGGATAATCTTAACAGACCGGGATGCGATTGCCGCGCATAATGACCCTGATTTTTGGATTGCCGATGACGGTACGTGGTTTGCGGCGGGCAAACAAAAACCATCGCCCATCGACGCAATTTTGGCGGCCGGCGCGGCACGCGGCGTGCGCCCTGTATTATACCTGGGATACACAAACATAATGGATTTCGAGGCACGCCACGCGCAGTGGTCTGGTAATGGCGTTACGGTCATCACCGACATATCTGAAATCCAGTAATTCATCTTGCGACATCTGGGATTTCATATTGGCACGAATGGCTTCTATGCGCGTTAATTCCTGTGCAACTCAATTTAAAGAATGCTTGCAATCCGAAGATCTTTGCGGCCCTGATTATACTCAGTGTATCGGATTGGATACTGATACTATCGTTCAAATGTGCCCTTATGACTCCCTTGTCGGTTGTCAACAAGAATATGGCGAAACTTCTATCCGTGATGATGCCGTTTATGATGAACTTTACAATATCGCTCAGGGCATTTTCTTGAATATCGATAATAATTTACTCGAAGAATGCCAAAATATCGCTAATGAAGCTATGATCGCTGTCTGCGGTGATACTGATGACTGTACTAACCTTACCGTAGATGATAATATCGGAGCACGTTC
>CALXMN010000006.1 GCA_944389495.1 uncultured Alphaproteobacteria bacterium | reverse complement strand
TGGAATTTGAACTGGAATTTGAACTGGAATTTGAATCAGGGGTGGCTGGGGCCGGCCCACTGGGGGCGGTGGTGCCGGACGGGGCGCTTTCGGCCCACGGGGTTGGCATTCCGCTTACATTTATCAAACGGCCCGTATTTGCATCGCGCCAACGGTGATCGGATATACTTTGAACCGGGTTTACACCGGGATCGTTCCACATCAGTGCATTTGCAGTATTCATCGTAAACAGTAACGATGCCATCAAGGAAAAGATTTTTGCACATTTTCGCATAGTTTAATAAATTCCTCTTAACTGTTTTTTGCAATCATTAAACGGTGTGTTTGCTTGTTTACACTTTTGCAATGTTGCCAAATCTGCGTCAATTACAGACAGTTTCGCAATTTCCCGACCGCAATACGCATTGGTGCGTTGTTTATATGTTTCTTCGTTTTCAATTTTGATTGTTCGATATGCGGATTTGCCCGCGTACGGCGCATAACCGGCCGCGTCATTTTCAATACGCTGGGAAAATGTTAGATCGTTGGCCGTTTGTGGAAATTCCGCCGATGCCAATTTTGCACCGGTTGATGTGGCAGATGCAGATTGCAGATTTTGTAATTCTTGTTTTCGTTCCAGCATATCCTGCATCCACGGTTCGCCATTCCAAGTCGGCAGTTTGGGGTTATATGGGTTTTGAAGTTCGTATTCCTGTTTGTTCAGGTCTGTATTTGGTGCCGTTGCGTTTGGAAATGCAACGGGTGTATCCGTTGGGGCCGCCAATGTATTTTGGGCAACGTATTTGCTGAATTCACTGTCAACATAGCCCGCACACGGTGTTACATAGTTATGGTTTGGCAAACTGGCCAACTGGACCATTATGGTTGGACGCACGTCGTCAAGACTTAATCCCGCACAATTATTACGTGATGTACAAAATGAAGAAACCAATGCGCCAACAATCGTTGTGCAATCGGATGTGTCAACATCTGTGCCCTGGACATATACGGGAACAGGCATACGTTGGTTGTACGGACTGCTGGGGTCCCAGAATGGATTAGATGAGTAATTTTGTACATTTTGAATTTGACCGTATTTAGAAAACGGCGTTGTTGTTGTCGGAAATGTTGTTGCCGTGACCGCCGTGGTCGTCATAACGATTAATGTGCTCGCGATAAAAAGTGATTGAATTTTCATCTCTCGGTCCATTATCCCTGTGGTGCTTTATTATGTATTATATCAAAAAGGCCATTGTAATTAAAGATAAAATTCCACCACAAATAAAAAACGGTGCGAATGGAATGTATTTCTGTTTTTTATGTTTGCCCCACACAAGACCGCCAATGCACGCGATTATTAGTGCGGTTGATAGTCCAACAGACCCCAACCATATTCCGCCAACCGCAATTAACTTGATGTCGCCCATACCAATTGGTGCCGGGGTGGCAGATGGCGTGTGGTGGCGTGTTTGGATGTATTCAAAAGAGTATCCTATGATTGCCGACAACATATAACCGAAAATTGCGGCAACAATGCCGTCGCCGGGTGACACCGGCCAAGTAAAAAAATGTGTTACGGCCAATCCAATCAGTAATAATGGAAATAAATATGCGTCCGGTATTATTCGGCGGCGCCAATCTGTTACGGAAATGCCCCACGCACACAGGCCGGCACCCATTAACAGAATAATGAAAAAGATATAAGAAATCATATTTTTCCCCCTTGCCTTTCGATTCGAAATTATGTTACAATTATGGTGTTATATATAACAAGGATTTTTTGATATGAGTAAAGGTTGGGATAACGCAACGTTAAAAAAGTTAAAGGCGTTAACAGGCAAAGGTTTGTCTACATCCGAAATTGGCAAGCGCCTTGGGATGAGCAAAAATGCCGTCGTTGGAAAGTTAAATCGATTGGGCTGGAATTCCAAGGCCGGTGGTGTTGCCGCCGCAGATAAGACACAAAAGTCGGATGCCAAGAAAACGGCCAAAGCCACCGTCAAGAAAACGGCCGCCAAGGTCACAGAAAAAAAAACGCCCCTTGTGGCGCGTGGGGTGGATAAAAAAACGGTAAAATCCAAGGGGGCTGGGGCGGATAAAAAAACAGCCGCCGGGGCAAAAACCAAAGCGTTGAATAAAAACCTGGCGATGCATCAGCGTATTATTCAACATTCTTTGGAAATGGCAAATTTGAAACCGAATCAGTGTCGGTGGCCGATTGGCGATCCTGATTCTGAAAACTTTCATTTCTGTGGGGCGCCGGTATTTGTGGGAAAGCCGTATTGTTATGAACACTGTAAACAGGCATATCAATTTACACCGCCCAAGAAAAAAACGGCTTGATATATGTGCGTTTGGGACCAAAGCGAGAGGGAAAAATGGATAATTCTGTTTTGACGTTCAGAGAATATAATATTGCCGGAAATGTGCTGCGCGCATATTATGATGCCGATGGTAAATTGGTGTTCGTACTGGACAGTACATTGGACGGCAGAAAGCCGAATACCTTGTTGGTGATTAATCCCGTTGGGGACAGAAAATGGGACGATATTCTGGCAAATGACTATGGGGTTGATTTAGAAACTGTGCGGCCCAAGAAAAATAACAAGTATCAAAAATTGGATATTGAATACAGTGGTTTGGCGGAATACGATAATCTGATAAATGCATATGTTTCGGGGGCGGATTTAACCGCGGCATTGGCGGCGTTGGCCGAATTTCGTGAGGAGTCTGTGCGACGGGCCGCGCAGGAACGTTTGGCGGTCGCGGAATCTGATGCGGATCGGGCGCGTGAAACAATTTCGCGTACTAAAAATTCTATTGATGAATTGCAAATAAAATTACGTGCGTTGCGATCGAAGTTGGCGCAACAGAAAAAACAAGTTGGACGCGAGCCAACAAAAAAATCTGCATCCAAAATATTGCGTACAGATGCGCAAATTGATGCAACAAATGAAAAATTGCGCCGGGCAAAAAAACGTTTGGCAAACGCACAGCGGCGTTTGATTGTGGCAGACGAAGATGCAGAAATTGCACGCAAAATTTTGGCACGTGATGCGGATAAAAGTGATGCGCGCGATAATAATGTTGCATCTGGGGCGGTGACGGATGGTGTGGTAACAACGTATAATATTTCGTATGATGATATGATGGATGATGCGGATAATGCATCAGATGCGAATTCAGATGTTGTGGACGAAGATATTCATTTTACAACCGAATTTGTTGGGAAAACGCGTGTTGGTAATGTTGCCGCCGGGGCACGTAGTGGTGACAAAGTGGCGCGTGAACCTGTGGATATGGATGGCAACGTCCCGGATGAAACATTTATAGAAAATAAAGATACCGATGAACCAAAGGCGGAAATAATGGCCGATGAAAACAAAAATGAATCAGTAAGACCTTTGTTTGATACAGAGCCCGAAGTGCTGGATGAAAATATTGCGTTTAAGCCGATTGAGTTCGGCGTTTCAAGTCCGGTTGAAAAAAATGATGCAAGTGATTCGGATGAAAATGCAAAGGTTTATGATAATATTATTGATGATAAACCTTTGTCTTTTACACCGCCGACACCACGTGTTGATAATGTGCGGGCGCAACCCGAAAATGATTCTGTGGGCCAGAGTGATGAAAAACGCCCTGCCCCTGTGTTGGATACGCTGACGGCGGTTGATGTGCCGCAGGCGCAAGATCAAAATGCGACATCGGCCCAGTTGGATTCTGAATTGACCACAGGTATGGCCGATGCGGCAAATGTGGAACAAGGAAACGCGACGCCGACAACCAATATACCGATGACGGGCGCGGAAAATGCCGCATCCGGGGCGGGGATGAATTCAGATGCGTTAAATACGGAACCGAAGATTAATGATAATGTGGCGCGTCCGGTTCCGCCGGCCGCCACATTGGCGGCGGCATCGACCGCGGCGGCGGCACGTCCGGTTTCGCCAATTACCGGTACGGGTGCGCCGACAAATCCCGCCCCGCGTAAGCCGACGTTTGTTTATTATCTGTTACTGGTATTGTTAATTGGTTTGTCTGTGTTTACACTGTGGTTGTATCAGAAAAATACCAGTGATAAAGTCCCGGATTTGACGGCAACGGTGCCAGCGGTTGAAACGCCTGTGGCGACGTCGGATACAGATATTGATGGACCATTTTTATCGGTGGTCGAAGAAGAACCTGTGGCCATTGATGAATCAGAACCGGTTCCAAGTCCGGAGCCGCAGCCCGCAGCGTCCACAGAACCTGTGACGGAATCGGTTGTTGTGCCAGAACCAGAACCCGAGCCAGAACCGGTTGTCGTGCCCGAGCCAGAACCCGTGGCGGATGTTGTTGTCGAATCGATTAACGTTGTAACGCCCGAGCCAGAACCGGAACCTGTTATTGAAACAGAAGAAGAAATTTTGGCCAGCAAGCCAGCATATAATGTTTCACAAAATGAAAATATGTTTGTTGCCGATCCAGAATACGATACGGAAACCCTGCGCCAGGATAATTTGCCGGTTGTAAATACCTCTGGGGGGACGGTTGTGACAACGAATATAAATACGGATTCAGGAAATAATACAAATACAGTGACGGATGAATATGTTCCCCAGGCTGTAACATCGGTTGTATGGGAACAGTCCGCCGCCAATTTGCCTATGTGTCCGGATGGAACGGCACCCGATGTTAATGGATGTTGCCCGGGCGAGGTATATACAGATATGGGTGACCAGGGATTTAATTGCTGTCCGGCGGATGGTGGCGATTGTTTCCCGCCATTGATATAAAAAATCCCGCGATGTCGCGGGATTTTTATTTGTTATTTATGGTCGGGGCGACAGGAATCGAACCTGCGACCCCTTGCACCCCATGCAAGTACTCTACCAGGCTGAGCTACGCCCCGACGTACGCATATTTATACAATTATGAAACAATAAATGCAAGTGTATATTTTATACTTGCACGAATCGGAAAAATGTTACTAGTATTCGCATATCAATAAACATAACCAGGGAGTCATCCGTGATAGTAGGTATTGGAATTGATTTGGTCGAATGCGATCGGTTTCTTGATTGGTCTGCATTTAAAAAACAACGCATCTTTACAAAAAAAGAATTGGAATATGCCGATGCAGATAATGCAAATGCAGAAAAGCATTTGGCGAATTTCTGGGCCGCGCGCGAGGCCGCTTTAAAGGCATTGGGAACCGGGTTTGGTGATGATATTGCTTTTTCAGATGTTTCGGTGTCGCATAATGATGCTGGACGACCAGAACTGATGTTGGCCGGTGGTGCACGCGCGGTTTTAAAAGAATTAACCGGTGGAAATGCGGCCGTTCATTTGTCTATTACCGATCAGGATAATTATTCCGTCGCAATGGTCGTTATTGAAAAATTATAAAAAATCCGCCAGATGGCGGATTTTTTAATTGCATTCTTGGGCAATTGTGTCGGCAATGTGTTGTTCTTGTGCAAATTGGCGTGCAGAGCCCGCCGCACACGGATCGCAATCGCGGCGTGTCTGGCCCGGGCGACAGGTAAATTTTGTATCGTTACAATAACCGTCTTGGCGGGTTATGATTTTTTCATTCATATATTGGGTTATCATATCTTGGTATTTTTGTGGAATCTGGTTCGGGGTATATGCCCAAAGTTGTGATATAGCATTATTTATGTTTTGGACACACGGGTCATTGTTGGTTATGTGTATAACATTATCAACCGTTGTATCAGATTGGGCGGCCCGATCGCGGTTATTAATAAATGTCCAAACAATTATTCCAATGCATAATATTAAAACCAATGCCAATAAAATATATCGCGAAATACGAAAAGAATTTGTTTGTAGTGCCATTGAGTGCCCCCTGTTCGTTATTATAATCTTAGCATAAATTGGGTATAAAAAAATTTGTTTTTATTCCCAGCCTTTGTTTGATTTTCTTGTAATTGTGTTTTACAATATCTGGGTCAAATTGACCAAGGGGGTGCCGGTTATGTTCGTGACGGAAAAACTGAAAACATTTTCGTGGATAAACGTTGGTAATCCGGATCACGATGATTTTGAACGGCTGCAGAATGAGTACAAGATCGATGAAGATACGATTTCTGATATTCTTGATCCTGATGAACAGCCACGATTCGAAGTCGAAGATGATTACAAGGTTATTATTGTTCGATTTCCAATTATAAATCGTGAATCAGATACGTTATGGCATACAGAACCTTTGTCTATTATTTATTCAACAAATCGTGTTATTACCGTTTGTCGTAAACGTTGTGATTTGTTGGATAAAATTAAAAAAGATGAAAAAACTTCGCGTGAAGAATTTGTGCTTAATATCATTTATTATATCGCAGAATCTTATTTACGTTTTTTAAAAGAATTGAATAAGCGTGTTTTGGCCTCTAAACGCGGGCTGCAGGAACGTGTGCGTAAAAAAGAACTGATGGCGTTATTAGAGGTGGAAAACAGTTATACACTGTATATGGCAGGGCTTAAGGGTAATGTCGCGGTGCTGGATAAGTTAGAGAAAGTTCGTGGGTTTGTTAAAACCGATGAAACACGCGAATTGGCCGAAGATGCACGTATCGAATTGACCCAGGGAATAGAGGTTGTTACGTCTTATAGTAAAATGTTAAAGTCCATCAAGGAAACGTTTGAAAGTGTTATTAATATGGATTCCAATACCTATATTAATCGATTAACAATGTGGAATATTATCTTGGTGGTGCCAACCGTTATTGTGGGATATTATGGAATGAATATGAAGTTGCCTTTTGCAGAAAACGAACAAACGGCAACGGCTATATTTGTTTTGATAATGATTTTACTGTTGGGGTTTGCGCTGTTCAGTGTTGTTCGGCGACGTGTAAAATAAAAAAACGCCAATTTGGCGTTTTTTTATTTTAATGCGGCCAGGATATTATTGAAATTTTTATCAACCGGGCCGGTTACGTCAATGTCAGAGAATTTTATTTTTGGTATCGTGCGCAGCCAATTAATCGCAGGCATTGTTTCATCGCGGAAAATATCCAAACGTCTGCGAATGGCCGCGGTGTCGGTATCGTCGGTGCGCCCGCCCCCGTCGCGTATACGTTTTTGAATACGTTGAATCATTGTTTCTTCGGGTACATTCAGATATAGTATATGAATATTGAATTTATCCGCATAGTTTTGGACCAGCCATTTCGCCTGGTCCAATGTGCGGGGAAATCCGTCCAATAATAAATCGCGGTTAATATCGATGTTGTCCGCGATAAGTTTTATCAGCATATCAAATGATAATAATTCACCGCGTGACATAATGTTCGCAATTGCTTGGTTCGTTGTTGCCGCATCGCGTAACATTTTTCCGGTTTCGATATATTTATATTCGTGCCGTTCGGCCAGCATACGGGCAAATGTGCCCTTGCCTACGCCTTGGCCGCCCATAAGTACAATCATTTGTTTCATACAGGCATTTTATCATAAAAAAAATAACCCGGCAAGTGCCGGGTTTGGTTTTAAAAGATAAAAATATTTTTATCTTATTTTTTGCTGTTTTCAATTGCAGCACCCAGAATATCGCCCAATACCGAGCCACTGTCGGCCTGGTTCGCGTATTCTTTGACCGCCTGTTTTTCCAGCGTTACCTGTAACGCACGGATAGACAGTTTGACAACATTGTTGTCAACGGATACAACGGATGCTTCGACCGTGTCACCAACCTTGAACTTGTTGGTATCTTGTTCGGATTTTTCGCGTGACAGGTCTGTGCGACGAATAACACCGCGAATGTCGTTTGGTAATTCCAAAATTAATTCGTCGGGTGTAACCTCGGACACGGTGCCGGAAACAACCGCGCCCTTTTTCAGGGATGCGCTGTTATTATCTGCACCTTCGGTCAATTGCTTGATGCCCAGGGTGATACGTTCTTTTTCTGGGTTGATGTCCAGAATTTTTGCGGTAACTTCTTGGCCACGAACGAATTTTTTCAATTCTTCTTCGTCCAGTTTATTCCAAGACAGATCGGAAATGTGAACCATACCATCTAATTCAGGCGTCAATGCAACAAACAAACCAAATTCTGTTGTGTTCTTGATTGGACCGGTAACAACATCGCCAACGTTATGGGTTTCGGCAAACTGCTTCCACGGATTGGGTTGCAATTGCTTGTACCCCAGCGAGATACGACGTTTTTCTTGGTCAATACCCAGAACAACAACATTTACATCCTGGCCAACTTGTAAAACTTTACTTGGGTGGATGTTCTTGTTTGTCCAAGACAGTTCTGACATATGAACCAGGCCTTCGATATTGTTGCCCAGATCAATAAATGCGCCATAGTCTGTCAAAGATGAAACCTTGCCCGATACTGTGTCGCCAACATTGAATGCACGGGATGCATTTTCCCACGGATCTTCTTCCAATTGTTTGGCCCCCAGTGAAATACGATGGGATTCCGGATCAAATTGGATGACTTTGACCTTGATTTTTTGACCTACGTGAACCAATTCGCGTGGGTGGTTTACACGTTTCCACGACAAATCTGTTACGTGCAACAGACCATCAATTCCGCCAAGGTCAACAAATACACCGTAATCGGTAATGTTCTTGACCGTACCTTCGATAACTGCGCCCAGTGATATGTTTTTCATCGCTTCGCGTTGTGCGGCGGCGATTGTGTCCGCCTGGATGGCGCGACGTGAAACAATTGCGTTTGTGCGCAGTGCGTCCATCTTTAATATACGGAATTTGTCTTTTAATCCAATCAAGGATTTTGGATCGCGAACCGGTTTATGATCAACCTGGGACGAAGGCATAAATGCAAATACGCCATTGATGTCAACGGTATATCCGCCACGAACAACATCGATAATTGTACCTTCGGGGTCGATGCCTTCGGCGACAGTTTTTTCCAGTTCTTTCCACGCCTTTTCTGCGCGTGCCTTGGTATAAGAAAGAACGGCCGTACCTTCGCGGGATTCATAGCGTTCAACAAAAACGTCAATGATGTCGCCAATTGCGGGTACAGATGCGCCAAATTCCTTTAATGGAATGCGACCTTCGGATTTAAGGCCAACATCGATAATCGCGAAATCGCCGCGAATATCTTTGACTGTGCCTTTGGTTGCGTAACCCTGCAAAGTTTCCTGGGTTCCATAGTCCTTGTTGAACATCTGGACGAAATCTTCGCCGGATAACGGATTATACAAATCTTTGGATAAATCTTTCATAAAGAATTTCATACAAAGTTGGCCGTCGCATATATTTGATGAAAATGCGAGGACTTGTGGGGTTAGTCGGATTGATTATGCGCCCACCCGCAAAATCAGACGGATTATACGGGATTTTTTTAGAAATTGCAAGAATTTATCTTGTTGACAAAAAATAAATGTATAAATATAATCGTTTCTGTTTTAAATGAGGCTATATTATGGCAAAAGATAAATTAAGACGCGTTTTGTGGGGAACCAAGTACGGCGTTTTTGGTGCAACGGTGTCTGGGTTGGCGACAACAATTGCGTTTTCTTTGTGTGGATTGGTTGCACACGGGGTTAGATTTGTAAGTGACGAGCACTTAAGTAATTATTCTTTGAAAAATCGTTTTGAAACGGCGTATTGTATTAATGTGCCGGAATCACATAAATATTATTTTTCTGAAAGTGCGTTTTATTCCGAGGAACCAATAAAAAAACGTTATATGGCATCGCCATATTTCACATATGGTGTAATTGGTTTTGCTGCGTTGATTGGTGCTATGTCGTGTGGCAGAATTGGGGTTTTGATGGCCAAGGGATACGAACGTGAATTGCGTGATATTCAAATGGCCCGAAATGCGAAACAAGTGTCCAGATAAAGCTGGATAAAATAAAAATACGCCCAAATTGGGCGTATTTTTATTTTGCGATTATTCGGGCGCGTTCGCCGGCGTCGGCATCCAATACATAGACCTGTTGGCCAACCGAAAATTTAACATCGTCGCCCTGGGTTAATGTTACCGATTTGCCAGAATCAAGTTTTACAATATATTCAAGACCTGTTTGTGCGGATAATCCCTCTTGCGCTTTTCCGCCAAGGTATCCGCCCAAAACCGCACCACCAACAGCACCAATTGTTTGGGCCAGTGTATTATCACTTACCATACCGCCGGCAACGCCGCCAACGATTCCGCCCGCCAATTGACCGACATCGCCATTTTCGGTCGCAATTGTGACGGGGCGTGCACTGATAATTACCCCTTCGGATACAGTGTTGACAGTACCGGCGCCCGATGTTTCATATCGGTCAATGTCCAGGTTCGCACCGCACGCAGTTAATGCAATTGCCGTTGTCAGTATAAAAAATTTCTTCATAATTTTCCCCCAATTAATTATGTTGATAAGTATATCGTGTATAATGATTGTTTGCAAGGCGTCTTTGTTTTATTTAAATAAAAACCCCGATTAAACGGGGTTTTTTATTTTGTGTTTTGATTTAAGTTTTCTAATAATGTTTGTGCCTGGGTAATCGTCATAAGGTATAATGCATTTATCGGTGTGCCGGATGCAGACGAATTATGGTATACACGTAACACTTCGGATTCAGGCATTTGGTATACATCTTTTAATGCGCCATTTGCATCAACAATGCCGTTTGTTTTATCGGTCGTCAGTGACCACGCCAAATCCATAACCAGGCCGGGGTTTAAAGGCATATCCGGTATTAATGCGGATGTGTCCGGGCTGTATGGTAAATTGTACTTTTTATGCACGTTTATATATCCAGGCAATATTTTAAATGTTCGTCCCATTGAACGATTGTATTCTTTGTATGTGCCCGACAGAACATAATCTTGGGCGGCCAAAGATGTGCGTTTTATCATATCTGCATTTTTTATGAAAAATTCTGGATTGATTTTTTCCAGTAATTTTATACGCAATGCATAAATAGGCAATAATTTATTTTCCATAATTTATATCCTTTGGTAAAACCAAACCCTGTAATTTATAGCACCATTGTATAATATGTCAAATATATTATTATTAAACAAAAGCCCCAATTCCTGGGGCTTTTATACTTTATCGTGCGACGTCGCCACGCAGTTTTTCGTGGCAAATATAATTTTTAAGTGTAAATCCGCCGTTTGCCGACCATTTTAACATACCGTTCCAATTTTTGTCCGGAATTTCAACGGTTGGTAAAGGATACGGATGGCGCGATAATTGTTCGCGAACCTGGGGGATATGGTTTTGATATATGTGGGCATCGTGTAATTCGCCTTTTAATGTGCCGGGTTTAAGGCCGGATTCTTTGGCATACAGCAATAACAGCAATGCGTAACTGGCAATATTATAAGGAACGCCCAAAAACATATCGCACGAGCGTTGGGTCCAGATCAGGGATAATTTACCATCGCGTACAACCAATTGATGCATAACGTGACAAGGTGGTAATGCCATTTGTGGAATCGCCATTGGATTCCAGGCGCTGACCAAAATTCTGCGGTCGTTTTGATTGTTTTTTAATTTTTCTATGGCAACTTTGACCTGGTCGATGCCGGGGTTGTTCGGATTAAAATTGTCGGTTGGGTTTTTGTTGATGTGATTTTCTTCCCATACGTATTCGCCGCCAAAGTGGCGCCATTGAAATCCGTAAATTGGCCCCAAGTCGCGTTCTGAATCCATAATAGAATTAAGAATTTGCGTTTTTTCTGTATCGGTCAGGTTTGGCAGTTTGCTGGTTGCAATGCTGTACTTTTGTTCAACCTTTACCGGATTTGCCCATTCGTCCCAAATGTGACACTTTCTGTCCTGAAGCCATTTTTTATCGGTTATTCCGTTCAGAAAAAACTCTAATTCAGTTGCGATATTTTTTAATCCCATTTTTTTGGTTGTGACCAATGGAAAGCCCGTTGACATATCGTGTTCAAATACCGCGCCCGCCGACAGACCTATATCAGGAACGCCTGTGCGGTTCATACGCAAATCTTTGCCGTTGGTCATAATGTTATCCAAAATATCTAAATACGCCTGCATAATAATATCCCCCATAGATAAAATTACGCGCAAAAATTGCGCGTATTGATTATTTAATGGACATTGGCCTGTTGAAACAATTCTTCGGGCTTTACAGCCTTGTCTTTTGTTTTTACGTGCGTCAACATCGCGTCCAGTGCTTTGCGTTCGAAAATCATTCCACGCAGCATTGCCAAAGCGTTTTGATTTTTATTATAAAATTCAAAAACTTGTTTGGGGTCTGGATAGCGTGCGGCCTCGGCCCAGATGGCCTGTTGCAGATCGTCACGGGTAACCTCTACTTTATTTTGTGTGCCCCATTCGGCCAGGATTAACCCCAGTTTTACGCGACGTTCTGCATCGCGACGTTCTTTCTTTTCGTCCCATTTATGATCGTGACCACAGTCACCATCACAGCTTGCGTGTGCGCGATCGTGTTCTTGTTTGGCCAAATTGTATTCTTGGTTGACCAATGTTTCCGGCAAGTCTAATTTTACCTTGTCTGCCAATATATCCAGCAATTCATTGCGCATATCGCGTTTTGATGCCTCGTCATATTGTTCGGTCAGAATTGTACCGATGTGTTCGCGTAACTTTTCAACTGATTCGTGACCAACAGATTTGGCCAATTCGTCATCCAATTCGGGTAACTTGTGCTTGCGTACTTCGTGTACTTTGACTGCAAAACGCGCATTTTTACCCGCCAGATTTTTTGCGTGGTAATCGGATGGAAATTTTACATTTACATCAAATTCATCGCCCGATTTGTGGCCAATGACTTGGTCTTCAAAGCCCGGAATAAATGCGCCCGAGCCCAGTACAAGATGATGTTTTTCCGCGGCGCCACCTTCGAATTCTTGGTTATCCAAGAATCCTTTGAAATCAATAACTGCGGTATCGCCGTTTTGGGCAACATAATCGTCTGCCTGTTTTTCTGCAACACTGCGCGATTTACGGATGTTTTCCAGTGATTTTTCAACCTCGGCCGGGTCCAATTTGGCCGTTTTTTTGGTCACTGTGAATTTTTCCAAATCGATTGACGGTAATGTTGGTAAAATGTCAAATTCCAATGTGTATTCTGCATCTTTGCCAATTTCCCAGCCGGCCAAATCAACGTGCGGTGTGCCGGCAAGACGAATTTTTTTATCGATTGTGTAATTATTTAAATCGCGGTTAATCAACTTGTCAATTGCTTCACCCATCGCAGATGCATTGTATTTTTGACGCAGGATTGTTAAAGGAATATGTCCCGGACGAAAACCGGGCATTTTGGCCTTTTTACCATATTCTGTTAAAATTTCATCGGCCGCATCCTGCAGTTCGGCGGCGGAAATCAGGCCATTTACTGAATAATGTAAATCTTTGATTTTTTCTTTTTTGAACATTTGTGTTTCCCCATTGAAATAATAAATTGCCGAATGATTATACACAGTTTTTTTATAAACGCAATACAAAGTTAAGGGGATAAAAAACAAAAATCCGCCAGATGGCGGATTTTTGTTTTTCTTGGCAAATTAACGTTTGCTGAACTGGGTTGAACGACGTGCTTTGTGACGACCAAAGTGTTTACGTTCAACAACACGGCTGTCGCGGGTCAAGAATCCGGCCGCCTTTAATGTTTTACGTAAATCTGGTTCAATTGTAACCAGTGCTTTGGATATGCCGTGTTTTACGGCGCCCGCCTGGCCAGACAGACCGCCACCCATTACAATTGCGTGTACGTCGTATGCGGTTTCGCGCTTTGTAATGCCGAATGGTTGTGCAATAATCATCTGTAATACCGGACGACGAAAATATTCGTTCATCGGTACGCCGTTGACGATAATTTGCCCCTTGCCTGCAATCAGATATACGCGTGCAACGGAATCTTTGCGTTTGCCCGTGGCATATGTTGCATTAGATAATTTTACATCCGCAACCGCCTTTTTTGTGGTTGCCTTTGCCGGGGCGGCCTTTTTTGTTGTTTTGGCGGCCGCCTTGGTCGCCGTTTTTTTTGTTTCTGTCATTATTCGCCCCTTTTATTTTTACGATTCAATTCGGCAAAATTGATAACAATTGGGTTCTGGGCCGCGTGTTTATGTTCTGCGCCCGCATATACGTGCAGTTTTGTCAAACGCTTGTTTGCCAGTGCAACCGCAGTGCGACGCCCCATCATACGTTTTACCGCGTTTGTAACCAGTTTTTCCGGCTTCTCGCTGCGCATCTGGCCCAGGGTGCGTTCCTTGGTGCTGCCGGTCCACAGAGAATGCCAAAAGAATTTGGTTTTATCCGCTTTTTTACCAGACAGTGCAACCTTGTCCGCGTTGATAATGATAACGTGATCGCCACAGTCCATATTGGGTGTCCACGTCGGCTTGTTCTTGCCACGCAGGATGTTCGCGGTAAACGCCGCCAAACGCCCCAGTGTACAATCGGTCGCGTCAATTAAATACCATTTGGCATCCAATTCACACTTTTTTAACGATTTTGTTGCTGCCATAATTTTTACCTTTTTATTAATTTAGCGGGACAATTATGCCCCGCCGTACCAGAAAAGTCAAGAAAAAACAATATGGTATTATTGTACCGTATTGTTTTTGTTACATTTCGTCCGGTATCTTTAATCCCATTAAATCAATTGCGGTTGACAATGTGTCGCGTGCAATGCGTGTGATGTTAAGGCGTTGGACGCGTGTCGCGGCGTCAACATCATCGCGCAGAATCGGACAGTTATGATAGAAAGTATTTGCCAACTGGCATAAATCATATGCGTAATTTGCAATCATATCGGTTGCGCGGTTGTCAAATGCACTTTGTACAGTGCGTTCGAAATCCAATGTTTCTATTAACAGATTGCGTTCGTCGGTTGTTAATGTTGATGTGATGGTGTCTGATGTATCCCCCGCTCGTTTTAATACGCTGTTCAGGCGAACCGCGGTATACAGTATATATGGACCGGTGCGTCCTTCAAAACTGGTAATTTGGTTTGGGTCAAATACGTAATCGGAACGAACGTCGTGTAACAAGTCGTTAAATTTTACCGCCGCCAATGCGATGGACGATATTGTTTCGTTGTCCAGTTCTTTGCCGGCGTCCGCCACGCGTGTACGTACCGCATCATTTACCATATCTAATATTTCTAACAATTCCGCCACATTACCATCACGGGTTTTAAATGGTTTGCCATCTGCGCCCGTTAATGTGCCAAATCCGGTATGGAACAATTCAGCGTTTGTAATGCCCGCCATTTTGGCAACACGGAACACCTGTTGAAAATGCAGGTTTTGGCGCGAGTCTGTGAAGTACCCAATTATATCCGGATTATCTGTTTTTGTGCGGTAATAAATTGCCGACAAATCCGCCGCCGCATATGTTTGCGTATCTGAACTGGTGCGGAACATCAGGGGCGGCATTGGTGCAGTATCGTCATCTGTTTTTACGTTTACAACCATTGCGCCATCTGATTCAACCAATAACCCACGATTTCCCAGAATTTTTTGTGTATCTGCCACATATGGTGCAACACCGCGTTCACCCATTGTTGCATCAAATGGTAATAAATTTAATCTGTGCAGAACTGTATCCATTTGTGCCAATGAAATTTTCATAAAATCGTCATAAATTTTGCGATATTCGGGATTTCCGGCCTGTAATTCTGCGGTGATTTGTTTTGCACGTGACATCCATTCTTCATCATTTTTGGCGCGGGCGGTGGATGCAGGATATATTTTATTTAATTCATCTGCATTTTTTGGCATACCGTATTCCAAAATCCACGCAATAATCAGCCCCATTGGACGCCCCCAATCGCCGATGTGGTTATAACTTTTGGTTGTGTGTCCCAGATATTTTGCAATACGATTAAATGTATCGCCAACAATAGATGTGCGCAGATGGCCGATGTGCAGGGCCTTGCCAACATTATAGCCACCGTAATCCAAATCAATTTTTTTTGGTTTTTCTGATTTTGCGTTATGTGGTTGATTGGCGGCGTGCCAGATAAAATCATCTTTTAATTTGATATTGATAAATCCGGGGCCCGCAACTGATACGTCCGATATAAAATCTAATTCGCGCAGTTTTGGCAAGATTTCATTTGCCAATTCACGCGGATTTTTTTTTGCGTCCTTTGCCATAACCATTGCGGCATTTGTTGAAAAGTCACCAAATGCGCGATTGCGCGGGATTTCCAGATTGGCAACGAACCCCAGTTTAGCATTAATTGATTCGGATACGTATTTGTATAAATTCATTTTAACTGTCCATAATATTATATTGGTAATACAATGCGTACGCGCAGTCCGCCCAAATCGCTGTCTTCCAAGAACATTTGGCCACCGTGATTTTCAATTGCGGTTTGGGCAATAGACAAACCTAATCCGGTTCCACCGGTTTTTTCGCTGCGCGATTCATCAAGACGAACGAATGGACGCATTGCATCGCGTTTTTTATCATCGGGGATGCCCGGTCCATCGTCTTCGATAATAATTTCCACCTGATCTGGTGTGTCACGTTCAGTTATGCGAATCGTTTTTTTCGCATATCTGGTCGCGTTTTCAATTATGTTGGCGAATGCGCGTGCCAATGCCATTGGCCGGGCATAAAATTGTGCCGGTTCGTCCGGAAAGTTTGTTTGAATATCTTTGTTCGGTGCGGCATCGCGCGCAATCCGTAACAGCATTGCCGGTAATTCTGTGGCCTGTTCTATTTCAGGCAGTTCGCCCCGTGCAAATGCCAGGTATCCATTGACCATTTCTGTCATACGGTCGATGTCTTGTAATAAATCTTGTTTCGATGCGGCATCTGTTTCCACCGCCAGGCGCATTCTGGTTAATGGTGTCTTGAGGTCGTGGCTGACCGCGTTTAACATATCGGTGCGCGTGCGGTTGTAACGATTCAAGCGTTCTTTCATTGTAATCATTGCGGTGGCCGCTTCGCGTATTTCTTTAGAGCCAGTTGGCTGGAATCCTGGGGCGTCCAGACCGCGTCCGAACCGCCCCGCGGCCTTGGCGATGCGGCGTATGCTGCGTGTGTGCATAATGATAAATGGCGTGATTAATATGGATACAATCAATATCGACCCAATCAGCCATATAATAAATACCTCGGTACTGGTTGAATATATGCGATATAAAGATGTGCCAAACGTTGCAATTTGGCCGTTGTTTGTCGGAACGTCAACAAAAACCAGACGTTTGCCCTTGTCAATATATATCTGGGCCGGGCGTTTCAGGCGATTTGACAGTTCGGTTGCAAGTAATCCCGCCTCGCGCGAGTTATTGTCATTTTTGCTGGGGCGGTTTAACTTTGGGTTAACTGTGATGTTTATGCCCATCTCGCGCGCCATTGTTTTGGCCGTGTTCAGTTCGCCATTATCCATAAAATTCATCATAGTGACAATTTCCACCGCCAAACTGCGCGCCAGGGTTGCGTGTACACGTGTCCAGTGGTTGCCAAAAAATACGTTGGCAATAATAACCTCTGCTATAATCAGGGGAATTAAAATCATCAAAATTGTGCGCCACAGGAAACTGCGCGGAATCAATCTCATTTTTTTTCACCGTTGTTTTCTTGGGCCGGTTGAATATGGATTAATTTATATCCACGTCCACGTACCGTAATAATGTCTGTATCCGATAATACAACATTTAATTTATTGCGCAAGCGTTTTGCAACCATCGGGGCCGCCGGCGCAATATTGCCCATCGGGGTTGTTAAATTACGCAGTAACTTCTTTTCTTCGCCCGATAACGGCAGTATTCGTGGCGTTTTGTCTGAAACGTGTGGATTTTTTATAAAAAATTCGTCGTCTGAGTATATCAGCCCATTCGGTAATGTTGTGTTGTCGGTTCGTGGGGTATTCTTGATGATATTGTTCAGGCGTAATATCAGTTCGCGCAGTTGAAATGGTTTGGCCAGATAATCGTTTGCACCACCCGCCAGACCATCAATTGCGTTTTCGGCACCGCCCATCGCGGTTAACATTATAACCGGTGTTGTAATTCCGCGGGACCGTAATGTTTGTAAAAATGTCAGGCCATCCATTCCGCCCATCATACGATCCAGTATAATTGCGTCCACCGTTATGCGTGACAATATTTCGTCGCCGTCCGCCGCACAGGATGCAGACAGTACATTAAATGCATTGTCGCGCAAACCACGTGCCAGTGTTTTGCGCAACATATCATCGTCGTCAATAATTAAAACAGTTTTATTCATATGTGCGAATTTATTTTTTAAGCGGTTCGACCGCGTATTCGCCGGGCTGTATTGTCATCATAGAATTTGCGCCCGCCAAATCATCTTCGCCGGTTACCGCCGCGCGAAATTGCATACCGCCCGTGGTAAATTCGGTTTTAAATAATGCGTATCCCGTACCACCGCCCATTGTTGGACCCTGCATCCCAAGTGAATAATAACCACCCAAAATGCCATAGTCCAGGTCGATGTAATCAATGCTGACCAATAATGAAACGTTGCTTAAGCCGTCACTGGTCATATTGCAGGCGAATTCGCGGTTTGATAAAGTTGCCTGGGAATTAATTGGAACAACAATGTCCATAATTGTTGGTTCGCACGTGCGCGCGATGCCATTGACCAGAAATTCATAAGTCATACTGACCGTTGCCTTGGACAGGCCGGTTGAAACGTTTACCTGGGATATAGTGGCCTTGGGGATTTTAACCAGTGCGTTTGCAATGCCACTGCGCACAGGGAAAGAAATCCCAGATTGCAGGCAATCGCGCGAAAAAGGATCCGCCTCGCATATATATACGCGCGAATATTCGTTCATCATAAACATATTTGCCAAACTGTTAAACAAAAATGTACGTGTAATGCGGTCATTCAGGCGGGTGCAACCAAAGTTTCGACAAATAATCATTGGCCGGTCAGCAAACGTAACACCGGGATGCATAAGTGATTCTATTTGTCGTGCCTCTTCTATGTTCAGGTCGTAATCCAAACTGTCGGCGCGGTTCATAAATTCTGTTTCCGGGATAAAATTCGGATCGTCCGGATAGGCATAGTATGATTGAACCGGCGTTTCGGTGTATATTGTTTGAAAGTTGTCATAAACAACGGTTTCTTCGGTGGCGGCATACGCCCCCGTCATAATACCGGCGGCAATTATTGTTGTTAAAATGAATCTAGCCATATTCAATGCCCTTTTTCTCTCTGATAAATCTTAAAACATTCGTCGCCGCTATGTCAAAGCAAAAATTTCTGTTGAAAATTACATCTGGTTTGTTCTATAAGTAACAACAGAAATAATATAATGAAAGAAAGGCGGATAATATGGTTGATATTATGATTGCCGGCGAGGCAGGAAAGTTGCACGCGGTTTATCACAAATCTGATGCGCCGGCCGCGCCGTTGGCGGTGGTGTTATCTGGAAATCCACGTCAGAAATATCATATGAATGATCGGGTTTCATATGCAATGTTTCGTGCGTTTATGGATGCGGGATTTTCGGTTGTGCGCTTTAATTATCGCGGCGTTAATTATTCCGAGGGGGCAATTGGAACCACCACGGAAAATATGCTGGATATTGCAACCGTAATCGATTGGATTCAAAATAGAAATGAAGACAGCGATCGTATCTGGCTGGCGGGGAATCAATTGGGGGCCTGGTACGTGTTACAGGCGATGATGCGTCGGCCCGAGGTATCTGGTTTCGCACTGGTGTCGCCCGATCCGTCGGTGTCTGATTTCGCGTTTTTGTCGCCGCGGCCAAATCGGGGACTGTTGTTACAGGGGGTAAATGAATCAGATGAGGCCAAGGGCTTTGCAACGCATTTGACCCAGGTGCTGAAAAAACAGGCCCAGATAGAATTGGAAACCATACGGGTAAAAAATGCCGATGAACATTATTCACAGCCCGCCGATTTGCGCCAGATGTATAATGATTTAAAGGCCTATGTTGGGCGCGAGAATGCGGATAACAGATTGCTGTAATAAAATATGCAAAATACAGAAAGATTTTTAGATCCAAATATTCCGGATGAATTGTCCCCGTCTATTCGGCCGCGGTCTTTGTCGGATTTTGTTGGGCACGATGGTTTAAAGCAAAATCTGGGGGTGTTTATTTCGGGGGCAAAATCGCGTGGCGAGGCAATGGATCACGTGTTGTTATATGGACCGCCGGGGCTGGGGAAAACAACACTGGCACACATTGTGGCAAATGAATTGGGTACAAATTTTCGGGCGACGGCCGCGCCGATGTTGACCAAGCAAGGGGATTTGGCGGCGATATTGACCGCGCTGGAGCCAATGGATGTGTTGTTCATTGATGAAATTCATCGACTGCCCACCGCAATCGAAGAAGTATTATATTCCGCGATGGAAGATTTTAAACTGGATATTATGCTGGGCGAAGGACCGTCGGCCAAAAGTGTGCGGATTGACCTGCCCCCGTTTACTTTGGTGGGGGCCACAACGCGTACCGGGTTATTATCCAATCCTTTGCGGGATCGGTTTGGAATTGATTTACGTTTGTCGTTTTATTCGCCCGATGATTTGGCAAAAATCATTATGCGCAGTGCGAATATATTGGGAACGTCAATTGATGTTGATGGTGCACAAATGTTGGCGCGCAGCGCGCGGGGAACACCACGTATCGCAAACAGATTGTTAAAGCGTGCGCGTGATTTCGCAACCGCACTGGGGCGTGATACGATTTCGGCCGATACAATTAAAACGACTTTGGTGCAGTTACACATAGATGAAAGTGGTCTGGATGAACTTGATCGTGAATATATGAACGCTATTATTCGGCACTATGCAGGTGGACCGGTGGGAATTGAAAATCTGGCGGCGGCGTTGTCGGAACCGGCCGATACCATCGAAGATGTCATAGAGCCATATTTAATGCAATTGGGGTTTATCCAGCGTACACCACGTGGTCGTATTGTAACCGATGCGGGCTATGCCCATTTGGGTTTGGTGAAATAATCAGAAATGAATAAGTTAGTAGATTTCTTTGCAATCGCAGAAAAATTGGAATGCGAATACAGAATAACACGGATGTCTGATGGGGCACAACAATCTGTGGCGTCGCATTCGTGGAATATGATTATAATTGCAATCGCGTTGCAAACGCATTTGACCCAAAGGCCGAATATGGAACGGGTAATGGAAATGTGCGCTTTGCACGATTTGCCTGAGGCAATTATACACGATGTGCCATTACATAAACAAACACCAGATGTGCGTGCGAAAAAACGTGCCCAGGAATCTGGGGCTGTTTCACAAATTACGGATTTGTTGGGCAATGAAAAAATTCGTAATGTGTTGGATGAATATGAAGAACGTAAATCGTACGAAGCCCGATTGGTCAAGGCAATAGATGTTTTGGATGTGGCGTTGCAACATTTGTGTGCCGCAGATTTGAAATATGTCGGTGAATATGATGATAATTTTTATTGGAAATTATTTTTTTCAGATAATTTAGCATCTGGATTCGATTTTGAACCGGCATTGCGTGACGTTTTTGATGAAATTAGGCGTCGGGTGTCCGGACGATTGTTAAAAGAACAAGGTATCGATTCAAGTGTGTTTATGGGAAAATAAAAATGAAAACTTATAAATTTCCGTTCGCAATTGCTTATGCGGATACAGATGCCGGTGGAATTGTGTATCACGGGCGGTATGTTGAAATAGCCGAACGTGCACGTATGGATATGATGCGTGGAATACATATCCCAGATAGAGATGTGGGGTTTGTTATTCGTAATTTATCCATTAAATATATGCGACCGTTGTTCTTGGCCGATTGTATAGTGGTTGAATCAACCATAACAAAATTGGGGGCGGTTTCATTGGATGTCGAACAAAAGTTCGTGAAAGACGGCGAAATTTGTGCTATACTGAATGCATCTGTTGCATATATTGGCGCAAATATGATGCCAAAACGTATCCCAGATTGTGTTGCGGCACCGTTCGGGGATTAACAATAAAATACAAGAGGAATAATATAATGACAAATGCTTTTTCTTTGACCACATTGTTTACCGGTGATTGGATGACGTTGTTCATTTCATTGGTTTTGATTTTTGGCAGCGTTGTTTCTTGGGCGGTGATTATTGAAAAAATACGTCTGTGGCACTATCACAAGAAAAATCCGGTCCAGGTTAAAAATGGTGATAATTTGTCACTGATTGCGGATAAATTAATTCGTCCGTTTGATAAAAACCTGTGGTTTTTGTCGATGGTTTCGTATGTCGCGCCATTTATTGGCTTGTTTGGCACAATATGGGGGGTTATGGATTCGTTCGCATCAATTGGTGTTAATCAGTCTGTTTCAATTGGGGTTATTGCGCCGGGATTGGCAACCGCATTGGGAACAACTGCGCTGGGGCTGATTGCGGCGGTGCCGGCGGCGATTGCATATCAATATTTCAGTAAAAAATCAGACGATTTGTATGATGTTCTGACAGAACGAGTTAAAGAATTAAAGGCCGGAAAATACGATAAACGTAAATAGGATATGTCAAATGACGCGCAGAAGATACAGAAATACAGATGTAAATATTTCGCTGACACCGATGATTGATATTATGACGGTATTGTTGGCGGTGTTTATGGTGACAACGCCTATGCTGACCACGGGAATTGATTTAAATTTGCCGCGGGCCGGTAATTCTGCATTGTCGGGAAATGATCACGCAATTCAAATCAGTGTCGATGCCGCGGGAAATTATTTTGTTGGCAAGACCCAGTTAACACGTGATGCGGCGGTAAATCGCGTAATCGCAATGCGTGGGGAAAATCCTGATTTAACAATTATGATAAATGGTGATGCCGCCGCGGATTATGGGGCGGTAATGTCCATTATGGGAAAATTAAAAGATGCGGGCTTTCAACGGGTTGGGTTGCGGACACAATTGGATATGGAATAATAGATATTATGAATTTGGGTACACGATTTTCATCGGAAAATATGCTGATTTCTGTGTTGGGACACCTGGTGTTGGCCGCAATAATGGTAACTTCGTTTGTGGTTGTGGTGCATCGGGCAACATTGGTTGCGCCCGACAGAATTGAAATATTGGAAATTGATCTGGATTCTGTGCGCGTCAGTGGCGATGAAACAATTCTGCATAACGTTAATGCAGATATAGCCGAAGATGGCCCAGATGAACCGGCGCCAACGGATGTGGATTCCGGTGATGTTGAACCGACAACGGTATCAGAACCAGATGATGCAGAACCGGAACCAATTGTTGCACCAAGTTTGGTTGAAGACGTGCCCGCCGCCCCAGAAATACCGGACCCGATTGTCCAGACGGTTGAACCAGATGCAGATGTACCCGACGCGGATGCCGAGGTTGAAAAGCCTAAAAAGAAAAAAACAGTTGTTCGTGTTAATCGCGAGGTGGTGTCACTGGACAGAACGTTAACTGTGTCTGTGATCGATGCGTTGCGTGTTGCGATGACACGTTGTTGGACAATTGATACAACGCGTGATGATATTGCTGATATTCGGGCGGTGGCCCATTTGACTATGCGGCGAAATGGCACCGTGCGTGATGTGTGGTTTGAATCGGCCGCACGTGCAGAAACAGATCCGGCATTTGCGTATGTGTTGGATACAATTCGCAGTGCAATCAATGTTTGTCAGCCTTTCAGTATGTTACCAGAAAGTGAATTTGAAAAGTGGGAAAAAATTCAATTGACGTTTTATCCAACCCAAGGCAAGGTTATGTAAAAAAAACGGGGCAAAATATGCCCCGTTTGTTATTGCCGCGTTACCAAGGTGTGGATGTGCGTTTTGACAATGTCATAATATGTTACATATCTTATATTTTATCCACATAATAAATATTTTTATTTTTGCAGTTGCCCCATCATATGATTTTTTGCTATTGTGCCGTTATGGCAAATCAATTCGTTCATCTTCGTACGCATTCACGAATTTCTATTGGTGCCGGAACGCTGAAAATCAAGCAAATTCCGGAATTGTGCATTGCAAATAATATGACCGCGTGTGCGTTGACCGATACAAATATGATGTCGGGATGTGCAGAATTTTCCGATGTTATGCCAAAAAATAAAGTTCAACCAATAATTGGTACTGAAATCACGTTGAACCAGCATAATGCCGATCCGAAAATTTTACGTGCAGGAACATTGTCGCGCATAGTTTTATTGGCACAAAATCACGAAGGTTATTTGAATCTGTGTGAATTAAGTCGAATTATGTATATGCGGGCGGAAAATCATCATTTAGGGCCATATATTACATTTGATGAATTAAGTGCACACAGTTCGGGACTGATTTGTTTGTCGGGTGCACATACCGGACCAATTGGGATGGCGATATTAAACGCCCAAGATGCCCAGGCGCGTCAATATGCCGTCCAGTTTATGGAAATCTTTGGCGATCGTTTCTATATGGAAATTCAAAGGCACGGTTTGGCGGACGAAATAAAAACAGAGCCAAATTTTTTGAAAATCGCGGTCGATATGAATATTCCGATTGTTGCGACAAATGATGTTGAGTTCGCGACCGCACGTGATTACGAGGCCGAAGATGCGTTAAGTTGTGTGCTGGGGCAGACCAAGGTCATAGACCCAGACAGACCACGCAAATCGTCAGAGCAGTATTTCAAAACCGCAGATGAAATGGCCGAATTATTTTCGGATCTGCCCGAGGCAATTCAAAATACTGTCGTAATTTCTCAGCGGTGTGGTTTTATGGTTAATGTTCACGAAAAGCCGTTGTTGCCGCGATTTGGTAATGATTTGGAACAAGAATGTCAAATGCTGCGCGATCATACTATGACGGGGTTGGCAAAAAATCTGGCCCAGCACGGAATAGCTGATACAAAACCATATTATGAACAGGCGGAATTTGAACTGGGGGTCATCATTAATATGGGGTTCCCAGGATATTTCTTGATTGTTGCAGACTATATTGATTGGTGCCGGCGTAATGATATTATGACCGGTCCGGGACGTGGATCGGGTGCGGGATCTATTGTGGCGTGGGCCCTGGGGATTACGCACGTAAATCCGTTACAGTATGGGTTGCTGTTTGAACGTTTCTTGAATCCGGATCGTATATCTATGCCAGATTTCGACGTTGATTTCGAGCCGACGGGAATTGAACGCGTGTTGGCGTATATTTGTGATAAGTATGGTCACGATTCTGTGTGTCGTATCATCACGTTTGGCAGTTTGCAGGCACGTGGCGCAATTCGTGATATTGGACGCGTGTATGGAATACCCTATTCTAAGTCAGATCGGTTATCAAAACTTATCCCCCAGGATGCGAAAACATTAAAGGATGCGGTTGATGCATCGCCAGAAATCCAGACAATATTGCAGACGGATGAAGATATGAACAAGGTTGTTACAATCGCCGAGGAGTTAGAGGGGGCTTTGCGCAACCTGGGCCAGCACGCGTGTGGCGTTGTTATTGGTGATCGACCGACAACAAAAATTGCCCCAGTATATCGTGATCCGGCAAATGCGTTGCCGTCGTGTCAGTTTGATGGACACTATTTGGAATCTTCGGGGTTGATTAAATTTGACTTTTTGGGATTGGAAACACTGGCGATATTAAAGTACGCTATTAAATTAATTCAACAAACCCGTGGAATTAACATAGATTTAGACAAAATCCCCGTTGATGATGAAAAAACAATGAAGTTGTGGCAATCGGGTATGACCGAAGGTATATTCCAATTCGATGCGCCATTTGTTCAGCAAACTTTGCGTAAAATGCATCCAACCAGTTTCTTGGAAATATCGGCATTGAATGCATTAAATCGACCGGGGCCCATTGCCTTTATTCCGCAATTTATTGCGCGTATGCACGGCGAAGAAAAGGTTGAATATGTTCATCCGCGCGCAGAACCAATCTTGAAAGAAACATATGGAATCATTGTATACCAGGAACAGGTTATGCAACTGACACGTGTGTTGGCCGGATTTACACGCGGCCAATCAGATAACGTGCGCAAGGCGATGGGTAAAAAAATCGCCAAGATGTTGGATGAATTAGAAGGCAAATTCTATGATGGGTGCGAAAAAGAACAAACATTAAATCGTGAACAGGCCAAAGAATTGTGGGAAAAGTTCAAAGAATTTGCAAAGTATGCGTTTAATAAATCGCACGCAATTGCGTATTCAATTGTCGCAAACCAATGCGCATATCTTAAGGCGAATTATACACCGGAATTTTTGGCGGCCGCTATGTCCAGTAATTTGAATGATACGGATCAGTTGGCGCTGTTTGTTGATGATGCAAAATCTAACTTTGGAATACAAATTGTCGCGCCAGATATAAACGAGAGTGAATCTTTGTTTACCGTGCGGGGCGAAAAAATAATTTATGCATTGGCCGCAATAAAAGGCGTTGGTACCATTGCAACCGATGCAATCGTGGCAGAACGTAATGCAAATGGTAAATTTAAAAATTTAACCGATTTTGCAAAACGATGCGCGCCAATAATAAATAAACGTATACTCGAGGCGTTCGCCAAGGTTGGGGTTCTGGATTCATTGGAACCAAATCGGGCGTCTGTATTTATGAACGCAGATGCGATTTTGTCGTATGCATCTAAATCACGTGAAGGTGTCAATTCTTTGTCACTGTTTGCAAATACGGTTGAAGACGATGTTACGGAAAATCGATTAAAGAAAAATTTGCCTAATACGCCACAGTGGACGTTTGCACAAAGATTGGAAAATGAATTATCGGCGTTGGGATTCTATATTTCTGCACATCCGCTGGATCAATATAAGCATTTAATTACGCGGGCCAAGTTGGCAACAAGTGCGACATTGGCGGAACTTGGCGACAGAAAACAGGTGCAAATTGCCGCGACCGTAAGTTCTTTTTCGCGGCGACGTACCAAGACAGGCAAAGAAATGATTACAATTAATGCGTCAGACAGTTTCGGAAATGTTGATGCCGTTGCGTTTGGTCAATCGGCCATAGAATTTGCCCAGATTTTAAGTAATGAAACATTGGTTCTTATTTCGGGAAAAACATCGTGTCGTGATGATCGGGTTTCTGTATTTGTGGATTCAATTATGCCACTGACGCAGTGGGTGGCAAAAATTGCAAAAAAAATTACCCTTGATATATTTGATGGCAAGGTATTACCCGATGTAAAAAAGGCAATGTTGGCTTTGCGGCCGGGGATGACACACGTGGTGTTAAATCTGCACGCGGGGGATAAAATCGCGGCAATGGCGTTGCCAGGCGGGGTGGAACTGGGGGCGACAACCGCAAATGATTTTGTTAACTTGGGGATAAAGGTTGAAATAGAATAATGAAACACATTCCTGTGTTGTTGGACGCTGTGATGCGCGCATTGGGCGATTTGTCGGGGCGCACAATTGTTGATGCAACATTCGGTGCCGGTGGGTATTCGCGGGCCTTTCTGGATGCCGGGGCGCGGCGTGTCGTTGCGTTTGATCGTGATCCAAATGTTTTGGGGGATGCCGATGCATTGAAACGCGATTTTTCGGAACGATTTGAATTTGTGCCCTGCCCTTTTTCATATATTTCCGAGTTGGATGAATTATATGATGCGATTGTATTTGATTTGGGAATATCTTCTATGCAAATAGATGTCGCGTCACGTGGTTTTTCCTTTCGATATGATGGGCCTTTGGATATGCGTATGTCGGGCGATGGAATTTCGGCGGCGGATTTAATTCAAAGGTTGGACGTTGATGAATTGGCAAAAATCTTGCGTGATTATGGCGATGTGAAAAAAAGTGCCGGGTTGGCGCGCGTAATCAAAGATGCTGGGCCCAAAACAACATTTGAATTAAAAGAATTGGTTCGTAATCCGCGGGATGTCGCCCCTGTGTTCCAGGCATTGCGCATCGCGGTTAATGATGAAATGGGACAACTGGCGCGTGCACTGGATGCGGTGCCAAATCGATTGGTGGTGGGTGGCAAGTGTATTTGTGTAACATTTCATTCAATAGAAGACAGAATTGTAAAAAATACATTCAGAAATTGGGTTACGCCTGTGGGCGACCCGCGGTTGCCCGTGGTTGCAGCCGCAAAATTTGCGCCAATAAAGATGGCGGTGCCAACAGATGCGGAAATAAGTAATAATCCGCGTGCCCGCAGTGCACATATGCGCGGTGTGATAAAATCATATTGACCGAACAATATTAATTTTTGTACGATTATGAAAAGCAAGTTTAACCCGGGGGTTTAATTATGAAAAAGTTTTTGTTTTCAATGGTTATGGTGGCCTTGGGCGCCGTGTTGATTATGCCGGCGGCAATGGCCGTGTGTCCGGTATGTACGGTTGCCGTTGGTGCCGGATTGGAAGGGATGCGTTTGTTGGGGGTTGATGATGTTATCACCGGAATTTGGGCCGGGGCATTAACGTTGTCTTTGTTTATGTGGACGGTGTCGTGGTTAAGAAAACGTGGGGTAAAAAATATGTTCTTGCAAATTGTGTTGCCGTTCGTGTTGTACTATGGTTTGTTGGCCGCGGTATATGCTTTGCCAGATGTGGTTTTTGGTGCAAACACATTGTGGGGAATAGATAAATTCTTGTTGGGAATTATTGTTGGTACAATTGCCTTTTATTTTGGGGCGCGTTGGTATGTGCGTATTAAGCAAAAAAATGGAGGGCACGCGCAATTTGCATTCCAAAAGGTTGTTGTGCCATTGTCTTTTTTAATTGTGGCATCGGTTGTATTTTGGCTGATAACTATGTAATTTAACCCCAAGAAAGGAAGGAATTGTATTATGGCAAAAAAATCAGATAAGGTTGTTAAGTCAACAAAAAAAGTTGGTACAAAAAAATCCGAGAAATTAACACTGGAAGAATTGGTGGCGCGTGTTGATGCGTCCAAAAAGGTTAATCCATTAGATTTATCTTCGGATCAAGATTTGTCCATCGCGTTGATGAATTTGATTTCTTTGGAAGAACATTTTTTCTTTAGCGGCGCAAAAACACAAAAAACTGGGTTTTATGATTTGATTAATACTGTGCGCGATATGCGCAAGGATTTAATGGCGCGCATTGTAAAAAAATCAACTGCAGAAAACGGTGAAGTGTGGTGTATTTCTAAACATTTGTTGGCGGCATCTATGCGCGTGATGGAGGTTGGTACCAAAGCACTGGGGGCGGGAAATACGCGTGATGCATATGATTTATTTAACAAGTCGTATGAACTGTATTCGCTGTTTTGGGGCATTAATATGGATTTGATAGATTTAACAGGTGTCAAGAAAATTGCGCCAGATGTCTATGCAAAATGTGCGGATGATACAGAAAAAGCGGAAAAATCACAGGAAATACCTAAAAATGAAGTTGCTCAATCGCGTTCCGCCGTGCGGCGTTTGGGAAATTGGGTAAAAAATGCAGTAAATTGTTGCATAGAGTAAATTTGGTTGTTGATTCAATTGCCCTAAAAATGATAAAATGTTTAACAAGAGAGATGTAAGTTTTGACAATGCGCATTGTTAATCTTTTTAAAATTTCATTTATGCTGGCGGTGGCGTTCGTTACTGTGGGGACGGCCTGGGGGGCACAGGCGCCGAATCCACGTGGTGGTGGGACGGATGCAAACGGTGGAACGGCGACAACAAACGCAACATCGCGTACAAACAGTGGGCGGGTGGTTCGTGTTAATTCCGCTGTGGCGGATAATGCCGTATCATCTGTGACGGGACGTGCCGGTACGACAAATGTATCGCGCAGCGCGACCAGTCGCCCAAGCACAACGGTTGCGCGTTCGGCCACGGGTGCGGATACAAAAACAAATGTTGTTACTGGGCGCAGCGGTACAGTGCGCAGTACGGTTTCCGCAATGTCGACGGCGCCGGTTGCGCGCAGCGCGACAACGGCACGTGCCGCGGCGTCAAATGTTGTTCGTGGGGCAACGCATAATCCGGCATCAACGGCGCGTGCCGCGGCAACAAATTCTGTTGTTGGGGCGTCGCGTGCATCAAACGCGCGTGCCACGGCCGTGTTTACAGATTTGAATGCAATTGGGGGCGGTTATGCCCAATGTCGCGAGGCGTATGCAACCTGTATGGACCAGTTCTGTGCAAATGCAAATGACCAATATCGCAGATGTGTTTGCAGTGCGCGATATGATGAATTTCGTGAAACAGAAAATGCCATTGACGAAGCGTTAAATTTATTGGCACAATTTCAGGATAACAACTTAACTGCGGTTGGACTTAGTGCAGAGGAAGTTACCGCAATGTATTCCGCAACCGAGGGTGAAAACGCCATCAAGCGTGATACCAGCGCAGCCGCCGAGATGTTGTCAGAGATTAACGATTTGTTGTCGGGCAATCGGTCGTCGTCTTCATCGGGGACCAGCGGAACGTCTTTGGGAATTTTAAGTATAGATTTTACATCTGATTTGGGCGACATTTGGGGTGATGGCGGTACGTCTATTTTTGATACGTCCACGGGTGTGGATTTGTCCACGTTGGTCGGACAAGATTTGTATACCGAGGCCAGCAAACAATGTATGGAATTGGTGGCGGAATCGTGCGAAAATAATGCGGTGTTTACAATGGCGCGCAGTGCGTACAGTATTATGATTACCCAGGATTGTAATATTTATGAGAAAAGTATAAATGCCCAGAAAGAAAATTTGGAACAAACTGTGCGAACCGCAGAAAAATATTTGCGCGAAGCACGTTTGGAAGAATATCAATCACATAACTCGGCCGACGTAAGTGAATGTATCGCAAATGTGCGTACGGCATTACAATCGGATGTTGCCTGTGGGGCGAATTATCAACGTTGTTTGGATTATGATGGGGCGTATATAAATCCGACCACGGGGGAACCGAATTATACGCCGCGGTTATTCCAATTGGCTGATTTGATATTGCTGCCGGGGGTTAATTCCAGTTCGACGGGTGATGTTTTGGGTGCCAACCCAGAGTTTAATGCCTTTTTGGACACCAAACGTATGTTTGCGGAAACGGCATTGGATTCTTGTCGTGATATTTCTGATATTGTATGGGAAGAATTTAAACGCCAGGCATTAATCGAAATTGCCCAGGCCCAGGATGAAAAAATAGAAGAAGTAAAAATGTCCTGTGTTGATACAATGGCGGAATGTTATAATACCCAGACCGGGGCTTTACAGGATTTTGATGATACCACATCGCAGTATACAGGCGCCATTAGTGCGTATGCCGCCCGTTCTATGTGTCAAGACAAGGTTATTGCCTGTGCGTCGTTATATGGTGATACATCAGGATGTGAATTTGACGGAAATGGTCAATTGGTTGTTGGCACAGGAAATAATAGCGGAAGTTTAACAGGCCAAGCCGCAAATGACAGATGCGGATTGACAGAATTGTTGGCGTTTGTGGATACGGTGGATTCTGTGCGTGTGGCCGAAGGATGCGAAGCCGCGATTGAAAACTATCTGGTGGATTTGTGTACCCCCGATAGCGGTGAAATGGGCTATCCGTGGAATTGCAGAAACCTGGTGCCGGGTGATGGAACGCAAAACGCAGATGACGATACTTTGTCGGGTATGATTTGGGCGTTCGCGGAACAAAACTGTGCGGATCCAACCGGTGATGATACATCGCAATTTATTGCATCTGTGACCGAGCAAATAAATCGTGCTATTTCTGATATAAGTGATGAATTGGATTATCAATTGATGGACGCCTGTGAAGAATTGGATGGGTATTGGATGGATAATGATGATACTTATACCAATACGCGCGATGGCCGTATCCAAGGTGAAGGAACATTGTTGGTGGGATTTTATAACCAGGTTTACGGTGGTAATGAAAATACATCTTGGGGACGTTGTGTTGAAAATACGACTATGATACAATGCTTGGCGTATAATGATGGGTTGACAACGGCGGTTGCATCATATGATTTGGTGCGTGATGAATGTACATTTACCGACGAGTGGTATCGTGCACAGTGCGAAGAATTAATGGGTGGATATTACGAAAATTCTGTATGTTATGTCGCACCATAATAGATGAAATGGGTAATATGATAATGAATATAAGAAAAATATTTTTATCGTTGTTTGTTGCGCAATTGTTTCCCTGTATTGCGTTGGCTGGTGGTGGGGTACAAATAAATCATCTGAAGGCAAGTTGGAAAAACCCCATAATGAGTTATTGTATGGGGTCTAATTTGGGAAATGCCACAATTGGGCGTGATAAAGATATTTGTAAAGGAAACTATGCAATTGATGCAAATTCGCCCGGTCAATGCGTGTTGGGTGATGATATGGGAATATTGCTGTTGGTTGCACGCGAAGTAAATGAAAATGGTGCTCGCTTTTGCCCAACCACCATTTATGCAGAGCACAAGAAAAAAGGTAATGCGTGGACTTTGTATTCGGAGCCTGCCCAAGGTGTTCAGGGCTGTTATTGGTTGTGCAAGCCGGGATTTGGTGGCGAAGGTTGTCAGGGAACCGTGTCGGGATGTGATTCTGTGCCAATACGCCGTGATGATTTTAACAATTTGACTATGGCACGTGATCCGCAATTTGAAGATGCTATACCGATGTTTCATTGGAACGAAAATAACGGATGTGGTGTGCATAAAAGCCAGGAACACGATATGATTTTGGCGGTTTCGGATTGGCTGGCCAGTGGGCACGGCGTTTGGGCGGCACCGTATGTTATTCGTGCACGGCGCGAGGGCTGGAAAAGTAAACGAGGCGGAATTGATGCCTGGCCTGCGGCCGAAGCAACGTTATTATGCAAAAATGGTTATACCGCAAATGCGGCGGGTAATGATTGTGAACCCATTGATGAAACAACCTGTAACCTGACCCAGACGTGTTCGGATTGGCCCAGTGGTGGTTTTGACGAGGCGACAATGATGCTGGAATTTAATGACATTCGTGGTTGTTTTCAATACAGATGTCGTGAAAAAGGATATGCCTTTCCATCCACATCAGACAGAACGTGCCAACCGTGTACCGAGAATCTGCGCGGTGGTGCATCGCCGGAAAATGGGGTTTGTATACAATGTGATATTGGTGAAATTTTTGATGAAACGGCATCCAATGTGAATTATTGTATCCAGGCCGATGGATATGATAAACCGGCAATGCAATATGGTACAAATCAATCCAAGCAAACACCGTTAAATCGCCAATGCTGGATGATTGCAGAGGCCGAGGCGTATGCAGAATGTGTTAAAAACGGGGTGCCGGATTTAGAGGCATTAGAGAATGCGTTGATACGAAACTCGTCTTTGTCGTTGTCGGGGTCGTCTTCGTACGGTGTTGCGGCACAAAGATTACAATGATTTGTAAATAGGGTTAAAAAACGGGGCTTTTACCCCGTTTTTATTTTAAATATTTTATTAATCTGTGCAATTCATTGCGCGTAGCATATCCATAATGGATTTACGTTGGGCGTCGGTCGGCAATTTCCAATAAAGATTTATTAACTGTAATGATTCATTCTTGGATAATGGGTCATTAGAGTTCTGTTCTGCAACGTGGGTTATGCGACCGCTGCGGTTTGGTTCGGGTGTATATCCCGGCAGACCCGCAAAGAAAAACGATATAGGTGTGTTTAATGCATTGCTTAGTTCGAACAGGCGCGACGCGGAAATGCGATTGCCCGCACTTTCGTATTTTTGTATTTGCTGGAACGTTACGCCGCAAATTTTTGCCAAATCCTTTTGTGACAGTCCCATCATAACACGACGTAATTGCACACGTTGGCCGATATGTTCATCAACAATAGTTGGTTGAAAAGGTTTTCCACTCATTTTCTTTTTCCCGTGGTTAATTATGAAATCCTTCCTATTACATAAATTTATACAATTTTTCTTTTTCTTTTGCAATCAAAAAACTGATGTGTTACATTTTGCCCGTTAAAATTATTTTATGGAAGGGGAAAATATGACTAAACCGCTTGTTTTATGTATTATGGATGGTGTTGGTATCGGAAAAAATGATGAACATAATGCCGTCGCAATGGCAAAAATGCCATTTTTTACAGAACTGTTAAATAAATATCCGCACGCAAAACTGGATGCCAGTGGACCGGCCGTAGGTTTACCAGATGGCACAATGGGTAATTCCGAAGTTGGGCATATAACCATTGGTGCGGGTCGTGTGGTAAATCAATTCTTGCGGCGGTTTCAGTTGGAAGATTGGGATAAAAATGCGGCTTTGTGTGATTTTATAGATTCTGTGCGGTCGGCGGGCGGAATTGTACATATGGCCGGTCTGATGTCAGATGGACGGGTGCACGCGGATGTTCGTGATATGATGATAATTGCAAGGCGTGTGCTGGATTCAGGTTTGAAACTGTGTATTCACTTTATTGCCGATGGACGCGATACACCGCCACAGTCTGCGCCGGAATATATAGCAATAATTCGGGATTCTTTGGCGTCGTATTTTGCCGATGGACGCGCATTTTTTGGAACTTTGTCTGGGCGGTACTATGCGATGGATCGAAATCAAAATATGGATCGGACGGAATTGGCGTTTAATGCGATTGCACGGGCAAAATCAGAATATGTTGTAAAAACAATTGATGATGCATTGAATGCGGCGTATGCACGTGGTGAAACAGATGAATTTATTCGCCCAACGGTTATTGATGGCGATGTGCCGATTACAGATAAAGATGGTTTTTTGTTCGGAAATTATCGCAGTGATCGCGCGCGGCAAATTGTGCGGGCTATATTGGCCACCGGTGCAAAAATGTTGTGCTTTTCACAATATGGCGAAGGCTTGAACGAGTTGTGCCCCGCCCTGTTGCCGGATGAAGAAATTCTTAATACTTTGGGGGATGTTTTGGCGAAAAACGGCAAAACACAGTTGCGTATTGCCGAAACAGAAAAATATAATCACGTAACGTATTTCTTTGATGCAGAACGTAATGTCGATTTTGATGGCGGTAAAAAAATATTGGTACCATCACCAGATGTCGCAACGTTTGATTTAAAGCCGGAAATGTCCGCCCGGGAAATTACAGACGCGTTATTACCCGAATTGGCAAGGTTTGATGTCGTTATTTTAAACTATGCCAATGGTGATATGGTTGGACATACGGGGAAAGAGCCCGCCACAATCCAGGCAATGGAATTTCTTGATTCCCAGTTGGCGCGTTTGGTGCCGGCGGTGTTGGATTTAGACGGTACGATTTTAATAACCGCCGATCACGGAAATGCAGAGAAAATGTGGGACGAAAGAAATAATCTGCCTTGGACCGCACATACAACAAATCCGGTTAACTTTGTTGTTGTATCAAACAAATCGTATTCTGTGCATAACGGCGGTTTGGCGGACATCGCACCAACGATGTTGCGTTTGCTGGGTATGGAACAGCCATCGGATATGACCGGACATAGTTTGGTGGATTAATAAAAAATGCCCCGCGAATTGGGGCGTTTTTTTATTGGCGTTCGCCCTGGTGACGGGCCGCAGACAGTGCCGTACGCAATGATTGTTCTGCAATTTGGCGTATTTTTTGGGCAAATGTTCGTAAATTTAATGTGTCTGCCACGTTGTCGGCAAAAATCTGGGAAATGTATTCGATTTGTGTTGGTGCGATGATGAAAACTTCGCTGGTTATATTTGCCGGATTCAGCCGGCGGGCCGTTGGTTCGCGCATAAAATCCCCCCCTTGGATAAAATATTTTTATAAAATCGTACTTGTTTGTTTTCTTTCTTGCATTATATCATAAAGTGTCTTGACCGCAAGGCGCAAAATTGCTATACCATCAAGGAAAAAGACAAGGAATATTGGTATGTTAAAAAATGTAATTGGAAAATTATTGGGTTCGGCCAATGACAGAATTGTCAAGTCGTATGATAAAATCGTTTCCCTGATTAATGATTTGGAACCAAAATATCACGCTATGTCGGATGAAGAACTGCGTGCACAGACGGACGTTCTGCGCAAGCGTTTGGCCGATGGCGAAAAAGAAAAAAATATATTGCCAGATGCATTTGCACTGGTGCGCGAGGCGGCCAAGCGTTCCATCGGATTGCGCCACTTTAATGTGCAGTTAATTGGTGGTATGGTTTTGAACAATGGACAAATTGCGGAAATGAAGACCGGTGAAGGTAAAACATTGGTCGCAACGTTGGCCCTGTATCTTAAGGCGTTACACGGTCGTGGGGCGCATTTGATTACGGTTAACGATTATTTGGCGGCACGTGACGCGCAATGGATGGGCCAGGTTTATCGCTTTTTAGGGATGAGTGTCGGCATTATCCAGCACGATATGACCGATGACGAACGTCGTAATGCGTATGCGTGTGATATTACGTATGTGACTAATTCCGAATTAGGGTTTGATTATCTGCGTGATAATATGAAGTTTTCCAAAGCGCAGCAGGTTTTACGTCCCCTGTTCTTTGCAATTGTTGACGAAGTTGATAGTATTTTGATTGACGAGGCACGTACCCCGTTGATTATTTCTGGGCCGGCCGAAGATACCAGCGAGTTGTATGAAAAGGTCGATGCCGTTGTCGCACAATTGGGGGCGGATGATTATAAAAAAGATGAAAAGGATCGTCACGTTACGTTGACCGAAGGTGGCGTTGATACGGTAACACGATTGTTGAAAGATGCGGGATTGTTGGTTGGCGATAATCTTTATGCGTCTGAAAATGCCGCATTGGTTATGCATATCCAACAATCATTGTTGGCACATCATTTGTACCAGAAAAACGTAAACTATGTTGTGCGTAATGGCGAAGTACTGATTGTTGATGAATTTACCGGACGTGTTATGACCGGGCGACGCTTTGGTAAAGGTCTGCACCAGGCAATAGAGGCCAAAGAACACGTCAAGGTTCAACCAGAAAATCAAACTATATCCAGTATTTCATATCAAAATTTATTCCGTTTGTATCCAACTTTGTCGGGTATGACCGGTACCGCAATGACCGAAGCCGCAGAATTTGAAGAGATATATAAATTGCGGGTGGTTTCTATTCCAACAAATCGACCGGTGGCACGTATTGATCATCACGATGAAATTTATCGCAATAAAGATGAAAAATATGATGCAATTATAAAACAGATCGAAGATTGTATGTCACGTAAACAACCCGTGTTGGTTGGTACGGTGTCAATCGAAAAATCAGAAGAATTGGCCGCAATAGTGCGCAAAAAGTTGGGAATTAATCCGGCGGTGTTGAATGCAAAACATCACGAGTCTGAGGCAAAAATTGTTGCCCAGGCCGGTGCGCCGGGTGCCGTAACAATCGCAACAAATATGGCGGGACGTGGTACGGATATTAAATTGGGTGGTAATGCAGAGGAATTAATTGCAGAACTGGACCCAGAGGATGCGGATTTTGATGCCAAGAAAAAAGAAATTTATGATCGTATAGAGGCAAATAAAAAGCAAGTGCTGGATGCGGGCGGATTATATGTTATTGGTACCGAACGTCACGAGTCACGTCGTATTGATAACCAATTGCGCGGGCGTTCCGGACGCCAGGGCGACCCCGGTGATTCCAAGTTCTTTTTGGCGCTGGACGATGATTTGATGCGTATTTTTGGTGCTGCGCGTCTGCAAGGAATGTTGACCACGTTGGGCTTGAAACCTGGCGAGGCAATTACACATCCGTGGATAACCAAGGCACTGGAAAAGGCGCAAAAACGTGTTGAGGCACGATATTTTGAATCACGTAAAGAATTGCTGAAATATGACGACGTTATGAATGAGCAGCGCGGCGTTGTATATAAACAACGTGATGACCTGATGGTTTCCGAGGATTTGTCGCCGTTGGCACGTGAAATGATTGGCGATGTTGTCGAAATGATTTGTGAAAACAATATCCCAGAAAAATCACATCCTGCGGATTGGAATATTCGCGGTATTCACGATACTATGTTACGTATGTTTGCCCTGGATATAACAGATATTGAAAAGTGGAAAACAGACGAAACTATTTCTGAACGTCGTGCGTACGAGGTGTTGTATAACTTGGCAATGCGTCGGTATGCACAACAGGCAGAAAAATACGGTCCGGAATTGATGCAAATGGCTTCGCGTCAGATGATGCTTGGGGCGTTGGATTCTGTGTGGAAACGTCACCTGCAACAAATGGATTATCTGCAGACGGCGATTGGTCTGCGTGGGTATGCCCAGAAAAATCCGTTGTATGAATACAAGCGTGAAGCATTGGATTTGTTCAAAAACACGATTAATAATTTTAAAATTATGTCTGTGTCTTATATCTGTCGTATGGAATTAACACATGAAGATGTGGCCGCCACAGAACGCGAACGGGCCGAACACGATGCCGCATTAAATGATGCCGGCGAGGCGCGGCGTAATGCACCCTGCCCGTGTGGTTCGGGATTAAAGTACAAGCATTGTCACGGTAAATTAAAATAATAAAAACCAAGTGCCCGTACGGGCACTTGGTTTATTGTTTTTTTGCGGCGCGGCGCGCGATAAAAAATTCGCGCAGTAATTGTGCCGATGCGTCCGCGTATTCGGGAATCTGGGTTACGGTTGGGCGCCACAGGTGTTTGTCTGTTTCGTATATGCGTGCGTTATGGGCTATGCCGCCGCCCTTTTCATCCGGGGCCGCATAATATACGTGACGAATTCGGGCCAAAGATATTGCCGTCGCGCACATTGCACACGGTTCCAATGTTACGTAAATGTCGCAATCGTCCAGAAATTTGGTTCCTTGTTTTTTGCACGCACGGTTTATCGCGACGATTTCTGCGTGTAATGTTGGATTCTTTTTTTTCTGGACCTGGTTTTCACCACGTGCAATTATTGTGTCATTGTGTACGATTACCGCACCGATTGGGACGTCGTCGTGTGACTTTGCACGAATGGCTGAAATTAGGGCTTGCTTCATAAATCTCATAATGTACACTTTATCGTATGGATTCAAAATTGCAAATTATTTCGGGACGATTTCACGGACGCAAGTTATATTTGCCGCCAAATGCACGACCAACCCAGAATCGGGCACGGGCGGCATTGTTTAATATGATGGCGTCTGGGTTGGTGGACTGTCATACGGATTTTACCGTATGGGATGCCTTTGCGGGCAGCGGCGCGTTCGGTATCGAATGTTTGTCGCGGTATCCAAATGCGCGTGTTATATTTACAGATGTTTCGTCGGAATCAATAAAAACCGTGCGAAAAAATTTGTCTGCGTTAAATATAGGTTGTGCCGCAACCACAGAACAGATTGATGCATTTATGGGCATTAAAAAGTATGGCGCCGTTGCAGATATAATCTTTGCAGATGCACCATATGATGCCGCAGATTTAGGGGTAAGTTTTGTTCGGGCACTGACACGGCGTGCAAAAAATGGCGCAATTTTGATTTGGGAACAAGAGAAGGTGAATTTGATTGATGCGCCGCGCGGGTGGGATGTTTTACGTGATAAGAACTATGGTCGCGCACGTTTTTTGATTTTGCGGCGGACAAACGAATAAAAACCTTGATTTTTCAACTGTTTTGGTAAATAATATGGTCCGCGTGGCACCCTTGGAGGTCGCGCAAGTATAAAAAATTTATTATAAAAGGACAAAAAATGGCAATTAAATTAAATGCAGAAATTCGCAACGTTGCTGGCAAGGGGGCCGCACGCAGCATCCGCAAGAATAAAAATATCCCCGCTGTTATCTATGGTGAAAAAAAGTCACCTGTTGCAATCGAACTGAACGGGCGCGATTTTGAAATGTTGTTGCAAACACCCGGTTTGCGTACAAAATTGTTTGAAATTGATACCACGGCCGGTCACGAAGATGCAATGTTAATGGATATTCAATATCATCCGGTAACCGATCGGGTTATTCACGCGGACTTTAAACGTATCGATGTTAAAAAGCCCGTCAGCGTCAGCGTTCCGGTCGAAGTTATCAATGTTGAAACATCCAAGGGTATTAAACTGGGTGGTGTTTTGAACTTTGCCGTGCGCAAGGTTGCGTTGCGTGGTTTGGTTCACGATATTCCGGAAAAAATCATAATCGATTTGACCAATTTGAACATTGGTGATTCTGTGCACGGTTCAGATTTGGTATTGCCGGCGGGCGTTGAGTTGGGCCTGCACCAGGCGGAATTGGCATTTGCGACAATTGGTGGTAAAATGCCGGATGAAGATACATCAAAACCGGCGGCTGCTGCGGCGGCACCGGCGGCGGATGCGTCCAAAAAATAATTTTTGGTACGTATATAAAACCGGCGTTATTGCCGGTTTTTTTTATTATTTTTTTCCTGTGGCCTTGAAATGGTATTTAGTGTTCACTATATGGTATTCAGTAAAAAAGAATTCAGTTTGCAAGGAGTGAAAAAATGGGAAAAGTATTAGGTATCGATTTGGGTACAACCAATTCCGCAATGGCGTTTATGGATGGTTCGGAACCAAAAATTATTGAAAATGCCGAAGGGCAACGTACGACACCGTCTGTGGTGGCGATGACGACCGGTGGCGAACAGTTGGTCGGTATTACGGCCAAGAACCAGGCGGTAACCAATCCAGAAAATACTGTTTACGAAATCAAGCGTTTAATGGGATTGCGCTTTGACAGTCCGGCGGTGCGTGAAATTGCACAACGTGTTCCGTATAAAATTGTTGCGGGTGATAATGGTGATGCCTGGGTTGAAATAGAGGGTAAAAAATATGCCCCGTCCCAGATTTCTGCAATGATTTTGGCCAAGTTAAAAAAAGATGCCGAGGCATATCTTGGTGAAACCGTAACGGATGCGGTCATCACTGTGCCGGCATACTTTAATGATTCCCAGCGCCAGGCAACCAAAGACGCCGGTCGTATTGCAGGATTAAATGTTTTGCGTATTGTTAATGAACCGACAGCGGCGGCGTTGGCGTATGGATTAGACAAGAGCAAAAATGGTACAATTGCCGTATATGACCTTGGTGGTGGTACGTTTGATATTTCAATTCTGGAAATTGTTGACGGCGTGTTCGAGGTTAAGTCCACAAATGGCGATACCGCATTGGGCGGTTCGGACTTTGACGCGCGCGTGTTAAAGTATCTGATTGACGAATTTAAATCGCAAACAGGCATCGACTTGTCAAATGATAAATTGGCCCTGCAGCGTTTGAAAGAGGCCGCAGAAAAGGCAAAAATAGAATTGTCGTCCAAGACGTCGGCTGATATTAACCTGCCGTTCTTGACGGCGGACGCCACGGGACCAAAGCATTTTAACACGACATTAACCCGGGCCAAGTTGGAATCTTTGGTTGACGATTTAATCCAGAAAACAATTGAACCGTGTCGCAAGGCGTTAAAGGATGCGGGGTTGGATAAAAGTCAGATTAATGAAGTCATCTTGGTTGGTGGTCAAACCCGTATGCCCAAGGTTCAAGAAACGGTTAAAGAGTTCTTTGGTCGCGAACCGCACAAGGGTGTAAATCCTGATGAGGTTGTTGCGTTGGGCGCCGCAATCCAGGGTGGTGTTTTAAAGGGCGATGTCAAAGACGTATTGTTGTTGGATGTTACGCCGTTGTCGTTGGGAATTGAAACATTGGGTGGCGTGTTTACACGTTTGATTGATCGAAACACAACAATTCCGACCAAAAAATCCCAGGTGTTCAGTACCGCCGAAGATAACCAATCGGCCGTGACCATTCGTGTGTTCCAGGGTGAACGTGATATGGCCGCAGATAATAAATTGTTGGGACAATTTAATTTGGAAGGTATCGCCCCTGCCCCGCGTGGTATGCCCCAGATAGAGGTGTCTTTTGATATTGACGCGAATGGCATTGTGCACGTGTCGGCCAAGGACAAGGGAACCGGCAAGGAACAGGCAATATCTATTAAGTCTGATGGTGGACTGTCCGAAGAAGAAATTAAACGTATGGTTGATGAAGCCGCCGCAAATGCCGACGCGGATAAGAAAAAACGCGAATTGGCCGAGGCAAAAAACAATGCCGAAACTGCGGTATTCTCGGTTGAAAAGGCGCTTAAGGAACACGGCGATAAAATCAGCGCGGATGATAAAAAGGCCATCGAAGATGCCAAGAAAGAATTGTCCGATGAATTGGCAAAAGCCGATGCAACGGCAGAAGGCTTAAAGGCAAAAACAGATGCGTTAACCGAAAAGTCAATGAAATTGGGCGAGGCGGTTTATAAAGCGTCGCAAGAGGCCGCCGCACAATCAGAAAATGGTGAATCAAAGCCAAATGATGATGGTGCACGTGATGCGGATTTCTCGGAAAAGAAGTAAAAAACGGGGCATTGCCCCGTTTTTTTGGGGGAGGCTTGTAACTTGTGTTTCTTTTGTAATGTCATAATTCCTTGTCATCGCGAGGGAGTGTAACGACCGTTGCGATCCAGGTTTATTATGTCTGCGGGCGATGCCCGCAGTGCTTTTTTTATTTACTGGATTGCCACGCCACTGACGTGGCTCGCAATGACAAGTGGGAAGATTGCTGTGCGCCATCCCCCGCAATGACAAGGATTGGGTGTGAACTGCATACAGATTTGTCATCGCGGGGGAGTGTAACGACCGTTGCGATCCAGGTTTATTATGTCTGCGGGCGATGTCCGCAGTGCTTTTTTATTTACTGGATTGCCACGCCATCTGCGATGGTTCGCAATGACAAGAGAAGATGTCGTGCGTCCTCCCTTGCAATGACAAGTGGGAAGATTGGCGTGTGCCCCCCCCCACCTTCGCAATGACAAGTGGGGAGGCAAATGTCGTACAAGTAAATCGTTACTTGTGTTATGATGGGCGAAATAAAAAATCCACCGTGTGGTGGATTTTTTACAGATAAACGATAAGCCGGATTCTGTACTGCCCCGGACCAGTCGTTTCCAACCATCCCGGGGTAGTGGGCATAATCAATCTGCATAATGTGTTGCCACAAAATGTCAAGCCCTCTACCCGTCCCCATAAATCGCCTGGGACCCAGCATCAGGGACCTATTTGAGGTTGCTGCGCATAGAGATTGCCCGTTTCACCCGATATGTTGTCATATCGATTCGTCACTGTTGCTCTGATCGTCGGGTTGCCCCGCCCGGTCATTAGCCGGTATGCCGTCCCATTGCAGTCCGGACTTTCCTCCATCGGTGGGTGCGGAATAAACCGCGGCCGATGGCTATGCCCTGTTTATCTGTGGGGTGTATTTTATCATTGATTTGGTGCTTTGCAATTAAAATAAAATAAACAAGCGGATTTTTTGCTTGCAACATATACCGCATTTTTCATAAAATAAGGTTAAAAGGGAAAAAGAAACAGAAGTAGGAAGAGCTCTATGTCAAGAATTCTGCGTTATTTAGCGTGTTTGTTTATGTTGATTTTTGTCGGTAATGCGTTGGCCGCGGGGTATTCGTGTCCTTCGTATAAACAATATACATCCTGTAATAGCGGGTATTATATGACGGCGTCATCATCGTCAACAACGTGTAACACCACGCCCGGGGCCGGGAATGCGTGTCGTCCGTGTTCGCTGATGGGGTCAAATTATACATGTCCCGGTGGTACGTCGTGCCCAGAGTTGAACGAGGTTACGATTACATATAATTTGAATGGCGGATCGGGCACAAAACCAAGTGCCAAGACGTGTACGCCGGGAACATCTTGTTCTTTGGCCAGTGGTGCAACAACATCATTCTATCGTGCGGGATATGTGTTCAAGGGATGGTCAACGTCCAGTACCGCGACATCGGGTTCAACCAGTATAACATTTAACGCAAATGATACTGTATATGCGGTATGGTCGGCCTGTGCCGCCGGTACGTATAAAGCCGGCAGTGGCACCCAGGCGTCTGCATCGTGCCGTGCGTGCAGTGGGCGAACAAAGTATCAAAATTCGACGGGTCAGTCGTCTTGCAAAACGGTATCCAGCGGATACTATACAACCGGATGCAACAGCAGTGGTAATAGCTGTACCGGTCAATCACAATGCACGGGTGCAACGTATTGCAGTGGCGGTGTTCAGAACAGTTGTCCGGCGCAAACATCCGGATGGACACGTAATACTGGTACCGGGTGGACATCGTATACCCAGTGTAATCAAACACGTTCGGCATCATCGGCCAGTGAGTATTGCCGCTCTGGTACTTTAAAGCAAAATGCAACCAGTGCAACCAGATGGGGGACGACGACGGTATCATCGACATTATATGCCGACGCCGGTTCGTATGTAAATGGTACAACCTGTACCCAGTGCCAGAAGGGATATGCCTGTCCCGGTGGAGCGGCCGAACGTAAAGCGTGCGACGATTCTTTGCAGTATCAAAATCTGGTGGGACAAAGAACGTGCAAACTGGTTGAAGCTGGTTATTATAAATCCAGCAACAGTGCACAGGCACAGTGTCCGGCTAATTATCGCGATGGTACGGCCGCAGCGAATATAAATAATTGCAAAACCAGTTGTGCGGGCGGAACATATGTTGCAACCGCAAATGCCGCGTGTACATCCGTCGGAACGGGATATTACAAGGGTGCGCATACGGTGAATTACGGTTCAACCAGTACGCGCAGTCAGTGCCCTGCAAATTACCGTGA
>CALXMN010000005.1 GCA_944389495.1 uncultured Alphaproteobacteria bacterium | reverse complement strand
AGCTCCCCGACTTGCATAAGAGTCAGGGATAAATAACGATGCAAAACTACAGGAAAGACATCACACTAACGATGCCCCTATTGTAGGTCACACCGAACAAGACGGACTTGCAACAGTCCCGAACCCAATTCCCATTGGATTCACATAAATGATAGCAATAAAATACATTAAATGCAAAACTTTTTAAGTTAATGCTGTAACAATAGCAATATCTTTACAACTATCTACAATATCTCTATCATGTGTAACTAAATACGCATGATACTTTTTTGCAACCAAACTGATTAAATAATCATTAAATTCCATTGCATTTAAAGAGAATAAAGCATGTCCAATATCAAAATTATTATAACCATCATACACAAAATGAACATTATAAGCATCCGTAATCTGCTTTAGAACGACTCTTAAATCACCTATAACCTCTTTATATTCATCTGTATTTCTGTGCTCTCTTTTTTTAAATCTAAAATCTTTACCATCTTGACCAAGCTTATTTGGCAAAGCATCGGAAATATATCTATTAATAAATTCACTCAAAGCAACTATATCTATGTACACGGTAGAATTATTTGTTATAATATAGTTAGCTATTTTGGCGTAACACTCAGTTATTTTCCTATCTCTATAGAAAAAACCATGTAAAAACAACAAAACATTTGTATCAAAAACAAACTTATCAGCTGTCTCCGGCAAATTATCTAGTCTATAAACAACCATTATTTTTTACTAACACTTTCTAAAGCTTTCTTCTTAACTCTAGATAAAGTATCACGAGTATTCTCATCTACATCAACCAAAGATATTCCATCTATCAATTCTGGATTAAAATATTCATACAACTTACCTATAGACTCATTTGCAAAAACAGTTAGCAAAACATCAATACCATCAAAAGAAAGTTCTATTTTTTCTCCGCGTTCTAGGACACCCTTTAAAAAATCAAATAACAAATCAGCCCTATCCAGTGATACGGCAAATTCAGAATCTATAATCTCCTTGACTAAGATTTTCTGTGTTTTTTCCATTTCTATCCCTTACGGTTCATTATAACTATAACTAAAGTCCCAGTAAAGTCAAATACGAGTTTGTGCATCTTCTTTTTCAAAACATCATAATAAATATCATTTGAGACAACAATAAGATCTCCATTGTTTTTTTCCACTATATTCTTTAAACTGAATAAACCTAGGCCACCAGAACCATTTTTTGTGGTATTTCCTTCCTCAAAAGCCCAATTTATCGCATCTTCTGATGTCAACATATTATTCATATATGTCTTTACTTTTTTTACAATTCCAACTCCAACATCCGTTATACAAAATACAACTTGACCAAGATTTCTATTTGGAAAAAGTTGTCCAGATGTGTAAACCCAGTCACTTTCAGAATGTCTCTGCGAATTAGAAAAAATTTCACCTAACCCTCTTAAAATACCCTTCGTAGATTCTTCAGAAAAAGGGAACTTGTCCATATCTAAGAAATCTTCTTTCATGTTTTTTAGGAAACTTTCTATTTCAACATCTATAGTTCTAAAATCTCTTACAGGAAATATAGTATTATAAAAATCCCTTACTTGTCCTGAAAAAAAACCATTTCTTTCAAAAATTCCCCTAACTTTCATGTTAGACGGACTAGTGCTATTGAACAAAAATCTAATTACAATCCTATTTTCAGCCATTCTTTGCCGTAAAAAAGCTTTAAAAAAAGAGCAAAGAGCCGCATTAAACCAATCAACCCTCTGCATATCAATGATACATTCTTCTAATACAGCCGCATTGGAAAGAGTTTTGTTAACACTCATCAATTTGTTAACAGAACTAAAATCAGTTTCAAAACTACCCTGAAGAACAACCTTCATAACGGCTGAATTGTACCATAAAAATACGAAAAAATCAATACATTATTGTTTAACCGACACAAAAACAATATTTCTATTCGTATATAATTTATGATATTTAAATGCGAATTTTTCAATTTTTTATATACATCCAGTAAACTAACGAATTTCTGAGGGGGGGGGCCGCCCCAACAAACTACACTATTTTTGCCCCATTAATTCCGTTACTGCCTTCGTCATACTGTCACGGACAGGGTCATTGCTTAACCGTGCATATATCTGAGTCGCTTCTGTAGATTTATGCCCTAACGACTTACCTATTATCGGAAGACTTGCACCAGTCAAAGCCTGCCATGAACCCAGTGTACGTCTTATGTCATGAATTCTTAAATCTGTTATCCCAGCACGTTCAAGAATTCTTGCCCATGGCTTTTTAGGGTCTTCAAAATGTCCACTGGTCGACCGTGGGTTAGGAAACACCCATTCAGAATCTTTTGGTATTCGCTTTAGCAATTCAATTGCTGCAGGTATTAGAGGTACAATAACAGGTTCGCCATTTTTTGTATCAGGAATACGCCATATAGCGTTTTTTAGATCTATTTGATCCCAGCGCATTTCAAGAACATTTGTCTTACGTGCACCGGTAAACAACGCCATATAAAAATAATTTCTAGCAACCGTATTTTCTTCCGCATCCAAAGAAGCAAAGAAAGCTTTAGCCTCACTGGCCAACAAGAACCTGTCACGTTTTATCTCTTTATACTTTTTTATGCCATTAGTAGGATTTAGTCCATCCCAACCCCACTCTATAGCTTTATTGTACATAGCACGCAAACGCTCTAAACATCTGTTGGCTTGGTATAAACCATGATTAGATCTTATATCTTCATGCCTTTTCTGTATCTGCTGTTTGGTAATACTGGATATCTTACGATTAAACCAATCGCTATAAAACTTTACTATTTCACGTTCATCATATTTCCAAGATTTTTTCTCTTTCTTAGAATAACGTTCCATAAAATCTTTATACAATTCACCCAACGTCGCTTGCTCTCTGAAACGCCTTTTATCATCATTTGGATTTAGTCCCTGTGAAATATATCTTGTGGCTTCCATGGCAGCATCCCGTGCTTGCGATATAGTCATAACTGGATACTTTCCCAAAGTTATACGAACAACTTTCATTGTGCCTGGCATTTTTTTCATGACAAAAAATGATTTACTACCGCTATCGGTGACACGCAAACCTAGTTGCGGACATATACTATCATAAACACTGTAACGTTTGCCTTTTTCTGCACTCTTTAAACCGTCAAGGTAAGATATTGTAAATTTTTTCAAATCTGTCATCTATCATCCTTTTTATTGATTTATTCATACAGGGCTACCTTGGGGCTACCATAAAAATAAAAATCAATAAATCTGTATAAATACACAATATCTAAAAAATCGCAGAAATCAAGCACTTTATTCAATTAAACGAATATAAATCAAATTTAATCAACCTGGTAAAAAACTGGCTCATAACCTGAAGGTCTGTGGTTCAAATCCACACTCCGCAACCAGTTAAAATAAAAGACATACCCTTGTGGTATGTTTTTTATTTTACGTGTGTTGTGTTGAGTTTAAATTACACGAATAATTATGACAATTCAACCAATGGTTGAATTTATTTATCATCACCGCTGTTTACCGAATAATAATATTCCAATTTTTCGTGGTCATAGTCTTCTATGCGGCCCGCCGGTAATACCAACATACGCGTAATTCCAATTTGTTCCACAAATTCTGGATTATGGCTGACCACTATAATAGTACCCGAAAAATCACGAAAATTATCGCCAATTATCATTTGTGTTTCTGGGTCCAGATGGTTTGTAGGCTCGTCCAATATCAACATATTTGGCCGTCGCAATAATAATTTACACAATGCCACGCGCGCGCGTTCACCGGGTGATAAAACATCAACACGTTTATACACATCGGTATCAAAGAACAAAAAGTTTGCCAATGCCGCACGCAACTGTAAATCATTGTATTCGGGACACGAAACATTTTCCAACACAGATTTATTTAAATCCAATTGTTCTTGTTCCTGGGCATAATATGCAATATCTGTTTTTGGATTTATATCTATACTGCCGCGTTCCGGGGTTAAAAAACCCATTATCAGTTTTAATAACGTGGATTTTCCAACACCATTTTCACCAACTATTAAAAATCTTTCGCCCGCCGTAATATGAAATGATAATTTTCTGTACAACAGTTTTTTCCCAGGATACCGAAACCACAAATCATCAACCATAATTGGAAATCGTGCCCCCGGATTCAGTGGTGATAAATCCATTTTTACGTGCCTGTATTCTTGGATTGCGGCCGTACGTTGTGATATTAATTTTTCCAATTGTGCGGCACGCACGTGTCCGGCACGTTTTATTGCGTGTGCGGTTGGACTGGCGGCATTTGCACGCGCAACAAATTCAGATAAATGTTTTATTTTTCGTTCTTCATCCGCTATTTTGGCCACACGTCGTGCACGCATTTGTGCAACTTTGGTTTTATAATCGTCATAATTACCATCAAACAGTATTATTTTATGTGTGGTTTTATCAACAAATAAAATCTTGTTAACTATCTTATTTAAAAATTCTGTATCGTGACTTATAATCAAAACATTTCCGCGATAATGCCGCAAAAAATCACACACAAAATCACGACTTTTCGCATCCAAATGGTTTGTAGGCTCGTCCAATAATAACACATCTGCCACAGAATAAAGTAATCTTGCAAATGCAACCTTGGACTTTTGACCACCGGATAAATAAGTCATTTTCATATCTATTAAATCTGCGATATTCATATTTTCTATGATATTAATCATCACGGATTCCGCATTGTATACATCATAGTAATCCAATCTGTCCTGTATCACAGATATTTGATTTTGCACTTTTTCATCATCTGGATTATTGGCCAGCGCAACATATAAATCACTTAATTCAGATTCCAATTTTTTAATTGGGCGCGCCATCGCAATAAAATCCCATACAGTAATATCTTGATTTTCTATTTCAATTAATTGTGGTAAATATCCGATTGTTGCGTTATTTGTATCTATGAATCCGAAATCCGGAACTATTTGTCCCAATATAATTTTAAACAGTGTCGTTTTACCTGCGCCATTTACACCAACAACACCACATTTATCACGTGGCCCCAAATTAAATCCGGCATCATTATAAATAATATTTGTTCCAAACGAAAGTGTCAGATTTTCCGCACGCATAAACAGATTTTATAAATTTAATTATTAATAACAAGTATTTTTGCTATAATAAAAAAAATCAAGGGGTAGAAAAATGAAAAAAATTTTATCAATTTTATGTGCACTGTTTTTAATGGCCTGTGACCGTCCAAATATCGGTGGTACCTGGACAATGCCTGTACCAGGAATGGAAAATATGACCCAGGGATTTACCTTGTCTGCCGATGGGACGGCACAATCTGTAAATATGGCAACATTATTATATAATACGTGGCAACGTGATGGCGATACATTAATATTAACGGGTCAAAGCATTGGTAATGGTCAAACAATTGAATTCACCCAAAACTATGAAATAGAAAAATTAACATCAGATACATTAATTTTACGTGATGGCGATGTAACATATACGTACACTCGTCAATAAAAAACGCCCAAATGGGCGTTTTTTATAAACTATTGAAAACATTTACGTAACGTTTCACCTGTATCGTGTTGATCAACCCGTTTATTACGTATTTCTTCGGCCGCTTTGATTTTTTGTTTAACCAAAATCAAATCCGGATGCGCTTGTAATTCTGCATTTAATTCATCGATTGCGGCATCTATATCGGATTGATTACGAACAAATATTGGGGTAATAGAATCCGCCGCAGAATAAATTGAATCTTTTAATTCTTTTTTAAAATCATCTATTACTGACAAGTATGCACGAATATGTTCATCTTCGTGCCCAAGTATTGCATTATACGTACACGTATTTGGCTTATGCCTTATATCTATTTGAACCAAGAAATCCGTATATCCAACGGTTGCAAATACATTTTTCAACGCGACACAATATCCATCTTCGATATTTGTAATATCTGCAACAACATCATAATTATCAACCATCGTTGCGACGACATTCCCGTGCAACAGATCCATATGACGCAAAGGTTGAACAACCTCTTTTGACCATTGCGGCGTATCAAGTGTAATTTTCGGGGTTAATTTATACGGCAAACAATCATCATCGGCAAACGCACCAATCGGAATAAACAGCACAAAAAAACATAAAATTTTTACAAATTTCATATTTTATAAATCACCTGCCCCTTGTTTTTTTAAATATTCCGCAACAAAGTTATTTCCATATTGTGCATATAATTCTTCGGCCAACAAAACCGACGAGCGCCCAGACTCAAACAATCGTAATAAATTTCCCAAACCACCCAATTCTGTATTTAAAATCACAGATTCACCTGTGACGGGGCGCGATAACAACACCGCCCGCGCCAGGTTTGGATACGCCTTGCCCTGGATAAACGCCATTTCCAATGGATTTAGATTCCAATATTGATAATCAGATGCATCGGCCGCCGGATTACGGAAAAACAGAACCGTTTGTGCCTGGCCACGTACAACATCACCTATGCCCAATTTATCCAAAACGTTTGCACGCTGGAACGCAACCATATACGCCTGGCGATTCTTACGCCCTTCTTGCAGGCCCACAATAAAGTTATCACGGAACATTTTATTTTCCAGCATCGGCGCAGTTTCATCAATCATAATCAATGACGGATTTCCACCAGAAACAGTATTGTTATTTATACGATGTAAAATATATGAAATCACGGCCGGCGCCAATGTTTCGTCTGCCAAAATATCCGTAAAATCGAATGTGGTCAACCGCGAATTTAAATCCAACGTATCCGAATTTTCATTAAAAATATCGCCATATTGCAATGGGTCCACCCATTTTTTCAATGCAGGCCGCATATTCCCGGCGGATGAAAAACAACTTTCCCACAGATTTTTCAACAATCTGTCATTCTGTTGCAGGTAATCAAAGTTAACCGATACAGCACGTGCAATTTCATCGGCGGAATTTACATCTGTCTGTCCGGATATCATTGCGAACCATCTGCGTAAAAATGCGCGATTTTCCGCCGTATCAGACATTTTTAAAGGATTTAAATGTGTTTGAAAAGAATCTGATTTTTTATCCTTATCCTTGCCCACCATTGTTACATACTTACCACCAACGGCCAAAGTAAATATTTCCGCACCTTTATTACGATCAAAGAAAAATGCCTTTAATTTTTTATGCCGCAAAGATTGTGCAATCAAAAAACTGAACAAAGTTGTTTTTCCACCACCCGTTGGTCCGATGGTTAAAGTATGTGCAACGGCGGCCGGTTTATCCGACACGTGAAATTGAAATTGATATGGCGTACCCTGGGCGGTTGGAAATATAACCAATGGCCCCGGTCCCCAGTCACAATTTGTCACCCCACGTGGTGTACTGGACATTGGTATACTGACCGCGGCCGTTCGCGACAATATTTTAAAACTGCGTGGGAATACATCAAATCCGGGGATTTGCGCAAACCAAGACACCTTGGCCGCATAAGATTCTACAATTGGCGAAACACCAAAAGATGCAGCAATTTTATTAAATTCATCTATATATTTTTCAAGTTCTTTTTCCGTTGCCCCGAATATTAAAAACAAAGGATAATAATTAACAAGATTCTGGTTACCAGAAATATTTTCATCCATTGCGGATTCCGCCTGGGAAATTTGTTCTGTGGCCGATATTTCTTTTTCATCCGCAGTGGCGCGCCGCTGACGCAGGGTTGATTCTATATCTGCTGCCCCCATAATACGAAATGCATTCATACAAATCATTTCTGTTTGAATTGTATAAATGGAATTAAAGAAATCTTCATCCAGATAATCGGGCGATACCTTAAAAGAAATTGCCGCGGCAAAAGATTGACGCCCATCACCAATATATTTAATAATCCCATTATTCATAAATTCAACATCATCAACCGTGACAACATCGCCTATGTCTTGGTTACAAACGCTGGGTGATGGTTTGGAAATCGGGGATAAAATACGCCCAAAGAAACGCGCCATATTATCAGATGCATCATTACGTAAAACACGTGGCCTGTATGCCGCCAAAACAGATTCTATATAATTACCATATTGATTTAACTTATCACGTGCCCCGGCCCCATTAACGGATAAAATAATATAATAATTATTTGTAAAAATGCGCAATCCCTGGGATTTCCATTTATTATAAATTTTTTGTAAAATTGGTTGATCAAATTCATACTTGGTATTTTCGACGACTGCGTCACGCACGGTATAAAAACGCAAAACGACCCCCTGGTCACGAATTTGATTAAATAATTGCGCCCTCAGATCCAAAAATTTTTCACGTGCATCGTCATCCTGCATACTTGTCTGAACACCATCAACACGCCACACACGGATAATAGAACCATCGGTCAAAGTTATTGAATTATCTGTATAAACGGTTTTAAAGGGTAAATATTGTGAATAACGCGTATAACCAAACTTTGGAAATATTTTACGCGTCAGTGCCGGAATATACATCATCAGCACAATAAAAACCAATACCGCAATCATTCCCAAAATAGTTGCTGTCAAAGGGAATCCACCACCTGCAAAATATTCAAAAAATCCATTCATATTTTATGCCGCCAACCGTCCTGGTATCTTTTTTTTCAACAATTGTATTTTTGCCGATATAATCTGGCCCAGTTGTGGTTCACGCTTGGCAAAAAATGCCAATATAATATGAACAACACATACCGATACCAAAAAATACAGTGGATATGCGGCGGAATCAGCACCGCGAACAATCAAACTTATAATAAAAACAGTAATAAAAACAATGAATTGCACGGCAAAATTTATCACGGCCAACGTGTATGGTACGTAAAATATACGTGCCGGATTTGCCAAAGCCTTTAACACCTGTTGTTTCATTATATTTGGATTATCCCCTCCATCTGTTGCTTGAATTATAACAATTTCAACAGTTTTCAACAAGTATAAAAAGCATTCATAAAAATTTGTTAAAAATGTTGAAAACGCCGGTTATTTTCAACCGTTAATTATTTAATACATATTTTCAACAAAAACTGTAAACACTGCGGAAAACCGGCAAAAAAATGTTGAAAACTTGTTAATAAAAAACTAAAAACTGTTTTCAGCAAAATAAACGGCCCCAACAAAAACAACAAATAATTAATATAATATTTGATTTTTCACAAAAAGCGTTTATAATGGCCACACAACAAAGGATTTAGAGATGAAGTTCTTAAGTTCATTAAAGGCCTGGAAAAAACGCGGTAATGTAAAACAAATTCGTCGTGGCAAACAGGTTATTTTGATTGACCCTAATAATCCTAAATTAAAGGCGAAACAGGGTTTCAGAAAAAAATAAATCCGAACCGCTATTGCGGGGTGATATTTTTATGTCCGGTTTCCGGGCATTTTTTTATTAATTAAAACAATGAAAAGTCATTCATAAATGCTTCACGTAATGCGTCATTTACCTCATTTCCGGCAAGTCCCGCCCCGCGCAGGTATTCAATTTGTGGTGCCGTTGGATGATATATTGATGCACTGTGATCGGCCGATGCCGGTACGGCGCAAATTCGTTGTGCCGGCATAAATTCTATTCTTGCATTTTTATCGGCCAATGCAGAAAATGCGATATTTGAATTTACATCGACACAATTTTTTTCTATTTCTGCGATACCTGATAATTTTGAAATGCTGTTACGTTCCGCAACCAGTTTTGTATCAACCAAAACAGTTGTATTTTCGGCCGCGTGTATTGCCCGGCATTCAAACCCAAGATTATTTTCATTGTGAATCATAACGTGGCCACGGAATTCTGAATTTTTCCCGGCATTTTTGATAAAAATGTTAAAAAAAGCCGGCTTTTTATTTTTTATTCGTGCAGACAAAAAAACGGGTTGATTTTCAACAAAAATATTTAAATCCAGCCGGCAATTCCCGGAAATATTACCAACATAAATTATATGAATTGGTCTGTCATATTTTTCACGAAAATCCGTACCAACGATTGTCGATAATTCTGGGCAAAAAACGCCATCGCGATAAACAACGGTTTCCGCATCAAAGGTTTTTATATTGAATTCGTTCCACAGGTATGACATATTAACTGCATTATAAAGGATTTAAAGATGGGATTCAATTGTGGAATTGTTGGATTACCGAATGTTGGTAAATCAACATTATTTAATGCTTTGACACAAAGTGCGGCGGCCGATGCGCAAAACTATCCATTTTGTACAATCGAACCGAATACGGGTCGTGTTGTTGTACCGGATGCCGTGCTGAATAAATTGGCGGATGTTGCAAAATCGCAAAAGATTATACCAACGCAATTGGAAATTGTTGATATTGCGGGCTTGGTACGTGGTGCGTCTGCGGGCGAAGGCTTGGGAAATAAATTTTTGGGCAATATTTTATCAACAGATGCAATAATTCACGTTGTTCGTTGTTTTGAAAATGATGACATAGTCCACGTAAATGGCCGCATAGACCCATTGGATGATATTGATACAATTGAAACAGAACTGATGTTGGCCGATATAGAAAGTTTGGATAAACAGATAAAAAATCTGGAAAAAAAGGCACACGGTTTGGATAAAAATGCGATAAAGTTGTTGTCGGATGCAAACAGCATTCGTGATGGATTATCACGTGGTACACCCGCACGTGCATCTGGGCTTGATGCATCGCCATTTAATTTATTAACTGCCAAGCCGGTAATATATGTTTGTAATGTAGACGAAAATTCGGCCGCCACGGGTAATAAATTTTCCGACGTGGTGCGCGAAAAATATGGTGCGACCGCACCGGTATTGGTAATATCGTCAAAAATAGAAATGGAAATTGCACAAATTGTTGATCCATCAGAACGTAAAATGTTTTTGGACGATTTGGGGTTACGCGAATCAGGCATGGACCAGGTTATAAGAACCGGATATACAACACTTGGTTTGCAAACATTTTATACCGTTGGTCCCAAAGAGGCGCACGCCTGGACAATTACACGTGGAATGACCGCGCCCCAGGCAGCCGGAAAAATTCATACTGATTTTGAACGTGGATTTATTCGTGCAGAAATAATTTCGCCGGATGATTTTATCAACTATGGCGGCGAGGTTGCTGTAAAAGAGGCCGGAAAAATGAGATTGGTCGGCAAAGAATATATTATGCAGGATGGCGATATTTGTCATTTCTTGTTTAATAATTAATTATAAATAATGGGCCGGTATTTACCGGCCCTTTTTAAACAGAAATAAGTGTATCCATTTTTTGTTGAACATCAAGTATACGTGTATCCAGCGCGGAAATTTCATCGCGCACATCTTCGCCCGCAAGTAATTTAGACATTAAATTTTTCTTTTCTGATTGCAGGCGTAACATATATTTTTGTAATTTTAAAGATACGATATATTTTTCTGCTGATTTTTCATCCATATCCATATCGGGTACATTTTCATCAAAGTCGATACCCAATGTCGCCAAAAAATCGCCATATCTTTCCGCAATTTCCGGGTATTTGTTTACGATAAATATAACGGTATTTTTTGTAATACCATCAACCTCTGGCAGGTTAAATTTTGACAGATTTTGCGATTGTTTTTTCCATTTATGCCAATTATTAAAAATACGTTGTTTATATTCTTGTTCATATTCTGCACGTAAATGAACATCAGATATTTTATCTGTTTTTTGTTTTAAAAATTTTTCTGCTTGGGTTCTGCCACCGGGTGTGGATACATTAAAACCGGCATTTGCAAGATTCCACAAGAAATCAGTTAATATAATTGCATTATCAATAATTTTTCGCATTGCGTCTGTACCGCCTGATTTCAAGACTTCATCTGGATCTTTACCACCGGTAACAAATGCAAATTTTACATCCGATGTATCACGCAAAAAAGGCATAACTATATCGCACGCCCGTGCGGCAGCCTTTTGTCCCGCACCATCACCATCAAAACAGAAAACGATATTACGATTTGCTTTGCACAGAATTGCAATATGATCTTCGGTTAATGCGGTCCCCAAAGGTGCGACTGTTTCTGGAAAGCCATTACACTGCATTTGAATGGCATCTATTTGTCCTTCTACTACTATACTTCGATTTGCGCGATGGATTGCATCACGTGCAAAATTAAAACCGAATATTGTACGTCGTTTATGAAATAATTCTGTATCTGTTGTGTTTATATATTTTGGTTCACTGCCGTCCAAACTGCGACCAGAAAAGGCAACAATTTGTCCGCGTGCATTAAATATAGGAAACATCAGTTTATCGCGAAAAAAGTCATACATACCATATTCGCCACGTCGACACATTCCTGTGGCCAATAAAGTATCCTGTTTAACATTTACAAATTTATTTGCGATAACATTATTTTTTGGTGCATAACCAATGCGGTATTTTTTTATCATATTATCATTAAAACCGCGTCTATGCACATAATCCAATGCATTTGCACCAGATGGTTCAAATAATAATTTTTGATAAATATCGGCCGCGCCCGACATAATTTGATAATAAGATTCTTCACGTGCCACCTGGGCGGCGGGTTTTGGTTTGTAATCCGGCATTTTTAATCCGGCCTGATTTGCAAGTTCTGAAATCGCCGTTTTAAAATCAACATTTTCCGATTTCATCACAAAAGATATAATATCACCGTGTTCACCACATCCGAAACAGTGATAAAATCCTTTGTCTTCATTTACGGAAAAACTGGGGGTTTTTTCATTATGGAATGGGCAACAACCCCAATAATTTTGACCCTTTTTTACCAGTGGTACACGGCGCCCAACAACATCAACAACAGACAGACGTTCACGCAATTCATCGGTAAAATTTCTGTCGTATTTTGGCATTATTTACGTGTATTCCTTTTAAATTTTGTTGACGGTTTTTTATTATTTATTAAATCGATTGCGGTGTCCAAACTTGGTTGTTCTTTGACCGAAACATTTACACGATTTGATGATATATATGCACCATATCGAGCGGTTGGATAATAAAATATAGGTTTTCCTGTTTTTGGATTTTCGCCCAGATTGATTGGTTCTGCCTTTTTTACACCGTTTTCTAATAAATCACGTGCCACATCCAATGTTATGGTATCCGTGGTATATTGTTTGGCCGGCACATTTTTTTCACCATTTGTAACATATGGACCAAATCGCCCAATACGAAAAGATATTCCATCACCCAATTCAATATTAACCGCCTCGGGCTTTTCAGGTATTTCTTTGCTGTCTTGGGCCACATCACCATCTGTAAGATGTGCGGTATAATCACATTTTGGATAATTTTCACATCCGATAAATGCGCCATACTTGGACAGTTTTATTCCAAGTTTTCCGCCACATTTTGGACACGTATCATTTCCATCTGCAAACAAATGTGGTCGCATAATTTCATTTATAACATCAATAATTTCGGTTGTTTTAACCCCACGTGCACCTTCTATCATATTTGAAGTAGGTCCCCAGAATGCCCGCAGTGTATCAAGTTTATCACGTTTTCCATTTGAAACATCGTCCAAGGCATCTTCTGTTTTTGCGGTAAAGTTTACATCGACTAAATCGTGAAAATACTTTGATAAATATGCAGAAATCACCCATCCACCGGGTGTCGGGTGAAATCGTCTTTGTTTATCTTGTTCGACATATTTTCTGTCAACGATTGTCGACATAATTGTTGCATACGTAGACGGACGTCCGATACCCAGTTCTTCCAGTTTTTTTACCAAAGATGCTTCGGTATATCGTGCGGGTGGCTGTGTAAAATGCTGTTCGGGTTTTAATTCAGTAATTTCGATTTTATCGCCAACGGCCAATGGCGGCAATTTTGTTTCATTATTATCATCCGCATCATCTTTATCTTCTGTATAAACGCGCATAAAGCCATCGAATGTTCGTGTGGTTCCAACGGCGTGAAATATTGCGACGCGATTTTCTGTTTCTATATCTGCGGAAACACTGTCAAATTCGGCATTTGTCATCTGGCACGCAATTGTACGTTTCCATATAAGTTCATACAATTTTGCTTCGTCACCAACCAGTTTTGGCATTTCATCGTCAAAGTGTGTTGGACGAATTGCTTCGTGTGCCTCTTGTGCATTTTTAGATTTTGTAACATATACATTTGGTTTACTGGGCACAAAGGCATTCCCATAAACACGTTCAATATATTGTCGAATTTCTTTAACTGCATCCACCGACAGATTTGTTGCATCGGTACGCATATACGTTATTAATCCTTGTTCATACAGTTTTTGCGCGGTTGCCATAGTACGTTTGGATGAAAAATATAATTTACGTGCGGCTTCCTGCTGAAGTGTACTTGTGGTAAATGGTGCGCTTGCGCGCCGTGTTGTTTTCTTTTTATCAATTGAAATAACCTTTGCTGAAACATTCGGTTTTCCAATTTTTTCCAGTATTTCCTGCATATACGCGTTATTTTCGATGGTCATTTTTTCAATTTTTTTACCATCAAAATTTAATAACTGTGCATTAAATTTATCTGTTCCTTTTACGCAATTTGCGGCCAAAGACCAATATTCAACGGGTTTAAAGGCCTCTATTTCGCGTTCACGATCAACGACCAATTTTACCGCCACAGATTGAACGCGTCCTGCACTGCGTCCAAGGTTACGCCGCCATAACAATGGTGAAATACCAAAACCAATTAAATAATCCAATGCACGTCGTACCAGATATGCATCAACCAAGTTATTATCAATTTCACGTGGATGGGCAATTGCGTCCATCACAGCGTTTTTTGTAATTTCGTGAAACGCCACACGATAGACTTTTTTTCCATCCAATGCACGTCGCGCCTTTAAAATATCCAAAATGTGCCAGGCTATTGCCTCGCCCTCGCGATCGGGATCGGATGCCAAGTATACCGCATCGGCCTTTTTTAATTCACCAATAATAAGTTTAATTTGTTTTTCTTTACCCGGCATAATTTGCCAGTGCATTTTAAAATCATTATTTGTATCAACACTGCCGTTTTCTGGGACTAAATCCCGCACGTGTCCGACGGACGCGACAACGCGCCACCCCGCCCCCAGGTATTTTTCAATTGTTTTGGCCTTTGAAGGTGATTCAACGATAAGCAGGTTCATAATTTTAACTTCCTTTGGCGGATAATTGTTGGTCTTTGTGAATATGTGCGTTCTGGCACAGGCCGAATCCAAACATCAGTGATAACAAACTGCTGCCGCCAAAAGACATTAACGGCAAAGGTACACCCACCGTCGGCATAAGCCCCAGAACCATAGAAATATTTATAAAATAATAAATAAAAAAGTTCAACATAAAACCAAAACACACCAATTGTCCAAATCGATTACGACACGTTTTTGCACACCAAAATAAAACAAGTATTATGATTGTATAAAGCATCAACAGCGCGAACGCACCAACAAAACCAAATTCTTCACCCAGCATAGTAAAAATAAAGTCTGTTTGTTTTTCTGGCAAAAAAGATTGTTGTGATTGTGTTCCGGCCATATACCCTTTACCCAGCATACCGCCCGACCCGAACGCTATTTTTGCCTGGTTAATTTGATAACCTGCGCCTTGGGCGTCGTGATCCGGGTTTATAAATGTTATTATACGGTCGCGTTGATAATCGTGCAGTCCGCCATACCACATCAATGGTGCCGCCATCAGTCCCAATATAATTGCGATAATAAACCATTTTTTTTGTGCACCAACAATATAAAATACCCCGATTGTAATCATCCCCAGTGATAACGCGGTTCCTAAATCTGGTTGGGCCACAATCAATAAAAATGGCACCAATAACATAGCCGCCGGTAACACATAGTTTTTAAGTTGTGATAATTCAACCGAATTCATCCAGGCAAAATATCTTGCCAATGCCAAAACCAGCGCAATTTTTATTAATTCTGATGGTTGAACGTGAAAGAACCCCAGGTTCAGCCATCTTTGTGCCCCCATACCCGTATGTCCAACGAACGTGACCAAAATAATTAATATTAAAGCGATTGCATATATAACATACGCGGACTTTATCCAGGTTTTTATATTTGTAAATGCGGCAAAAAAGAATACGCAAAACCCCAGTACAATTTTGGTCAGTTGTGATAATGCGAATGGTCGCCACGCACCGCCCCCGGCCGAATACAGCACCACAATGGATATTGCCAATATTAAACACATTGGTATAAACATAGCCCACGAAAAACGGCCAAGTTTTTCGGAAAAACTCATCATATTGGCATTTGAAACGCGTGTTTGTCGTGCCATAGTTTATTTTTTATCCCCCAACAGTGCGCGCATAGTTGCGGCGACGGTACGTACGGCCGGCCCAGCGCCACCGGAATGTTCTGTTATTGCGCATACGGCATATTTGGGTTTATTTGTTGGTGCATATCCGATAAATAAACCGTGATTACGCATATTCCATTGTAATTGTTCATTGGTTAAAACACCACTGGCGCGTTCTGCGCGTGAAATACTGCGTACCTGTGACGTACCCGTTTTACCGCCCATACGTGCGCCATTTACGTTTATTGCACCGTATGCAGCGGTACCACCACGTTTTGTAACCTGTTCCAGACCACGTAATACCGCATCAATATTTTTTTGTTGCAGCCCCAGTTTTTCAAATTTTGGTTTTTCATCTGTTGCGATAAGTCGTGGCACAATAACGCGATTTGATGCGGTACGTGCCATCATAATTGCCAATTGCAGACAATTGGTCAGTGTAAAACCCTGGCCTATGCCGGAAATAATTGTATCACCGTGCACCCATTGATAACCGATTACATCTTCTTTCCAGTGTCTGTCCGGGATAATTCCGGCCATCTCACGCGATAAGATATTATTCATATATTTGTTTTGCAGTCCCAATTTCAAGGCCATTTCTTTTATAGAATCGATACCAATTTTCAATGCCAATTGATAAAAATATATATCACAGGAATGTTTTAATGCATCCGCCAATGTGACCCAACCGTGTCCTTCTTCTTCCCAACAGTGATAACGTCTGTCGCCATAGTCCCAATATCCAGGACAAAATACTTTTTCATTTGGTGTTATGGCGCCGGCCTCCAGCGCGGCCAAAGCAACAACCATTTTAAATGTGGAACCCGGCGGATAAAGTCCTTCGATGGCTTTATTCATAAATGGTTTCATATAATCATTACGCAGCGATGCGATATATTCTTCGCCGTCATCTGCACCGAACATATTGGCGTCAAAACTGGGGGTGGAAACCATCGCCAGAATATCACCATTTTCTATATCAATTGCAACACCGCATCCGGCGCGATGTTGCATCAGTGCATCATACATAGTTTTTTGTGCAATATCATTAATTGTTGTACGAACATCGCCACCACGTACGGCGGGTCTAAATTGTGTTTTATCTTCGCCCGTGACACGGCCAACGGCATTTGTAATCATAACGGTTTGTCCGGCAATACCGGCCAATTCATCGTTAAATCTTTTTTCCAGTCCGGTAATTCCGGTTGTAAAAAAGGGTGCGTTTGCAACCGGTTCATCCGGTGCACCAACGTATCCAAATATTTGGGCACCGGCCGGTCCCATTTCATACACGCGTGAAAATGCATTTCGTACGTGCAGCCCAGGTATATTTTTTGCCTGTAATGCGGCCAGTTCGGACCAATTTGAATTTTCACTGATTAAAACGGGTTGAAAAGATGCCTGTTTTTTTATTTGTGCATATATACGCTTTATACGTTTTTCTTTTAAATTCAATGCATTTGCAACGGTTGTGATAACGTCATCTATATTTTGTGTTTCTTCTGGAATAATATATATTCTGTATGTTTGCGCATCACGTGAAATGGGGGTACCTGTGGCGGATAAAATGCGTCCACGTTCAGGCATATTTATTTGAACACGAAAAGAATTATTTTCACTTTTTTTTGTATATTCGCGATAGTTAAACAGTTGCATTTGCAGCATACGCAGCACCAGCGCAGACGTTAACACTGCCCCCGCCGTTAAAAACAGCGCAGATCTTCGATCAAAGGTACGTGCAACTTCCTTATCTATCATCATATACCTTTTTAATCAATGCGGTTATTGGAATATACAGTGTGGATGTCCACGCAAACAGCCACACTGCCCGCATTAAATTTGCCACATTAAGATTAATTATTGATAATATAAATGTTGCGACGCCAAAGAAAATCATAAATATATTCAATGCGTTTTTATCAACACGTGTTAAATCAAAAACCGTCTGGAATCCATTAATTGCATAGAATACACAATACATAATGGTCCAGAAAAACAATGTATCAAATCGATAATCTATTAAAAAACAAAACAGTATTGCAAATGGCGTAAACCACGGTACCGGTCGTACAAAAGAACAATAAAATATCGGAATAATCGCCAATATACCGGCCGGATTCCAAAATGCAACCGACAGACGCCACAAAACAATTACGGCGATAAAAGGAAACGCATCGCGTAAAATTTTTATAATTTTATATTTCATTACTCGTATTCGTTTTGTGTATCAAATTTTAATATAACAACACGTGCCAGTGTTTGTGGCCGGCGCACGCGTACATCTGTATCGTTTAGCATTTCGCCAACAATAATATCATTTGGCAAAATACCGCTTATATTACTTGTAACCAATTTTACGCCAATCGATGGCTGGAATTCTGGGTCACTAAGAAATCCGATTGTTGGCGTGTCTGAACCATTACCCTGCAGAAAACCGTAAACTTCTGTTCCGGCGATACGTACGGCGATATTTGTATTTGAATCTGTTAATGCACGAACACGTGCGAAACCGGATGCCACATCCGTTATCACACCGACCAGTTGTCCATCGGTTGATAAAACAACCATTCCTTTGTCCAATCCACTTTTTTTACCCTTGTTTATCAAAAACGTACTGTGATGAAATGCGGTGTTATCATATGTAACATCGGCAATAACCGCACCATTTGGATAAGATTGAACAATATCCAGTTCCCGCGACAATTTTTGATTTTCCACGATTGCAACATCACATAAAGCCCTGTTTCGCAGCGCATCATCCAATCTGACCCGCAATTCTTCATTTTCTGTTCGCAGATTTGACAATTCACGAACATTATCAACCGCCGCACCAATTGCGCGCACCGGCCAGGTTATAATATCCCCGACCCAATTCGCCACAGGTAACACCACGTGTGCCAATCCATTCATAATGGAATAATCAGGCTTTGCAATCATAATATAGATGAACAACACGGGTAATACCGCGGCCGCGGCCGCAGATTTAATGATTGTACGCAATCTGGAAGATAGTTTATTTTGGTTCATCGGGGATAAGTTTAGACACTAAAACACAGATATTCAATAAAAACTTGATTTTTCATTTAATTATGCCAAAATAGCACCTGTGTTAAACGAAACCGAAATGGCAATGGCATTGCCATCAGGTAAATAATAAGGGGTAAAAAATGCCAAAATTAAAAACAAAGTCGTACTTGAAAAAGCGCGCATCTATGACCGCGACCGGTAAAATCCGTGTTGCCAGAAATGCCCACAAGAAACTGCTGCGTCACAAATCCAAGCGTGCAAATAACGCGGGATCTAAGCCACAGTATTTAAACGATAATATGAAGGGACAGGCGAAAATCTTGGCCCCGTATGGTTTGAAATAAAGCAAGGGGGTACAGATTATGGCAAGAGTTAAACGCGGAACAACCGTAAAACAAAAACATAACAAGATATTGGCACGTGCCAAGGGTTACCTGGGGCGTCATCATTCGACATATCGTGCCGCCCGCGAAAAAACAGAAAAAGCGGGTCAGTATGCATATCGCGATCGTCGCGTGAAAAAGCGTGAATTTCGTGGTTTGTGGATTGTTCGTATCAACGCCGCTGTGCGCAGCAATGGTATGACATACAGCCAATTTATGAATGGTCTGAAAAAGGCGGGCGTCGCCCTGGATCGCAAGGTTTTGGCCGAAATGGCATATGCCGGGGATGCAAACTTTGCAAAATTGGTTGAAACCGCGAAACGATTTACTGCCACCAATGCTAAATAAGGCCTTGGCGGTAAGTGGTTTATTTTGTATTATAAAGCCGTCTTGGGACGGCTTTATATTTTTTATATGGGGTAAATGTTATGCAGGAACAGATTAAAAATATTAACACACTGGAAGAATTACAATCTTTGTACACGGCAACATTTGGCAAAAATGGTACAATGACGGCAAAGTTAAAAAATATGAAAAATTTGGATAACGATGCACGTGCCGAATTAAACCGTGAAAACACGGAATTGCGCGAATTATTCAAATCGCGCCAGATGGAAATAGAAAACGCGGTTATGATGGCGGCATTACAGTCACAACGGCTTGATGCGTCTTTGAATCCGTTGCCGGAAAATCGCGGTACATTGCATCCTTTGACCCAGGCATTAAAAGACGTGTCATCAATTTTGGAATCTTTTGGATATGAAATGTGGACCGGGCCAGAAATAGAAGACGATTGGCATAATTTTACCGCGTTAAATACACCTGAATACCATCCCGCCCGCGATATGCAGGATACATTTTTCTTGGAAAATGGTAACGTTATGCGTACACAAACGTCTGCCATTCAAATCCGCAGTATGGAAAAAATTGGCGCACCAATAAAAATGTTTGGTATTGGTGCCACATATCGCAAAGAAATGGATGCAACGCACACGCCAATGTTTCATCAGATAGAAGGTTTGTACATAGATAAAAATATAACTATGTCTGACTTGATTGCAGATGTACGCGAATTTTTGAAACGTTTCTTTGAAATTGATGATGTCAAGTTGCGTATTCGTCCATCATACTTTCCGTTTACTGAACCCAGCATAGAAATAGATTTAATGTGGCGTGATAATAAATGGTTGGAAATTATGGGGGCCGGTATGGTGCATCCAAATGTGTTACGCAATTGCAATATAGACCCAAATGAGTACCAGGGATTTGCATTTGGTTTTGGTTGGGACAGATTGGCAATGTTAAAATATGGATTAAATGATTTACGCCAGTTTTATGATGGTGATGTGCGCTGGTTGCAAAAAACGGGTTTTTAATTTACGGGGGCAATTAAAATGAAATGGACATATGATTGGTTAAAAGATTATTTAAAAACGGATTTATCGGCCCAACAAATCGCCGATACTTTGACAGGCACAGGACTAGAGGTAGAAGATTTATCCGCCCCGGTTGCACCAATTGCGGCAAAGATTGTTGAATGTAAACCAATGGACGGCAGTGATCATCTGCACATTTTAATGGTTGATGATGGAACCGATACATTACGCCAGGTTGTATGTGGTGCACCAAACGCACGTACGGGATTAATATCTGCACTGGCGTTACCGGGGTGTGTAATTTCTGGTAATGAAATTCGTGCCGGTAAACTGCGTGGGGTTATGTCAAATGGTATGATGTGCAGTGGCCGTGAATTAGGGATAAATGATGATCACAGTGGCATTATTGAATTGCCTGCGGATACAAAAATTGGCGCGCCCGTATTAAACGCGGAAACTGTTTTTGATGCGGGAATTACACCAAACCGTCCGGATTATTTGTCGGTGCGTGGAATTGCACGCGATTTATCGGCCTGTGGCGCGGGCCAGTATATCGCGCCAACAGATGATGAATTAAAACCGGTAAAATCACAACGCAATGTAAACATTAAAACAGATAAATGTACCGTGTACCAGTTTTGTGAAATTCACGGCATAACGGTTGCCCCCAGCAACAGTATAATTAAATCGCGTCTGGCCGCGATTGGGATTAATCCAAAAAATGCGCCTGTGGATGCAACAAATTATATTTGTTATGATATTGGGCAACCAATGCATTGCTTTGATGCGGATGAAATAAACGGCGACATTACGGTTCGTATGGCCACACCTGGCGAGCGGTTTACAGATTTATTTGGTGTGGAACACGAATTGAACGATTCAGATATGGTGATTGCCGATAATACGGGAATATTGGCATTGGCGGGTGTTATTGGCGGTGCCCGTGGTATGACAACCGAAAATACAAAAAATATTATTTTGGAAAGTGCATATTTTAATCCTGTATCTGTACGTAAAACATCCAAGCGTTTGGGAATATCTACGGATTCTTCATACAGATATGAACGTGGTATTGACCCGACCATTACCGGAATTGCATTGGCACGTGCGGCGCATATTATAATGGATGCGTGTGGTGGTGAAATTGTTGGTACCGGTATTGGTGGAAAAATTCCGGCGGAAACCCGGCGCATAGAATATAAACCGGAATTATTTATGCGTAAAACGGGCATAGATATGCCCAAGAATACTCAGCGTGAAATTCTGACAAAATTGGGATTTGATGTGGTGGAAAAATCGGATATGTGGATAATTACGCCCCGCCCCACCCGCGTTGATATTGAATTGCCCGAAAATATAGTATCCGAGTTAATACGTATTTATGGGTATGATAATATAATTAAAAATGCGGTGCATAAACCGTCTGATTCTGCGCCACATCGTGATTACTATGTTGAAATAAAACGTGAATTGGCATCACGTGGCTTGAACGAGGCAAAATCTTTTGGTTTTGGTAATTCCAAGACAGAAACTTTATTATCAAATAAACCAATTGTAAAAATAGCCAATCCGATTGTGGCGAATATGGATACCGCACGTAACGGCTTGTTGGGGAATTTATTGAACACGGTTGCCGAAAATGAACGTCGTGGATACCCTGATTTAAACTTATTTGAATTGGGTACCGTATTTGATGGCGATGTTCCATATGCCCAACATATACAAATTTGTATTGTGCGAACTGGTGATACCGCACCCCGCCATTGGACCGGGCGCAATCGTGCGCGCGATATTTATGATGTCAAGGCCGATATAATTGCATTATTGCACGGACAAAAGTTCACGGTTACATCTGATAATCCGCCCCGTTGGGCGCATCCGTTCAGATATGGTGCCATAATGCAGGGTAAACGAAAAATTGCCGAATTTGGTGAATTATCGCCAATGGTTACACGTACATTGAAAATCAAGACACGTGTTAATATTGCAATTGTTGATGATGTTGAAAATCTGCCTGGGGCGCGTAAAGTGCACGAACCAAAATTATCAGAATTTCAACCGATTACACGTGATTTTGCGTTTATTGTCGATACAAATACCCCGGCGGAAAAACTGACTGGTATTGCGTTGTCGTCTGATGCACGAATAACGGATGTTGTTGTATTTGATGCATTTGAAATGCCTGATGGCAAGAAATCAATTGCGTTTACAATAACAATTACACCAACCGATAAAATGTCGGACGAAGATTTGCAAAAATTGCAAATGGCTGTAATTGAAAATGTGGAAAAGAAATGTAACGCAAAAATCCGTGATAGATAGTGTATATAATCCCGCGTAAATATTATTTGCGCGGGATTTAAAAAATTGGTATAATATATTCATAATAAATGCCGAATACAAACCACCGTTTTTTATGGCGGTTTTTATTTTTGTTAACCCATTGCTTTTTTGCATATTTTTATCCCTTGGTTGTGCCGAATCCAAACGTGGTTTAATTGTACTGGGGATGATTATTATATCCGCATCCGCCAACGCCGCACCGGTAAATCAGGGCTTGTGTGATATGATTACAAAATTCCAAGAGGTATTTAAATTATTACGTACGTTGGCATTTGTCGGGGCCGGTTTTATATTGGCAAAATACGGATGGGATGCCATATCTTCTGGAAAATTGGCGGGTTCAGACAATGTTGTTGATGGATTAAAGAAGATTGGATAACCAATGATTATCGGATTCGCATTACTGTTTTCAATTGGAATATTATTAAATTTCTTAAGCAATGGCGAAAATTTTGGCTGTATGAATTTAACACAGGGTTGGTAAAACGGGGGACAAAATGAGATTCGAAATAAAACGAAAATTGGTTTTTATTATAATGGTAATAGTAATATTAGTATGTGGTTATATGATTGCATTATAATTATATAAAAATGCCGGTATTTGCCGGCTTTTTTTAGTGTTTTTTTATACAGTTTTTCCCGGCGCCGTACACCATTTCGCAACGGGACATTCACCACATTTTGGTCGCAATGCCCTGCAAATATAACGGCCGTGCAGAACCATAACGTGATTAACGATTGGATGATATTTTTTTGGGATAATTTTTAATAATTGTTCTTCGACTTTTTCCGGTGTATTGGCGTCTGCCCCGACCCAACCATAACGATGTGCATTACGAAAAACGTGCGTATCAACACCTATGTTTGGTGCGCCCCACAATACATTCATAATAACATTTGCGGTTTTTTGTCCGATGCCCGGCAATTTCATCAATGCATCACGGTTATGATATTTTGTGGGAAATTTATAATAATCATCCGTGCCGTCTGCATCATTCATTAATGCCGTTGCCAGCCCAATGATACTTTTTGCTTTGTTATTAAAGAAAGATAAAACGCGAATATGTTTTTTTAATCCATCTTCGCCCAACGCAATCATTTTTGCGGGTGACGGTGCCACACGAAATAATTCAGGTGTAACTTCGTTTACTTTTTTATCTGTTGCCTGGGCGGATAGAATCACAGCAACGGCAAATGTAAATTCGTTTACTGAATACAATTCCGACCGTATATTCATATTTATAACGGTCGGAACATATTTAAAGTAAATATCTGGACTTAGTGCCATTATAAATTATTCCGCAAAAACGAATCCTGTCAAACGTTCTTCGCACAGTGTTTGACAATCGTTATCACAGGCAAACCGAACGTCATTTTCATTATTGCCCGATAATTCAATCGTATCGACCCAAATATTTTTATGTGTTGCATCAGATGCAAAGCACAGACATTGTGCGGTATATTTTTCGGATTTATTTTTTTCATTTCGTATAACCTGGCCGTCTATACTTTCATAGTTTGCTGAAAAACTTGTTTCGACACTGATGCTTGCGCACTGTGATGAAACCTTGATTTTATGTGCATCCGCCGCATCCAGTGTTCCGATATAGAATCCCGCAAAGAACACGATGATAACGCCAATAATTCCCAATATCCAATGTAACGGTTTGTGTGCGTGCATAATATTCCTCCCTTTTATGCTTTCTCAATAGATACGGATAAATTATACCCTTCTATTTCCGTATTGTACACAGTGTTTTCACACCTGGACATATTTTTTATTAATGCATCTCGCATAATACGATCACGATGCTGATCAATTGCGACGACCAGTGCCGGATCTGCATTATATCCCAAATTGATTCTGTCGGATACATCAAGTCCCGCCGCTTTTCGTGTATCTTGGATAAAACGCAGTGCATCGTTTGCCAAGCCTTCGGTAATCAATTCGGAATTTATTTCTGTATCCAATACGACTACGGCCGTATTATCCGGCAACGCCGCACCGGTTATTCCATCACGCACCGTCAGGCGATTTTCAAATTCGTCGGCATTTAATTCATTTTCCCCAACAACCAGTTTATCGCCGGAAATTGTGTAATCACCACGTTTAACGGCCGGTATAATTTCACGCAATGCGCCACCCAATCGTGCACCAATTTTTGGTGTAATCAGATATATAAATGCATCTGCAACGGCCGAAACATCAGACGTAAATTCCACAGATTTTACATTTAATTCATCACGAATAATATCTGTGTATTTGTCCAGATTTACGCCCGCCACGGTTAATTTCGCCAACGGCAAACGGTTACGTAATTTATGTTGTTCACGCAACTGTTTCCCAACAGAAACGATTGATTGTACACGTCGCATATCATCGACAATTTGTTTATCATAATCTGCTGCGATTGGAAAAGGTTCCAGATGTACACTCTTTGCACCAACCAGATTTTTATAAATATAATCAGATATAAACGGTGCAAATGGCGCCAATGCACGACATAAATTTGTCAGAACATAATACAAAGTATCAAATGCATTCTGATCTTCGTCCCAGAATCTTTCACGGCTGCGACGAATGTACCAGTTATTTAATACGTCCAAGAATCGAACAAATTCTTTGATCGCAACATCGGGCTTGTATTCGTCCAACGCATTTCCTACAACGGTGATTAACTCGTTTAATTCTGCAATTATATATTTATCCAATGCATTATCACTGGTTGTATTTTCACGTGCCGTCACATTTCCTGCATTTGCGTATAATGTAAAGAAGTGATACGCGTTCCACAGCGGTGTTAATATAGTTTTTGTTGATTCAGCAAAAACTTTTCCGGCCATATCAATACCAACGGGTTCGGCCTTAAGAAAATTAGACCCCAGTATAAATAACCGTACGGCATCTGCGCCACATTTTTCGATTTGTTCGGACGGGTCTGTAAAATTCCCCAATGATTTAGATAACTTTTTCTTGTTATCATCCACAACCATTCCATTTACAGACACAGTTTTAAACGCCGGGCTGTCGAACAGCGCGGTTGCCAACACCATCAAAGAATAGAACCAACCACGCGTTTGATCTTGACCTTCGATAATATAATCGGCCGGAAAGGTATCTTTGAATTTATCAATATTTTCGAACGGATAATGCAACGATGCCCACGGCATAGACCCTGATTCTACCCAGCAATCCAAAACATCCGGGATACGTTTCCATCCGTCTTTTTCCAATTTATCCAGTGTTGGTCGATGCAGGTCTTCGACCTTTTCGCCAAAGAATTCTTCGATTTCTTTGACAGAACCAAAAACTTTATATTCGCCATCTTTTTCCCATATTGGCAATGGTGTTCCCCAAAAACGATTGCGTGACACAGACCACGGACGCGCGCCTTCAATCCACGTACGAAAACGTTCGCCGGCCGAAGTCCAATGAACTTTTTCATTGTTTTCGATTAATTTTTCGCGGATTTTTGGCACATCGATATACCAAGAATCTGTTGCACGATAAATTAATTTTTCTTTGCTGCGTGGTCCGTATGGATATGAATGTTTATGTTGATCTTTTTTAACCAAATGTCCATTTTCACGCAGGTGCTGAATAATTTTTGGATTGGCCACGAATATATTTTCACCCGCCCAATCACGAACCGTATCATCAAAATTACCATAGTTATCAACATTTAAAAGAACGGGGAATTTTGGATTAATATTTTTCGCCGCCCAAAAATCTTCTTCACCATACGCAGGTGCTATGTGTACGATACCGGTACCATCGGCGTCCGACACATAATCTGCCGGGATAATTTTGTATAATAAATCGGACGCGCCCACATAATAATCAAACAACGGTGTATAACGCAACCCAACCAATTCAGTCCCCATAACTGTACCGATTTTTTCTGCGTTTTCGAATTGCTTTGCATACGCGGCCAAACGGGATTCAGCAATTATATATACCGCACCGTCATTATCACGCATACGCAGATATGTCATATTCGGATTAACCGCCAATGCAGAATTTGCAGGCAACGTCCACGGTGTTGTTGTCCACGCCAATACGCGTTCCCCTGTTTCCAGTTCAAACCAAACCGTAATCGCATCATCAACGACATCTTTATATTCGCTTGATGCCTCGGAATTAGATAACACTGTTCCCAATTTCCAATCGTATGGATTTACCCGATAATCTTTGTAAAGCAATCCACGATTATATAATTCTTTAATCGCCCACATTACGGATTCCATATAATTTTTATCCATAGTGCGGTATCCATACCCATCACCGACATCAACCCAACGTCCAATGCGTTCGATAAAACGTTCCCATTCGCGGGTATATTTTAAAACATCTGAACGACACATATCGCAAAATGTTGCGATACCATCTGTTGCGACAATATCTTTGGCCTGGCGTCCCTGGGACTTTTCGACGGATAATTCTGCCGGCAAACCGTGACAATCCCACCCCAGTTCACGAACAACGTGACGTCCACGCATTGTCTGGTAACGTCCCACCATATCTTTGACGGCGGACACACCCAGATGCCCCCAGTGCGGCAATCCATTACCAAACGGCGGCCCGTCATAGAACGAAAACGGATGTCCCAATTTTGTTTTATTCAAAGATTTATGAAAAATATCATCCGTCCGCCAAAACGCCAGAATTTCGCGTTCCAATGCGGGAAAATCTGCCTTGGGTTCTGTTTTCGGGTATGACATATATTACTCCTTGTTATGTTTATAAAAAACGGGCGCCTGCGCGCCCCCACCACCTGCGACGGCGCACGTGCGGGATTATTTAATAATGATTATTTTTACGTTGTTCATTTTTTTCTGTTATTTCTGGTGCCGGTTATAGGACTTGAACCTACGACCCCCTCATTACGAATGAGATGCTCTACCAGCTGAGCTAAACCGGCATTTTGCCTTATAATAATATATGTTTTGCGATATTTCCAGTATTAAATTTTGGGATTTCAATCTTGTTAATTCTTGGCGGTGATAACGATACAATATGTGTACTATGGTTATATATCTGTCCGAGGTTTTTTCAAATTATTGGCTGGTTGGGGTAAAACTGGCCTTGGCAATTGCAACGGCGGTTGCGTTTTTAAAAATGTTCAATATGAACAGTCAACTAAAACAACTTACCCCAATCAGTATAGTATTAAATTTCCTGTTAAGTGCCATTTTGTCCAGTTTTATTTTAGATGAAGAATTTTCAATAATGGACTTCTTGGTAATAATGATAATATATGGCGTATTGCTGTATATTGTAAATTGGCTTTCATTTAACACCGCGTTTGGTCGCAATATGTTTGTTGGACGTCCACGTGTAATAATTCAAAATGGTATTTTTAATGAAAAATTAATGCGAAAAATGCGCCTGAACGTACGTGATGTTGTGGCGGCCCTTCGGGCCCAGGATGTGCATTCGCTGCGCGACGTAAAATTTGCCCAGGTCGAAGCCAACGGTGATTTAACCATAGTTAAAAAGGGTGATGAAAATTATTCTGTTGTATTAATTGATAATGGTGTTGTGGATATCCCCGCCCTGGAAAAAATAGGCAAAACAGAATTGTGGTTAATGGCGCAATTACATAAACAAAAAATTCGTGACCCTGGGAATGTATTTATCGCCCAGTACCATCACGGTCAATTGGAAATAATCAAAAAAAAATAAAAAAAAAGACCGGCATTTACCGGCCTTTTTTGATATTTTTAATTGCCGCATTTTATTTTACGTAACACAACCATAATACCGGCCGGTGTCATTCCGGGAATTCGCCCCAAGTCCGCGATATTTTCGGGCCGCGTGGCGGTTAATTTTTCCACCAGTTCATTGGTTAATCCCGGTAATCCCCGATATTCAAAATGCGATGGAATTTTAAGTTCTGCATCACGCCTGTACGCGGCAATTTCACGTTCGTTGCGCTGGATATACCCGGCATAGAATTTATCATTTTCACGAATTTTATCCGCACGATATTCATATCTTTTATCGCGTTCATCCTTACTTAACATTCCCAACGATACCGCCATATCCCCCAATCGTACAATCGCATTATCTGCACGCAGTGCCAATCTGTATTCTGCGCGTGATGTAAACATCCGATACGGTTCGTCCACCCCCAGGGTTGTTATGTCATCAATTAACACACCAATCATTGCGTTTGTTCTGTCCAGTTTCATCGACGGTAATCCTAATGCAAATGCGGCTGCGTTACAGCCTGCAACAATTCCCTGGGCGGCGGCCTCTTCATATCCGGATGTTCCATTTATTTGTCCGGCAAAAAACAGTCCTGGAATGTCTTTGGATTCCAAGGTATCGCGCAGTGCGCGTGCATCAATTGCGTCGTATTCAATGGCGTATCCGTATCGTACTATACGGGCATTTCCCAGTCCTGGTATTGTGCGAATCCATATATCTTGTATATCTGCGCCAAAACTGGTTGATATACCATTTGGGTAAATCAGATTGCTGTTTAAACCTTCGGGTTCCAGAAAAACGTGATGTGATGTATGTTCTGGAAAACGCATAACCTTATCTTCCAGGCTTGGGCAATATCGCGGCCCTGTGCCACGAATGTCGCCATTATACATTGGTGCGTTTTCAATATTTTTTCGGATAATATCGTGTGTTTTTTCGTTTGTATGTGTTATATAGCAAACTGCATTGTAATTGTTTTCTGGATTTGGTGTGCTGAACCAATCGTGTGGTGTATCGCCCGGTTGTAATTCGCATACAGAAAAATCAACAGAATCTTTATCAATACGTGCGGGTGTACCGGTTTTTAAACGCATCAGTGTAAATCCTGTATCGGACAATATTTTTGATAGGTTATTATCCGCCGCCTGGTATTCACCATCATCGGTAATTCGACCAGATGGAATTTTTTCCGTCCCCCGTGTAACAAGGCCGCGTAAAAAAGTTCCCGTAGTAAAAATAATTGCACGTGCGATATATTCGTTGTTTATGCACTTTTTCGCCACATCCAGCGATTTTACCATATCAAAATGTATGGTTAAATTTGGATAATCGTCCAGAATTTTAACAATTGCGTTATGATATAATTCGCGATCAATTTGCGCACGCAGTGCCTGGGTTGCGGCACCGTGCGATGCATTAAGCATACGAAATTGTATACCGGCGGCATCGGCGGCACGTCCCATTATACCGCCCAATGCGTCAATTTCGGCCACCATTTGCGATTTACCCGGCCCACCGATGGATGGGTTACACGACATTGCGCCCAAATCCATTTTATTTTGGGTTAATAACAATGTGCGTGCCCCACGTCGGGCGGCGGCCGTGGCGGCCTCAATCCCGGCGTGTCCACCGCCGATAACAATTACGTCAAATTTTTTCATAGATTAAAAACGTCCCATACCACCATTAATATGTAATACCTGGCCGTTTATATATGATGCCGCGTCGGATGCCAAGAACACACACGCCGCCGCAATATCATCTGGTTCGCCAAAGCGTCCGGCCGGAATTTGTGCCAAATACGATTTTTTCAGTTCATCAGATAAAACGTCGGTCATCGGCGTTTTTATAAAACCCGGTGCGATACAGTTCGCGGTAATACCGCGGGATCCAATCTCGGCTGCGATGGATTTTGTCATCGCAATCATTCCTCCCTTGGATGCGGCATAATTTGCCTGACCCGGCCCACCGATTGCACCAATTATTGATGCCATATTGATAATACGTCCGAAACGATTTTTCATCATCGGCATAATAACGGCCCGGCACATTTTAAAACAAGATCGCAAATTGGTATTAATAACATCATCAAATTGTTCATCAGACATACGCATTAATAACGTATCTTTGGTAATACCGGCATTATTAACAACAATATCAATCTTGCCGGCCGTATCAATTGTGGATTGAACCAGGTCAATTGCGCCACCATCAGATGCCAAATCGATGGGTATTTTTATATACGAGTTATCAAATTGCGCATCCAGTTTATCCATACTGCGTCCTGACACAACAACGGTTGCGCCGGCGGCCTGCATTTGTTTTGCAATTGCGCCACCGATACCACCGGTTGCGCCTGTAATTAATGCAACTTTACCATTAAGTTCAAACATTTTATATCTCCAACTTTTTTGCGGTCATTTCTGGACAAATACGTGGGGTCAGACCTGTTAATACCGCACCGGGTCCGACCTCGATTGTTTCTGTAATTCCCAATTCGTGCATTTTCAGCACAGATTCACGCCAATGCACACCGTGCGTAATTTGATATACCAATGCATCTTTAATTTCCGTCGGATCGGTCATAGGCGCGGCCGTTTTATTAGAAATTAAAATTGCACGCGGTTCTTTGATTTCAATTTTTTCCAGTGCGTTATGCATTTCGTCCGCCGCGGGTGCCTGGATTCGACAATGAACAGGCACAGATAACGCCAACGGCATCGCGCGTTTTGCACCTGCGGATTTCGCAATTTCCAGTGTTTTTTCCACGACATCACGTGCGCCGGAAACAACAACCTGACCGGGCGAGTTATCATTTGCAACATCACAATCTGTTTGCGCGCAAATTTCACGTACCTTATCTATATCTAATCCCAATATAACGGCGGTCAGTCCGGCCCCCACAGGTACCGCGCGTTGCATCGCGTCCCCGCGCAGACGTAATAATTTTGCCGTATCGCCAACCGATAACGCACCGGCCGCACACAGTGCCGTATATTCGCCCAGTGAATGTCCCGCAACATATTTTGTTAATTCGATGCCCGACGCACGCAACATAGCAATTGATACGGCCATAATTGCAGGTTGTACATTTGTGGTCAGTGTTAATTCATCCATTGGTCCATTAAAAATAATATCAGACAGTTTTTGGTTTAATGCATCGTCCACTTCATTAAACACAGCACGTGCATCCGGATTGTTGTCATACAAATCTTTACCCATACCAACGGCCTGGGAACCTTGTCCCGGAAAAACAAGTATAGATGAATCAGATACAGATGTCATACAGTACTCCTTTTATAATCGGGATAATTATAGAATTGAAATGGGCTATGCGCAAATATTATCTGATTGGGATAATTTTTTGTGTTATATGCGCATTTTCATCTTTTTGTGGTCGCATAGAAAATTCGCAACCGCAATAATTTTGCCGATAAAACCCAGACGCACGATTAATCTCGCACCTTAACCCCTCGTCCCACTTTATGGGGATGTATTGTGCACCCAATGCGGCATTACCTGCATCGTCCACCTGGGATTGGTCTTTGTGGCGCGATACACCAAATACAGACGTAACCGTGTCATATCCGTGTGCGGCCGCCCATTTGCGTGCGTATTCAAATCGGAATTTAAAGCACGCACTGCAACGTGCACCGCGTTCGGGTGCGTTTTCCATTCCACGCACCGCCCCGCGCCAAGCCGCGTGATCATATTCCCCAATGGCATATTTCACACCCAGTTTTTCACAGTATCGTATTTGTTCGGCCAATCTTTTATCATATTCTGCGGCCGGAAAAATATTGGGATTAAAGAACAAGACAATAAAATCATCAACGTTTGGTATTTCACCATCCGCCAATTGTTTTATTGCGCCCGCACTGCACGGCGCACAGCAAGACATTAATACTAATTTCATTTTACTGTGTACTTTGTACCGATTTTTGCGTCATCATTTAATTCAATAATATTTTTATCGTCATCGCCCACGCCCAATTCGGCCGCGCTGCACATCATACCGAATGATTCAGTGCCTGCAACGGTACGTTGAGTGATTGGTTTTTTTGCGCCGGATAATTTTGCCCCAATGGGTGCCAAAACACCAACCAGGCCAACGCGTACATTGGGTGCGCCGCATACGACCTGTAATTCGTGATTTACACCATCATCAACGGTTAAAATATGTAAATCATTGCGCGTCGGATGCGTTTTAACATCCACGATTTTTGCCACGATTGGTTTTGGTGTATTATCTGATTTTGGTGCATATTGTTCGGCCAGTTTTGCGACCGTTTCATCATCAATACGCGAAAACAGGTTTTCAGGCACGACAAATTTTGCACCATTTGTGATACGTGGCGCATATTCATTCGGCCACGATAAATCTAAATTAGAATCAATAAATACCGCGCGCATTTTTTCGGTCGCATCTGGTATAAATGGTGCAGATACACGTGCGTATAAATCAATCAATTGGAAACATTGATTTAATACCGCGCCGGCGGCATCCATATCACCATTTTTTACCAATGTCCACGGTTCGTGTATGGTCATATACTCGTTGCCAATTGCATACAACGAACGCAGCGCAACAATTGCCGCACGAAATTCGCACGCATCCAACGCATCTGTTAATTCGCGCAGTTTTTCATTTATTTGTGATTCCAGTGTCACATCACGTGCACCGGCGTTCGGGACAATATCACCAAAGTTCTTATTTGTTAATTTGCAAACGCGCGACACAAAATTCCCCAACATACCGTTCAGGTCTTTGTTAATCGTATCTGCAAAGCGTGCAAAGGTAAAATCCGTATCATCGGTTTCGGGTGCGGATGCGATTAAGGCGTAACGCCACGCATCGGCCGGCGCGATGGAAATCGCATCTTCCAAAAATATGCCACGATGTGCCGATTTAGAAAACTTGCCACCTTCAAAGTTTAAAAAATTCATAGATTTCAACATATCTACGGTTTTCCAATTATCGTTCATCGCCAATTGTTGTTCTGGGAAAAACACCGCGTGGAATTTTACATTATCTTTACCCATAAACTGTGCATAGTGACAATCGTCATTTTTCCACCAAGACGCCCAATCATCGGTTGCCGCCTGGGATATGGAAACATATCCCCACGGTGCATCGAACCATACATAAAATACTTTATTTTCATATCCGGGTTTATTAACGGGGATTCCCCACACCAAATCACGTGTAATCGATGTATCGCGCAGTTCATCATTTGCCCAACCGCGCGCGATTGCCGATGCTGTTTTTGACCATTTCGGCGCGTGTGATTTCAGCCATTCGTGCCACGTATCCTGGACACGTGATGCCAAGAAAAACAGATTTTTTGTTGGTCGCATTTCAATATTTGTACTGCCGGAAATGGTGCTGTGCGGATTGATTAATTCGGATGCGTCGTACGTTGCACTGCAGTTATCACATTGATCGCCACGTGCATTTTCATATCCGCACTTTGGGCACGTTCCAACCAATTGTCTGTCGGCCAAGAACATATTATCATCCACCGAAAACGGTTGCAAAGTTTCCCGTTCTTCTATCAATCCCATTTTATCCAGTCGATTAAATAAATCGTGAATTAACGTTTCTTGTAATTGTGTGTGTGTGCGTCCATATAAATCAAACGACAGGTTAAAATCGCGTACGGCACGTAAATGTTTTTCATAGTACTTGTTTGTATATTCAATAATGGGCATATTTTCTTGCATTGCGCCAACAACAGATGTTGTACCGTGTTCGTCGGCCCCACATATATAAAGAACATCACGGCCACGTGCGCGACAAAAACGTGCATATATGTCGGACGGCAACCAACATCCCACCAAATGTCCCAGGTGCAGATCACCATTTACATACGGCAACGCAGATGTAATTAAATATTTTTGTTTTTTATTATTGGTTGTCATTTTTTATGCCCTTTTTGTAAAACAATATGGGCGCCCAACGGGGCGCCCAGGAATCCCGTCAGAATTTTTGATTAAGATTAATTATACATTCGCATCATTTTTTATTACGTCTTGTGTCCTGTCACCCGAAGCCTTTCGCAAAGGATGGTGGGTGGTATTGGACTCGAACCAACGACCTTTACGATGTCAACGTAACGCTCTAACCAACTGAGCTAACCACCCATAAAACGCCTGAATTATACCAAACAAAATTCAGATTGCAATATTAAAATGTCACCTATATAATTACAAATGCAATGGGTGTTTCATTGCTGGATTTCAAAAGTCCATAAAGCGTGTCAGGGATGACATAAAACTTCTCCAATCAAAATAGGTTGGAGTGTGTGAATATATTGAATAAACACAGTAATCGCTTTATTACTTTTGAACTCCAACCACCCAATTTTTTCGGTGGTTTTTTTTTATAAGATTGGGGGAATAAAATGACTTTGGGTGCGGAACTGGAAAACATCAGGCGTCAATGCAAGATGCCTTTGTATGTGGCGTATTTGATATTTGAAACAAACGAAATCGGTTATCATCAGATTGTTACAGGTCGGCAAAAACCGACAATTTTACAACTTATTTTATTTATCGATACGACGCACGTGCCGATAATGTCAATAATGAACAAAGTCATATAAAAAGGGCCGGCAATTACCGGCCTTTTTTATATTTTTATTCATATCTTAAACTATCAATCGGGTTCAGTTTTGCGGCCTTCATTGCGGGCATAACACCGGATGCCAGTCCAACAATAATTGCCACCGTCACAGATACAACAACGGGCCACGCACTGAATGGGACATCATATCCCATAACAAATCGACCGATTCCTTGGGACAGCCCAACCCCCAACACCAAACCTGCCATCGAGCCAATAAAAGATATTAAAATCGCCTCGGACAAGAACTGGGTAATAATATGCTTTTCACGTGCACCGATTGCCTTGCGTATACCTATTTCGCGTGTACGTTCTGCCACCGATACCAACATCATATTCATAATACCAATTGAACCCACCAACAACGATACCGCGGCAATTGCCACCAACAACATAGTCATATATCCGGTAACTGTATCCATTGCCTCCATCACTTGTTTCATATCCATAATTTGAAAATCGTCGGCATCATCATCGGCCAATTTATGTCGGTCGCGCAACAGTGCGGTTATTTGTTCTATTACCAATGCATTATCTGCGTTTTCATTTAATTTTAATGTAACCATATTAACCGAATTGGGAAATCGACTGCCCTGCAGACGTTTTTTCAGCGTTGTAATTGGTATGATAATCATATCATCTTGGCTGCCCATTGTGGAATCACCGCGTTCGCGTGTAACGCCGATTATTGTAAAAGGCATATTTCGAACACGAATAATTTCACCAACCGGGTTTTCCGGCATTTGTAACTCTTCGGCGGTTTGTGGGCCAATAATCGCGTATGTAGAACCATTTCGTACGGCCGATTGATTAAAGAATGTCCCGTACTTCATTTCCAGATTTTGAACCTGTTCATATCCTGGATAGGCACCAACCATAGATGTTGACCAGTTTTGATTACCATAAATCACCTGGGCGGCGGCATTTTGAACGGGACTGAACGCGGCAACATCGGGCAATTGCCCGATAAATTCTGCATCTTGTATGGTCAATGTTTGTCGATTTCCGGTACGTACACCTGCGCTTTGGGCCGCACCGGCACGTATTGTGATTGTATTTGTCCCCAGTGATGAAAATTGGTCACTGACCTGTTTTGATACCGTTTCGCCAACGGCAACCATTATCACCACGGCCATAACACCAATAACAATGCCCAGCACAGTCAGAAAAGAACGAATTTTATTCCCACTGATGGACAGCCAAGATTCTTTAAATATATCATTAAAAGTCATTTTATTACCCGTTGTTGATTTATTTTTGTAAAACGCGTTCATCACGTGGCACGCGTCCATCATATGTTATACGCCCATCGTATATGTGTATCAGTCGATTTGAATACTGTGCGATTTCAAATTCGTGTGTAATCATCACAATGGTTATACCCATTTCCTGGTTCAAATGTTTAAAGAATGTTAAAATATCATTTCCCATTTTACTGTCCAACGCACCCGTTGGTTCGTCCGCCAGAATCAATTTCGGATTGCCTGCCAATGCGCGTGCAATTGCAACACGTTGTTTCATCCCGCCCGATAATTGTGTCGGCAGGTATGTTTCAAAATTTTCCAACCCAACACGTTTTAACATTTCGCGTGCCCGTTGTATACGTTCACCCATCGGCAATCCGCGATACATTAACGGCAACATAACATTGTCCAGAACACTTCGTTTTGATAATAAATTAAATTGCTGGAACACAAATCCAATATATTCATTTCGCACAACGGCCAATTCATCCGATGTTAAATTTGTTACATCGCGTCCATACAGTTCATATGTGCCACTTGTTGGTGTATCCAGTGCGCCGATAATATTCATACAGGTGGATTTACCACTGCCCGAAGGCCCCATAATTGATACAAATTCGCCCTGGTTTACATCGAACGTAATGTCAAATAAAACCTGTTGCTCGCCACCTATTTCTAATGGGAAACTTTTACAGATTTTTTTCATAGAAATTATTTTTACATCGGCGGATTTTGTGGTTTTTTTCTTCATACTTTTATTCTCTCTTTGATTTGGAATATTATATCATTTATGACGAAAAGATCATAATTTTTTTACCGAATAAAAATAAAACGCCGGCAGTTCCGGCGTTTTTTTATCTTGGCGGTCCCATACGTGCCCCGCCACTTGATGCGGTCAATCCATATTGTCCAAATATTATACGATCACCTTCTTGGATTTCATCGGAAACGATTTCTGTTTCTGTTGCGGTAACCAAACCCTTTTCATACGGAACCAATACAACTGTTAATTCGCCATCCACCATACGTTGAATTGCAAGATGGTCGGCCGGTGTTGCATCGCCCGGGTTTTCCACAATTCCATCAAAATTGCGCAGTATCAAAGCAGAGTTTTGCACCTTCCATACATCGGTTCTTTCAGATATAAGTATTGTTACAAACGCGGTCATACCGGGCTTCAGGCGCAGGTCCGTATTATCAACATCGATGACAACGGTATAAACAACAACATTTGATGTAATTGTTGGCGATAAACGTACCTGTCGTACGGTTCCTTCAAATGTTTGGGTTGGATATGCATCAACCGTAAATGTAACCGGTAAACCTTCGGTAATCATACCTATGTCTGCCTCGGACACGGCGGTTTCGATTTGCATTTTTGATAAATCTTCGGCAATTTCGAACAGGTCCGGTGTTTGGAATGATGCGGCAACGGTTTGTCCGACGTCAACCTGGCGCGATATGACGGTTCCGTCAACTGGTGATGTAATTGTTGCATACCCCAGATTTGTTACCGCCCGATCATATTGTGACCGCATACGATTAACAGATTGTTCCGCTTGTTCATATGTGGTTTGTGATTGTTCCAGTTCTGCGCGCGAAATAAAGCCATCGTCATACAGTGCCTTGTTACGTTCATATTCACTTTTGGCATAGTTACGTTGGGATTCTGCACTGACCAAAGATGCTTCGGCTTCGTCCACAGATGCCTGTAAAACGGACGGTTCAATTTTTAGTAAAACATCGCCTTTTTTTACTTTGGAATTATAGTCAACATATATTGCTTCGATTGTGCCGCTGACTTGGGAACCAACATTAATTGTATTCAATGGTTGAATTTCACCGGTTGCAGTTACCACCTGGCGCAGATTACCACGTGAAATGGTTGCCGTTGCAAAACCAGATCCTTGGTTTTTATCACCATTCATAAAGTAAACAAACACCCCCGCAACAACCAAGAATAAAACAATCCACCATTTGCGACGACGTACCCAGTTCCAGAATTTATGTTGTTTTGGTTGTTGTTTATTCATTTGATTCCCCCTCCATCAATCCTTCTTTTATATCACCAATAGACAATGCCAATGCTGCACGTTTTGTAAACAGGTCGTATTTTGCCGCATTATTTTGTTTATGCGCATCGGCCAAATCGGCCAACGCCTGTTGCCAATCCAACATAGTTGCCTTGCCAACTTTATACATACCGGCGGTAACATTTTCTGTTTCCTTGGCCGATGCCAACAATGTTTCTGTTTGTTTTAATACGGTCTGTGCCGTTTTATAGTTTTGATATGCACTGAACACATCCAACATAGCGTTATCAACGGTTTGACGTTCTTGTTCTTTGGCGCGTTCATAATTTGCCTGGGCCGAACGCACATTGTACATATTTGAAAATCCCGCAAATATCGGCATAGATGCACGGATTCCGATACTTCCACTCCAGTTATCTTGTCCGGCATTATATACATCAGACGGTGTGTTATTCCACGATAAACTGCCACTGGCCGAAATTGATGGCAAATTAGATAAAAAGGCACTGTTTCTGCGGTGCCACGCGGCGTCTTTGTTTGCGGTTGCGCGCAGCAAATCCGGTCGCTTTTCGCGTGCAATTTCAATTAATTCGTCAATACTTTTGTTTTCTGATTCGGAACCAAAGTCAGATGACATATCTGCGATTTTTATATTTTGGTCGGCCGGAAAGGACAGTTTTGCCAACAAAGTTCCCTTGGCAATTTCACGATTATTTTTTGCCCGTTCCAAATCAAGTTCACTATTGGCCAAGGTAACATCCGCCTTTAAGACGTCCGCGCGTGCCACGGCCCCGGCGTTAAATTTTTTATCTGCGGTTTCTTTGGCGGTTTTAGAAACCTCCATCACTGCATTGGCGGTAAATACGTCTGCGTCTGCATTTAACAGCGCATAATATGCACCAATTATACCATATACATAGTTTTGTACAGATTCACTGTAATCAAAACCCGTCGCACGCCAGGTATCAATTAATTGATTTACATCCGACAGTCGTTTTCCAAAATCAAATATTAAATAAGACGCAGAAATCGATGCACCATAAGACCAATCATCCCATTCTTGATTGCGATAAGGCATACTGGCCGATGCAGATGCGCTAACACTTGGCAGATATTGCGAATACCCGGCATTTTTACTAAAACGTGCAGATTCCAGTGATAAATACGCGGCCGCCGTTTCAGGATTTCGGCACAGTCCCAATTCAATAACCTGTTGCAGGGTTAATTCGCCATCCGGCACAGTTGTCATCGTACGACAGTTTTCTTCCCCCGCCACGGCCACCGTTGGCAGTGTGGCCAATGTAATAATTGCGAATAATTTTTTCATTAATAAAACTCTCTCACTAGTTTAATAATATAATAATACAATTTTTATGTTGAATTACAATTTTTTTTTGCTTAGTATATGTGCACAGATTTCAGATTGGCCTGGTGGCAGAGTGGTTATGCAGAGGACTGCAAATCCTTGTATGCCGGTTCGATTCCGACCCAGGCCTCCAATAAATAAAACGCCTTTGTGGCGTTTTGTTTTTTTTGCATTTTGTGTTATCGAACCGGCCCGGTTCGTATAAATGTCTTTGTATTTTATTATAATTGGTTTATCATCTGGCTATGATAAAAACCATTAGTCTAACAGATTTTCGCAATCATCGGTTATGTCGTGTTCATACCTGTGGGCGGCACAATGTTATTATTACTGGTCCAAATGGTGCCGGTAAAACCGCCCTGCTCGAGGCGGTATCTATGTTATCCGGTGATCGTGGTCTGCGTGGTGCGCCGATGACAGATATTGCGCGTTTTGATGGTGACGGTGGTTTTTCTGTGTATGCGTTATTAAATGATGATACCGAGGTATCGGTTTATTTTACCCCGGGTAATACAAATCGTCGTGCCCGCATAGATGGCGATAACGCAACATTATCCGCATTACAGGCACATTTACGTACGGTATGGTTAACACCGCGCGAAGACAGATTATTTGTTGATTCCGCGGCCGAGCGTCGTGCCTTTTTTGACAGACTTGCCGCCAGTTTTGATGCCACACACGCGGGTCGGGTTGCGCGTTTTACAAAATTAGTATCTGAACGTGCGTTTGCGTTACGCAATGGTCACGATAAACACTGGCTGGATGCATTGGATTGCCAGATTGCGGGTGTGGCCGTATCAATTGCGGATGCGCGCATACGTTATGCCGGCGAATTAAATTATTTTTTAACTGATTGTGCGGTTACCGTGACGGGGCTGATTGAACAGGTATTAATTGACGGTCGCGCGGCGGCGGCGGAACGCGAATATTTAGAATATTTGCACAATATGCGTGAATTGGTCGGCGATAAAATGATTATGGACGGACCGCATAAGTCTGATTTCGGTGTATTTAATAAGAAATTGAATTTACCTGCGGCACTGACCAGTACGGGCCAACAAAAAATGGCCTTATTGGATTTAATTTTGGCACACGCAAAATTATTACATACCAAGACCCAACACAGGCCACTTATTTTGCTGGACGAGGCCGCCGCCCATCTTGATGCATCGGCACGTGCACGATTGTTTCGTGATCTTGGTACCACCGATGCCCAGGTATGGGCAACCGGATTGGATGCGAATGTTTTTGCCGATGTACCTGATGCAGTATTTGTTACTTGCAAGGATGGTGAAATAAATAATATACTTGTGCCGGAGAACACAAATGAGCAAAATTGATTATCAAACCTTATTGGATAACGCCCTAAAGTCCGTTGTGAAAGAGGCATTAATTCACGCCCAGTTTAATGGTTTGGGGGATGGAACGCATTTTTATATTACATTCAAGACGCGTGCCCCCGGTGTTGTATTGCCGGATTTTTTGCGTATACGTTATCCAGATATAATGACAATCGTGTTACAGTATTCATATAATAATCTGCACGTGTCGGATAAAGAATTTGGGGTCCAGTTAACGTTTGATGGTCGTCCGTTTTTTATACGTGTACCATTTTCCGCCCTGGTTGAGTTCAAGGATCCGTCTGTTGATTTTATGCTGTCTTTTCATCCCAAGGGTGGCGCGGCTGCGGATAATGATATGGAATTGCCGTTGGATGGCCGAACTGATACTGTACCCGACACGGGTCGTGTTGTATCTTTGGACGAATTCAGAAAAAACAGAAAGCAATAAAAATGGGGCAAAGCCCCATTTTTTAATACATTGTTTGCAAAATATGTTTGTTTTTATCCAAACTGGATAACATTTTCCCAGAACCACAGGCAACACACGCCAATGGATTATCAACCAAAAATGCCGGTAATCCCGTTGCCGCACGTATCGCCGCATCCAGTCCGCGTAACAATGAACCACCGCCGGTCATCGCGATACCCAAATCCGCAATATCGGCCGATAATTCGGGCGGTGTAACTTCTAATGCCTGGCGTACGGTACTTACAATTTTATTTACAGTCTGGGCCAATGCCGATGCAACCTGGGATTCGGTAATAACCGTTTCACGTGGGGTACCCGATAATAAATCACGCCCCTTGATTTTCATAGTTAATTCATTTGCCTTGTCTTTTGGTGAAATGGCGGTACCAATACGTTTTTTTATATCTTCGGCCATATTTTCACCGATTAACAGGTTTTTGTTTTTGCGAACAAAGTCAATAATATCCAAATCCATCTGATCGCCTGCGGTACGAACGGCATTTGAATATACAATCCCACCCAGTGACAGAACAGCAACCTCGGTCGTGCCACCGCCTATATCTAAAACCATAGAGCCACCCGGCTTTTCAACCGGCAATCCCGCACCGATTGCGGCGGCGGTTGATTCTTCGACAATATATACCTTGCGTGCACCGGCGGCATCGGCGGCCTCTTGAATGGCGCGTCGTTCCACCTGGGTTGCACAGGATGGCACGCATATAATAATTAATGGCGCGGCCAACGGATTTTTACGATGAACTTTGCGAATAAAGTACTTAATCATTTCTTCTGCAACTTCAAAGTCCGCAATAACGCCATCGCGCAAAGGACGTACGGCCGATATTGTTCCGGGGGTACGCCCCAGCATTTGTTTTGCCTCGGTCCCGACGGCCAAGATTTCTTTACGGCCCAACAGGCGATTTTCCGCCACCGCAACCACAGACGGTTCATTCAAAACGATGCCGCGCCCCTTTACATAAATCAGCGTATTTGCCGTGCCCAAATCAATGGCCATATCGGCGGAAAAAAATTTCATCAGCCAGTTGTACATATTTTCCCCCAGGTAAAGTGATTTTTTTTTGCACTATAAAACGTGATAAGCAAAAAATCAAGCCACCCGGCATAAAAATATGCTTTTTTATTTGCTTATTTGGATATTGTGGTATTATATAAAAATTATGAGAAATACGATAAAAAAACACAAAGATTTTTTAATCGGCGAACAAGATATAAACGCACGATGTGCGATGTTTTTTGTTCGTGCCCGTCCGGCCCGCATATCAGATGACCCGCAATACGGATTAATCGTAACGAAAAAAATATTTAAATTGGCCGTAAACAGAAATCGTGCGAAGCGTATGTTGCGTGACTGGATTCGATACAATGAAAAAAATATGTGCGCCGATATGGATTATATATTTATTGCCCGAATGCCCATATTGGCCACGACCCGAACCGATGGCCGTGCCGCTATGCGCCGGGCACTGCATTATATAAAAAAACAGAATGCCGCAAAAAACACAGAAAAATAACTTTTTATCACGTTTTGCAATCGGGCTTGTGCATATGTATCAAATATGTATTTCACCATTTATTGGTGGTCGCGCCGCGTGTCGCTTTATCCCAAGTTGCAGCGAATACACGCGCCAAGCCATAGAAAAATATGGCCCATTGCGTGGAATTGCAATGGGGCTGCGCCGCGTAATGCGATGTCGGCCGGGTGGTGGTTTTGGTTATGACCCCGTCCCTTGACATCCGACACGTTTGTGGTAAAATTCCAGGCACATTGGGTATTGTTACAGGTGCCCATCCAAGGATTAATATAAAAAGGATAAAAAATGTCTTTTCGTGCAACCGTTGAATCTATGTCAAAGATAATGGATGAAATGGGGATAACAGAACTTGATTTAGAGCGTCAGTTTTTGTTTGGCGTTTATCGTAAACATATTCATTTGTCTAAACAACAGGCCACGGCCGCTGTTGCTATGCCAAACTTTCCGGTGGCGTCAGAATCAAAAAATACAAACAGTGAACCATCTGGTGATGAAACCGCGACGACGGGTTACGCATTAAAGTCGCCAATGGTTGGGGTGGCATATTTGGCGCCAGAGCCCGGTGCAAAACCTTTTACCGCGGTTGGTGCACAAATCAAGGCCGGTGATACCGTCGCTTTAATCGAGGCAATGAAAACATTTAACCCGATAAAATCTGACAAAGATGGTATTGTCAAAGACATTCTGGTAACTGATGGCCAGGCGGTCGAATTTGATCAACCAATAATTATTATTGAATAGGCAAGTATCCAAAAATGTCACAAATAAAAAAAGTTTTAATTGCTAATCGCGGTGAAATTGCGCTGCGTATAATACGTGCGTGCCGTGATATGGGAATTCGTACGGTTGCGGTTTATTCCACGGTGGACAAGAATGCAATGCACGTACAATTGGCGGATGAATCTGTATGTATTGGTCCTGGCCCGTCCAAGGATTCTTATTTAAATGAATCTGCGATTTTAACGGCGGCACTGTTAACCAATGCGGATGCAATTCATCCGGGATATGGATTTTTATCCGAGCGTGCAGACTTTGCACAAAAGGTTGAACAGCACGGTCTTATATGGATTGGCCCATCGGCCACAATGATTGAAAAAATGGGGGACAAGGTTAATGCCAAACAGACCGCAATAAAATGTGGTTTGCCGGTGGTACCGGGTTCTGATGGTGCGGTTGATACGTTGGAAGATGCATTATCCTGGGCCGAAAAAATAGGCTATCCCGTTATGTTAAAGGCCGCGGCCGGTGGTGGCGGACGTGGTATACGTCCGGTTATGAACGCCGACCAAATGGCCGAGGCTTTTCAAATGACCAAGAACGAGGCCAAGTCTGGCTTCGGTGATGATACACTGTATATGGAAAAATTATTGATGCATCCGCGTCATATTGAATTCCAAGTTTTGGGGGACAAACACGGCAATGTTGTTATATTTGGTGAACGTGATTGCTCGCTCCAGCGCAAGAATCAAAAGGTGATGGAGGAATGTCCCGCCGCAATACTGACCCAGAAACAGCGCGACGATATGATAGAAATCTGTAAAAATGCCGCGAAAAAAATGGGCTATGTAAATGCAGGAACATTTGAATTTATGTTCGAAGACGGAAAATTTTATTTCCTGGAAATGAACACCCGGCTTCAGGTGGAACACCCTGTTACCGAAATGGTTTATGGTGTTGATTTGGTACGTGAACAGATTCGTGTTGCGGCCGGCGAAAAATTGGGATACACGCAATCAAACGTTGTGCCACACGGCCACGCAATTGAATTCCGTATTAATGCCGAAGATCCTGAAAACTTTATTCCCAATCCCGGCAAAATCACGCTGTATGCGCCATCGGGCGGATTGGGGGTTCGCGTGGACAGCGCGGTATACACAGGATATACAATTCCGCCAACATACGATTCTATGATTGCAAAGTTAATCGTTCACGCACAATCGCGTCCTGCGTGTATTATGCGTGCGGTGCGTGCGTTGGATGAATTTGTAATCGAAGGGGTAAAAACCACAATTCCGTTACAGCAAAAGTTATTAAAGAATCGCGATGTAAAAACATTGAACTTTGATAACCATTGGTTGGAAACGTATTTGAAATCCGAACAGGATAAAAAGGTGGCCAATAAAAAGACGGCCGAACCAGATTCAAATACAGACCAAGAATCTGATAAAAATGAATAAAAAATACCGGTATTTCCCGGTATTTTTTATTATGTGTAATTGTAAAAATTTGCCGTCCTGATAAGATATAATTTTGTTTGACAAAATTGTTGTTTGTGATATTTTGGTTTTGTTATGTTAACCAAGATATTAATAAATTATTTTAATTGGATTGATAACGTTTTGCCGGTTGGCGGAATGGTTCGACGTCATCCATATGTGATGGTTTTCAAAACAACAAATTGGTGTTGGTGCAAATGCGATCATTGCTGTGAAAATTCTGGCCCGGACCAGCCGAAAAACTATATCCCGGCCCAAACAATCAAAGATTATCTTGCCCAGGGATTAAAAGATTCTTATTTTTCGCGTGAAGTGGTATTTACCGGCGGTGAAATAATATCCGCATACAAGTTCGGTGACGCTGATTATGTGCCGGATTTATTAATGTTTTGTAATAAGAATAATATTGGTGCGGATATCAAGACAAATGCGGCCTGGGTTAATACATCATTTGCATCGTGTGTTTTTAATGATATGTCACGCATAATTGGTGCGGGCCGTCCGTACAGTTTACAAATATCATTATCATTGGACAATTATCATAAAAACAGTATGAAAAATAATATTGTTTTTATAGAAAAAATGTCACATCGTGCCAATATGCCCGTTGCGATACATTTATCGACTTTTTATGGCGATGATGATATGTATGGCGAGTTAAAGCGGGAATTATCGAATCGCGGGGTTCGTGTGCGTAATGCGATAATTCACAATCCTGACAGTGGCACATATCGTGATGTTGATATTACAGATAATGGGATAATATTGTTAACATCCCGTGCAACGTTGTTTGATGGCGGGCGTGCAAAAAATCTTGCCGAGGCCGAACATTCAAAATTTTCACAATTTAAATTTTTAAGCACAAATTTACACGTATTAATGGCATTTGATTCTTTTGGCAATGTAACATTGGGCGAAAATTCCGGTGTCAAGATAAAAACAAATTGGCGTACATCCAACAATGTTGCGCGTCCATTGATGTCAATACGTCACGATTTGGTAAAAAATGCCCAATTTCACGAATTACGTGCACGGATATTTCAGAATTGGAAAACGCGATAAAAAAATGCCGGCAAACACCGGCGTTTTTTATTATTTTTTACAGTCCCATTTTCTTTTGCATTTCGATTAATACCGGTGTTTCAACCCCCATTGATTTTGCGCGACGAATTAACCCGGCCAGTGCAAATATCCCTTCGACCGTACCGGCGGGTTTTTCACCACGTGCGATTGCCATTCCGCCTGCATAATTACGGCTGGTTGCCGATGTTGCCGACAGGAACAAGTCCCCTATTCCGCACAAATCCAAAAATGTACGCATTTTTGCCCCGCACCTCAGCCCAAGTTCCATCACCTCGCCCCAGGCACGTGTAAATATCATTGCGCGTTCATTTTCACCACCCGCCGCAACGGAATTGTATCCACATATTAATGCAACCGCGTTTTTTCCAACACCGCACATTTCTGTGCCGATAATATCATCACTTGGGTTCAGGTATAATTTATTTAAAATTTCCCGACCCGCATTTATTGCACGTGATGTTCCGGCCAGTGTGGATCCCGTTGGAACGCCACGGGCAACCTCGGCCGCGAATTGCGGACCAGACAATACGCCAAAGTCCACAGCGGCGGGTAATTCGTTTGTCATAATTTCAGACATAAAATTACCGGTTGTGCTTTCTGCGCCCTTGGTACAAATGATAATTGGTTGATTGTTATAAAATTTTGCGGCCCCGCGCAATGTTTCTCGAAAGAATGCGGCCGGTGTAACAATCAGCCATGCATCGCAATTTGCAACATCTGCGATTTCGCGTGTTATTTTTATTTTTTCTGGCATTTCAACATCATCAAATTGCTTGCAATTTCCGTCATAAGACCACAACGTAACATCTGCGCCACCGCGCGCAGAAATAATCGCCAGCGCGGTTCCCCACGCCCCGGCACCAATTACGCCAACTTTCATTTTATTTCCCTTAGTTTCTTTTTTATTTGCGGAACAACGACCAATCCATCATCTGATAAATCAATTGCGCGCGTGTACGCATCCCGCGCCTGTTTTTCGTCGCCCGCCGCAACGTACAAATCCCCCAACTGTTCAAACAAAGATGAACACGTGGCGGAAACTTCGCCAACCCGAACCAAAACGTCCAGTGCAGGTTCAATGCCTTCACGTACGGCTATAACCCGCCCCAGTGTATCCCACGCCATAATATCGGTCGGATCACCGCGAACCAATGTCATTGCATAGTCATATGCATTTTCAATTTCGCGTCCCTGGGTTGCCCAAATTTTTGCCTGTAAAGATAAAATTTCCCCATCCAATGGCAATACACTGGATGCTTCGTGCAAATCATTTTGTGCCGCTTCTAAATCGCCAAACATATAATATATGTGTGCCCTGCTCTTTTGGAAAAATGCGCGCCCCGTATCGTTCAGATTTTCATCGTCCAACGCCATATTAACAACACGCAATGCGGCACGTTTTTTCCCGTTTTGTACGTTGTACGCAATCAATTTATTAATTGCAGGCACGAACAAAGGATTTTCGTCAACGGCATCGTAAAGGACATCTATATTTCCGTTTTGTTCACATTGGCGCAAAACCGCAAATAGATAAAAAGGACTGTCTTTGGAAATTTTGCTGAAATATTTATCAAAATCCCCGATATTATTATAAAAAAATTGTCCCAGATAATAATTTACCGCATCACTTTTTTGGCCGAATTCCGTACTTGTTATTTGTGCAAAACGCAACAATAAAATTGCTAAATCAGAATACATCATAATCTGGGTATGTGAAACCGTTTGCACCAAACTGAACGCCAATGCATTTTTATATCCCGAAAACATCGACCAATCCGGAATATTATTGTAATCCAACATATACATTCCGCCCGGTCGCGCGGTAAATTCATCGTGCAATTCGTGTGCCGCATCCATAAGGTTATTATGATGATAAAACGACATAATATACAAATAGTCGTTGATGTTCATAAAGTCCACACGAACCTTGGAAAAATATTCAGACGCCTTGTCGACGTTGCCATTTTCTGCATAAATTTGTCCACTAACAAAGTTTTTCCAGGATTCATTTGTTGGCAATTCTTGTATAAATTTTAATGCGTCTTTTTCGTGCCCTGTTGCAACAGATGACCATATACGCAATGGTGCGGCCAATGCAGATTCGTCCTTTTTATGACGATTGTACAATTCATCCCATTTATCATTTTGTACTAAATACGCATCATAAATAAGACGTGACGCAGTTGTTTTTTCTTCTTCCAGTACGATTACGCCATCGGGCATATTTCCGCCAAGAAATTCTGACAGAAATTTTGTTGATTGCACAATCGGATAATCGGTATCCGTTAATTGTCCCGCAAATTGCGCCGCATTGTCAAAGTCGTTAACATAAATTGCGTGTTGTGCCGCCAAAAATGCGCCGTATTGTGTTGTTTGATATTCGTGTGTTTGTGCTGTGTCGCGTAGCCGGCTGTGATACCAAAACGCACCGCCCGTAATTGTAATAACGGCAACCAGTGCGACACCAATAAATAATGTTTCTGCTTTTTTCATACTAAAATTATGCTACAATAAACTTTATGAATAATAAAGCGAAATTTGACCGATATGCCGAAATGCTGCGTTCGTGGTCTGGGCGAATGAATCTTGTTGCGCCCAGTACTTTGGATAATTTAGAGACGCGTCATTTTGCCGATTGTGCGCAATTGGCCCGGGTTTTACCGGCCGATGTCCGGGTTATTGATTTGGGCAGTGGTGCTGGATTTCCCGGGGTTGTTCTTGCTATATTGGGTTGGTCGGTTGTGTGTACAGAATCGATCGGCAAAAAAGTTTTGTTTTTGAATGCGGTAAAAGATGAGTTAAAACTGGATAATTTAACGATATATCACGGTCGTATAGAAAACTATATACCCACCCTGCCCCACGGCAACAAAACTGTTTTTACTGCACGTGCATTTGCACCGCTGGTAAAAATTTTGGACTATGTCGGTAAAACTGGCTGCCGGCTTTTTTTACTAAAAGGCCGGGAAATTCAAAACGAAATAGATGTGGCAAAGCGCAAATATAAATTTGATTATGAATTATTGCCGTCTGAAACGGGTGATGGCTTTATAATAATTATTAAAAATTGCCGGAAATTTCACGTGAAATAGCGTATAACCATTTGATACTAGTATGTTTTTACAAGTTTTAAAAAAGATGCTTTTTGGCCGGCGATTGTGCGAACAATCGAATCGACTGTATTTGTAAGTTTTTTATGTTGTGTGTCATTTGTTGCGTTCCATAAATTAACCGGACCACGTATAGATGTGAATTCCCACAGCGGGGCCCACGCATCCCATTGGGGATTAAACATTACGGCGTTCAAATTATTGCACAGATTGTTGGTTATGTAATAGCGTTCAGATGGTTCTTGCTCGACTGCGTGCAGAATCGTATTGCGATATACGCCGCGATTAATTTCAGACAGAAATTGTTCTGTGGCGCACTGTATAATAATTGTTGCGATTTTTGGATTATTGAAATCCAATGGCCAGTCCAAGTTATATTTTGCAACGATGCCCAATATTTTTTTGTTGGCCCGACGAATAAAGTTTTTTGGCGTGGGGTATGGTGTGCCTGTTTTGTATCGGTAATCAAGTGCCTCGATGATTTCTGCGGCGGGCGCAATGATTTCGTTTTGTGCGGCGATTGCACCACGCGTTGCAGGCGGATAGTGCCACGTGTTTTTTGTCAGGTTTGTTTTACGTGCGTGTTCTGTTTCGTGTCGAATTGTTAACGGAATTTGTGCATTGTTGGTTCTGCAAAAATACCTGGTTTTGGCACAGTCGGTTTTTGTAATCATATAGTTTACTTTTATCGTCCCCAGGTATGGGAAATATATTCCGCCGGCAACGATATTTTTATTTTTTATCATATCATCGGTTATAACGATTGTGTCTGTTTCGATATGAATGTATGTATTAAATAATTTTGGGCCGGTATTTACCGGTCTTTTTTGTAAAAACGATTCGTTATCTTGATGGCTTATTATACTTGTGCCAATAATAATCGTTGTCGCCAAAGAATAAAGTATTTTTAAATTCATATTACAAATATAGTCCAAAAACACAATTTGTCAATCTGTTTTATATTTCATATGAAACAGGGTGTAATTCATTGTTAAGAGTTGATTTTTATTTGTAAAATATAATTGTCTTGACCCGATATACGGCTTTATTCTATTCTGATTTTGTTAAAAGATTAAAAAGTTCGAGGTTAAAATATATGGTGGAAATAATTGCATTTGCAAATCAAAAGGGCGGGGTTGGAAAAACCACGACTGCCATAAACTTGGCAACGTCATTGGCGTCTATTAAAAAGCGTGTTTTATTGGTCGATTTGGATCCCCAGGGTAATGCCGGAACGGGTTTGGGTTTTGTACGTGCCGCACATCCACAAAGTGTTTATGGTGTGATTATGGGGACGGCCAAGGCTGCAGATAATGTTTTATCAACGACAATATCAGGATTACATATTATGCCGTCTTCGATTGCGCTTGCCGGGGCCGAAGTGGATTTATTAGATATGGAAAATCGTGAATATCGTCTGCGTGACGCGTTGATGCCTTTGTACGAGTTTTATGATTATATATTGTTGGATTGTCCACCTGCGTTGGGTTTTTTAACATTAAATGCGCTGACCACGGCAAACAATGTGATTATCCCATTACAGTGTGAATTTTACGCACTTGAAGGAATAACACATCTTGTAAATAATATTCGTGGCATACGTGAAAAATGGAACCCTGAACTGGAAATACTTGGTGTGCTATTAACAATGTACGACAGGCGTTACGGTCAAACGCGCGAAGCAGAGGCAGATGTTCGTAACACGTTTGGTAATGCCGTATTTACGACCGTAATTCCACGCAATGTGCGCGTGTCCGAGGCACCCAGTCACGGCATTCCTGCATTGGTTTACGATTTTAATTCAACCGGCGCCCAGGCATATTTGCGTGTCGCGACCGAGGTGGTGGAACGTCTGGAAAAGGGGGTATAATAAATGTCTAAATTTGGGTTGGGGCGTGGCCTTGCGGATTTAAAACAGGAAATGGGAAATATACCGGATATATCTATTTTAACGGGGGCAGAGCGTGTCGTGGTAAAGCAAATTCCTTTGGCACAAATTGGCGCAAATCCAGACCAGCCACGTAAAACTTTTACCGAAGAAGAGTTGGCTGATTTGGCGGCATCGATTAAAGAAAAGGGGGTTTTACAACCAATTCTGTTGCGTGCGGTGGCCGGGCGCCCGTATATGTATGAAATTGTTGCGGGCGAACGTCGATATCGGGCAACCAAGTTGGCCGGTTTAACCGAAATTCCGGCGTTGATAAAACAAATCACACCCGAAAACGCGATGGAAATCGCATTAATCGAAAATGTCCAGCGTGAAAATCTTAACCCAATAGAAGAGGGCAACGCATATAAAAACATAATGGAAAAATGTGGATATGAATTATCTGATGTTGCGCGTTTAATCGGTAAATCAGAAAGTTATATTCGTAATATTATGCGTCTTGATTCTTTACCATCTGATGTCAAAGATATGGTGTCGCGTGGCGAATTATCCGCATCGCACGCACGCACGATTGCGGTTGCAGAAAATCCAACGGCAATGGCGCACAAGATTATAGAGAAAAAAATGTCTGTTTCTGAAACAGAAAAGATGGTTCGTGACGGTGCACGCAAAACAACCGGACGTTCATATTCGGCCAAGACCATAGATGCAACGACGGTTCGTGAAATCGAAACCCGTATATCAACGGCATTGGGTGTTCCTGTTACCCTGCGCGAGCGGCGGGGCGGGGCGGGGCAGTTGGTGTTGTCTTTTTCCACCCGTACCCAGTTAAACGAACTGGTTGAAAAATTGACCAAATAAAAAATGTAAAAAAGGCCGGTAAAAACCGGCTTTTTATATTTATGTAATTATTTACAAAAAAATATATAAAAACACCGGCAAATGCCGGTGTTTTTTGTAACAAATTTTACAACAATTATTTAACTGTTGTTGTGGCGTTACGATTCCATTTCCAAACTTCTTCACCGGTACCCTGGACCAATGGACGTTCTTTACCATAAGAAATTGTGGAAATACGTGCCGCATCGATACCATCGTTGACCAATACTTCCTTGGCCGCGTTTGCACGACGTGCGCCCAGCGCCAGGTTGTATTCCGTGGAACCGCGTTCGTCACAGTTACCCGCGATTTGGATTTTTACATCTTCGTGATTTTTCATATACAACGCCTGGCCCAACAGGTTATCGCGTGATTCATCAGAAATTTCAGATGAATTAAACGCAAAGAATACGCGTTGTTCATTCAAATCAGCCGGTTCAACGATTGTTGATCCACCACAGGCGGCCAATAAACCCGCAACCCCGGCCAACATAGCAAAGTTTTTTATTTTCATGAAAATACTCCCTTGAGTTTCTGTTACTCGTGGTCTATTTTAGAATAAAAGGTTTGAAAAATCAAGGAAAAAGGCGAAATGGTCGATTATGATTTGCGTGATTTAACATTGTCGGGCGTTCGATGGGAAATAACCGATATTCCAATGGCGATGATGGCGGCGACGCGTGCGGCAACAATTCAAGGTGGCGGGACGGCGCCGGGGAATGCATCCGCAAGGCCCCAGGGTACCACCCGGACCCAGACATCAATTGTCCCCCCAATTGCACCGCAACAGCCGATATCTGTTGAAACGGCGGTAGCAATGGCGGCGCGGCCCGGGGATATGGCGGCATTATGTCGAATGATTTCAGAATTTAATCATCCTTTGCGGGGTGGGGCAACACGTGTTGTTTTACCGCACGTTGCCCCCAATCCGAATGGTTTGATAATTATAACGGATATTCCCGGTGGTGAAGATGATGCATCGGGTTTGATTTTGTCGGGTGCGGCGGGTGAATTGTTGGACAAGATGTTGGCGGCGATTGGTATGTCGCGCGATATGGTGTCGATTGTACCGCTTGTATTTTGGCGCACCCCCGGGGGGCGGACACCAACGGACCAAGAACTTGATTTGGCACGTCCATTTGTTAATCGTATAATTGAGATGTTAAATCCGCGATTTATACTGACACTGGGGACATTGGCGGCGGCCCGCGTTGCGGGTGTTACATTGCCCCGTGGGCACGGTATGACGGTTATGTTGGAAAATGGTGTAAGTGTAATGCCAATTTATCATCCAAACTATTTGATGTTAAAGCCCGCGGCAAAACGTGATGCCTGGATTGCGTTGCAAACAGTGCAAAATTTGTTGAAAACCGCAGATAAATAGATAATAATTGCCTTATATCATATTAAAAGGAGCATACAATTAAACCGCAATTTAACCGTGATAATCGTCGGGATACGGGCCCGCGCATAAACAATCGAATTTTTGCAAAATCGGTCCAGGTAATTAATGAAAACGGCCAAAACTTGGGCGTTATGCCGACGTCTAATGCATTACAGATGGCGTCGGATGCGGGACTTGATTTGGTGGAAATCAGTTCGAATGGTGCAACCCCAATTACCAAAATAATGGACTATGGTAAATATAAATACGAACAGAAAAAGCGCGCATCCGAGGCACGAAAAAATCAAAAAAGCATCGAAATGAAAGAGGTTTGGGTAAAACCCTTTATCGAAGAAAATGATTTAAATATAAAAATGAAAAAGGTGTTCGAGTTTTTGGGTGATGGAAACAAGGTAAAAATTGCTGTTATGACCCGTGGTTCTAAAAAAGTTTTGGCCCGCGGCAAGGACGCCGTTCCAGAATTATTTGCGCGTATTGTGGAAATTATTGGCGATCGCGGAACGCTGGAGTCTAAGTCCAAGCCAGACGAACGAACAAAATCAATAATAATCGCGCCCACGAAATAATACCGCCCAATTGGGCGTTTTTTTTCAAAGAACAAAATCCAAACCTTATCCGGCATACAATCTGGGTAATTAATGTCACATAATGTGGGCAACGGGAAACGCCGCCCGTGCCTTAAAGTGTGTTTGTTGATCCACGGCAAAAACGGGGCGAATAGTTCTTTTTTTGTTATGAGGGCGGTAACTATTTTTAATTGCCTTTTGCGGATTATTTTTGTATCGTTTCTGTATAATTTCGAAGGGTGTATTATGGACGATAAAAAGTTATCTTTTGAAGATGCATACAAACAATTAACAGAATTGGTAAAAAAAATGGAATCGGGTGAATTACCACTGGCGGATTCTGTTGCTGCGTATGAACAGGGCATAAAATTAAAGGCTTATTGCGAGCAATTGCTGAAAGAGGCCGAATTAAAAATCGAAACTCTTAAGGTTACGCCCGCGCCGGCACAAGCATAATGGATTTATCGTGGCGGAAAAAAGCAAATTAACCCCGGTTATGCAACAATACGTTGATATAAAGGATGAAAATCCTGATGCGTTGTTGATGTTTCGTCTGGGCGATTTTTACGAGGCATTTTTCGAAGATGCCAAAACCATCAGTCGTACATTGGGCCTGGTATTGACCCAGCGTGGCACAGACGGCGATGGCGAAAATATACCTATGTGTGGGATTCCCTGGCACGCGGCCGATAATTATTTTGGCCGTCTGGTACGTGCGGGATTTCGGGTGGCGTTGGTTGAACAGATGGAAACCCCGGCCCAGGCCAAGGCCCGCGGGCATAAATTCATAGACAGAAAAATCATTCGTGTATTAACACCGGGAACTTTGACGGATGAAAATTTGTTGACGCCAAAAAATTCTAATTTTTTGATTGCGCTAACCCCCACCGTCGATGATATAACAATATTTGAAATTGCGGGGTGTGATATATCGACTGGTGAATTCTTTGTTGGACGTACGGCGGATATTATTGATGATTTGGTACGTATTAATCCGGCCGAAATTATTTATCCCGATGTTATTGCAGAAAACGAAACAATAATGCATTTGCGCGATATATTCAAGACAACGCCCGTATATGAAAAACTGTATCATCGTGCGGACATTGATAAAATTGTATCCAGCGTTTTTACCGGTGTATTGGCACCAAATGATGCCTCCACATCAAATTATGACAGCGCGATAAAATTATTGGCCGGCTACCTGTTTAATACCCAGCGTGGTGCATCAATTACGTTTCGTGCGCCATATCTTTATAAATCAGGACGTCAATTATTAATTGATTCCGCCACGTGGAAAAGTTTGGAAATAGACGCCCCAATAAACGATGGTGGCGTATGTTTGGTTGATGTCTTGGATGAAACCAAGACAGCGGCCGGTGCACGTCGTTTACGTGCATATTTGCGAACCTTGTCTGCGGACACGAATGAGATTCTTCGTCGCCAAGAACATATTGGTCATTTGGTTTTGAATGTTGGAATTATGGCGGCGGTTGCCGATACATTAACGTCTGTGCCGGATGTGGGGCGTTGTTTATCACGTTTGTTATCTGGGCGTGGTACACCGCGCGATATGCGCCATATTGCGGATTTTTTAATTGAATTACCGAATGCGAAAATGATGTCAACTCGGCTGGATGCGGATATGGCGGCACGCTTTGCCGTGATTAATACGCACGATGCACTTGCGGCGCGATTAAATTCGGCATTATCTGATACATTGCCTACGTTTTTCCGCGATGGTGACGTTATTCGTGCCGGCTTTGATATATCGTTGGATAATATGCGTGGTCTGGCCCACGGGGCCAAGGAAACGATTGCCGGTATGCAGGCTGAATATGCCGCCACCACCGGAATACATAACCTTAAAATAAAATATAATAATATATTGGGATATTTCATAGAGGTCCCCAGCAACCGCGCAGATGCATTGATGGCACCGGAATCAGGTTTTATTCATCGGCAAACTATGGCGGGAAATATGCGTTTTACAACAACGCGTTTGATTGATTTGGATAATGATGTACGTTCTGCGGCCGAAAAATCCGCCGCCATAGAGGCGGAAATAATATCGCAATTAATATCGGAAATACGCGCGGTTGCGGATGATTTGTTGGCAACCGCAGAATTGTTGGCAGAATTGGATGTATGGTATTCTTTGGCCGTGGTTGCAGACAAATATTCTTGGGGGCGTCCCTGTGTAACGGATGATACGGCGTTTGATGTTGTGGGCGGCCGTCATCCGGTCATAGATTTTGTTTTACGTTCACGTGGTGATAATTTTGTTAAAAACGATTGTAATTTAAATGCTAAATCTGTGGCGTTATTGACGGGGCCGAATATGGCGGGTAAATCGACATATTTGCGTCAAAATGCATTATTGGTGGTATTGGCGCATTTGGGGTCTTTTGTCCCGGCAACACGTGCAACAATTGGCATTTGTGACCAGTTGTTCAGTCGCGTTGGTGCATCGGATAACTTGGCCGCAGGGCAATCGACATTTATGGTGGAAATGAGTGAAACCGCCAATATTCTGCGTCGCGCCACCAAACAGTCGTTTATAATTTTTGATGAAATTGGTCGCGGCACATCCACCTATGATGGGATGGCCATTGCCCAGGCGGTATTGGAATATTTAAATGAACTTGGGCCACGAACATTGTTTGCGACACATTATCACGAATTGACAAGGTTGGTTGGTACGGCAGAAGGCCAGTTACAAAATGTAACCTGTTTAACAATTGATGTACGCGAGCATAATAATGAAATAATATTTATGCATAAAATTGTGTCGGGTGTTGCAAATCGTTCCTATGGAATCCAGGTTGCAAAAATGGCGGGGATGCCACCTGCGGTGGTTGCCCGTGCCGAAGATGTGTTGGCCAATCTGGAATCGCACGACGCCACAACAACAACCACAACGTCGGTTAATAAATCCGGGGCAAATGAAGTGCCCGGGGAACAAAACCGTGTTGCACAACCAAAATCAAACGGGACCCAGTTAAACCTGTTTGGATAAAACCCAAGGGTAAAAATATGCAAATTATTCCCCAGATAGTATTTAAAACACCTTTCTATGAACCGACATATCGACAATTCAGAAATCCGTCAGAATTGCAGAAATTTCTGGCGGTTTTTGACTTTATGCGTCCGCATAAATTCAGTCATATGCAAACGGGTTTACCTGAATTTCAGTTGGGAACAAAATTGGAATTTACAATCGATGGGTACTTTTGTGAATCAAATGTGAAATGGGGGCCACGTTTTATTGTCGCGCAATCTGTTTATTTAAATGGGAAAAGTATATTTGCGCGTCTGCCGATGGACGTGCCAACCGATCCGGGCAAAGGCGCCGTGGTTATGCGTGAATTGGATATGGTTCGGTTGCATCCCGGGATGATGGATGCGATTTTGGATATGAATGATATTCGAAATTTTCGACAATTGTGGCCAATATGCGAAGAAAGCCGTTCAGAATTTATTAAATTCTTAACAATGCTTAATCGTCAAAAATATCAAATCAGACGGCGTTAATATGGATTCTGGGTGGATAATTTTAGATAAGCCAACCGGTATGTTTTCGCGTCGTGCCGGTGGAATTGTTGCGCGTATGTTCGGGGTGCGTACGTTTGGGCACATTGGTACGCTGGATGAAATGGCATCTGGGGTTTTGCCAATTGCGCTGGGTGGGGCGACAAAAATGATACCATTTGTCGAAGAATCTTGTCCCGATGTAAAAGAATATGAATTTGCATTAAAATTTGGGTTTGAAACGGATACGTTGGATGTGCTGGGACACGAAGTTCGTTGTGATAATATTATTCCATCACGTGCCGCGGTAATTGCCGCAACAAAAAAACTGATTGGCGATACGGAGCAGGTTCCCCCGATGTTCAGCGCGATACACGTTGGTGGTGTGCGGGCCTATGATTTGGCGCGTCTGGGCAAGATTATTGATATGCCGCCACGCGTCGTTCATATTGATGTACTGGATTTATTATCAATTACGGATAATGAATGGACGTTTCGTACACGTTGTTCGCGTGGAACGTATGTCCGGGCCATTGCGCGTGACATCGCGGCACAATGTGGCGCAATTGCAACGGTAACGATGATACGTCGCACGGAAAGTATTGGTTTTAGTATAAAAAATACCGTACGACTTGATTTTTTAGAAAAACTGTTTAATAATGGTGGGGATTTCAGGCAATACCTGAAACCGGTGGATTTCGGACTGGGGGACATTCCGGTTCAAAATCTTGACAGAAAATCGGCCGAATTATACAGAAATGGCGGATTTATTAATATTGGTGGTGTGGATGGTCTGTGCCGTGTGTACTCGGATTCCGGATTTATTGGAATTGGATACATTTCGGATGGCGTGCTGCGCCCAAAACGAACAATATAACCAAAGGAAAAATAACAATGTCCATTACAAAAGAAAAAAAGAGTCAATTGATTCAAGAATACAAAACAACTGACAAGGATAATGGCGGATCTGCTGCCTCCCAGGTTGCTGTTTTAACAGAACGTATTCGTAACTTGACCGAACATATGAAAAATAATCACAAGGACCAGCATTCAAAACGCGGTCTGTTGTTGATGGTTAATCGCCGCAAAAAACTGTTGGCGTATATTAAAAAACGCAACGTTGCGGAATACGAAGAACTGATTAAGAAATTGGGTCTGCGTAAATAAAGAAATCGCCCGTATGGGCGGTTTTTATTTGCATATGGATAAATATTTTTTATAATCAGACGAATGCGGGGGATAAATTATTCTTTCTTGCATTTTTTGTGAATGCAAAAATGAATGATTTTTCTTCGCATTAAAATTGAAAACAATATGGAGAACAGTATGTTATTTGGTTTATTTAATAAAGAAGAAAAAACACATTTGAATAATCCCGTTGCGGTTGAAATACAGTACGGTGATGAAACATTGCGCTTGGAAACGGGGCGTATGGCGAAACAGGCCAACGGTGCGGTTTTGGCGACAATGGGCGGAACAATGGTCTTGGCGACGGTTTGTGCAGAAAAAAACGCGGTCGAAGGTCAAGATTTCTTTCCATTGACCGTTGATTACCAGGAAAAGTTCGCATCCGCGGGCCGCATTCCCGGTTCGCGTGACCGGCGCGAGGGCAAGGCCTCAACCGCCGAAACACTAACGGCGCGTTTGATTGATCGTCCAATTCGTCCGCTGTTTCCCGAAACGTTCAAGAACAAGGTTCAAATCGTTGCACAGGTATTTTCTTATGATAAAAAGAATCAGCCTGATATTCTTGCGATGATTGCATCGTCTGCGGCGTTGGCACTGTCGGGGGTTCCTTTTGCGGGGCCGATTGGTGCGGCGCGTGTTGGCTATGCCGATGGGAAATATATTTTAAATCCATCCAAAAGCGTTACGGACGATTCCGAAATGGATTTGGTTGTTGCCGCGACCAAAGACGGTGTATTAATGGTTGAATCCGAAATTGGCGAATTGGACGAAGAAACTGTTCTTGGTGCGGTAAAATTTGGATTTGATGCACAACAGGCGGTAATTGGCGCAATTAATGAATTGGCCACGGCGGCCGGCAAAGAACGTTGGGCTGTGCCGGAAAAATCCGCAGAATATGTCACAATGGAACAGGATTTCGAATCTTTTGCCGGTGATATAGAATCTGCGTTACAGATTAAAGAAAAATTGGTTCGTTTGGATACGTTGGGTCAAATTCACATTGCGGCCAAGGCCCGCATTCCTGGGTTGTTCCCAGAAACAGAAACGGCCACATCCACATTGGAATCCTGGGCGGATGAAATTATAGAAGGTATAACGGCACGCATTATGCGTGGTAACATCTTGGCGGGCAAGCCGCGTATTGATGGCCGTGACACCAAGACCGTTCGTCCAATTGAAATCGAGTTGGGCGTATTGCCGCGTGCACACGGTTCCGCGTTGTTTACGCGTGGTGAAACCCAGGCGTTGGTGTCATTAACACTGGGTGGTGGCAAAGATGCATTACCAATCGAGAGTTTGGATGGTGACGAAGAACGTGACTTTATATTGAACTATAATTTTCCGGGATATTCTGTTGGCGAATGCAAGGGGTTAAAATCACCGGGGCGTCGCGAAATAGGGCACGGGAATCTGGCGTGGCGTGCGCTGCACCCGATGATTCCCAGCCGTGAAAAATTTGATTACGTGATTCGCGTTGTATCAGATATATTGGAATCCAACGGTTCATCGTCTATGGCGACAACCTGTGGTGCGACATTGGCAATGATGGATGGCGGTGTGCCTTTGACACGTCCGGTTGCGGGTATTGCAATGGGCTTGATTAAAGAAGGTAACGATTACGCCATTTTGACCGATATTTTGGGCGACGAAGATCATTTGGGCGATATGGACTTTAAGGTAACAGGGACCGATCGTGGTATCACGGCATTACAGATGGATATTAAAATCACATCTATTACGTTTGATATTATGAAACACGCCCTGGCCCAGGCACGTGATGGCCGTATGCATATCTTGGGCAAAATTGAAAAGGCGATTAAGGCACCGCGTTCACACGTGTCTGAATTTGCACCCCAGATGTATACAATGAAAATTAATCCAGACAAGGTTCGTGATGTCATAGGCAAGGGCGGCGTTGTTATCCAGGCGTTAACACGTGAAACCGACACCCAGATTGATTTAGAAGATGACGGTACCGTCAAAATTATGGCAACCAGCAAAGAAAACGCAGATGCGGCAATTCAACGCATCAAAGACATCGTGGCCGAGCCAGAGGTTGGCGTTATCTATCCGGGTGTTGTGTCTGGCATCAAGGACTTTGGTTTATTTGTGAAAATCTTGAACGGTTTTGAATCTATGGTTCACATTTCTGAAATCACGGGTGAAAGAATCGCCAAGATAGAAGACACAAAAATCAAAGAAGGTGATAAGGTATTCGTTCGCTATCTGGGGGCGGATAAACGCGGTAAAACCCGTATGTCTATGGTCGGAATTGATCAAAAGACGGGCGCGGAAATCAAAAAATAATCTCTGGAATGCGCCTGTACAGGCGCATTTATAACGCAATGGAGTTTTTTAAATGGATATGGAAACATTAATGGCCCAGGCCAGTGCACTTCAGAACAAGGTTACCGCCGCCCAGGAACGTTTGGCGTCTATGCACGTCAAGGGCGTTGCCGACAACGGTGCGGTCATTGTTGATATGACGGGCAAATATGATTTGGCGGGAATACAAATCAGCGATGAATTGGCCTCGCGCGGTGGTGCGGCGGTATCAGATGCAGTTGCACGTGCATATATGGATGCCAAGGCCAAGGCCGATGAATTAATTGATCGTGTAATGGGTGATGCCACCGCCGGTGTTCCATTACCCGAATAAAAAAACTGGACAAGCGGGAAAAAATGCATTAATATTCCCGCAATGTTTCGGATGTTTAGCTCAGTTGATTAGAGCATCTCGTTTACACCGAGAGGGTCGGGGGTTTGAGTCCCTCAACATCCACCAGAATTCTGATAGAATCAGTCTATACCACATAAAGCCCGCAGTTCGCGGGCTTTTTTTATGCATTGATTATGGTATGGGCGACAAAATGTCCTTTTTGCGGTATTATATGCATCTTTCTATACAAAAGCCTTTTTAGCGGAGTCACAGGGAAGCAACTTCATAAAGAAAACCGCCGATTTTGGCGGTTAAAAGTACCCTTGCATATAAGTTCAATATTGATAAAATGCGCGTTCTTGTTGATCGAAGTTGTCATATTTTGATGCGATTTCAAACAAGTATTGCAGGTTCATCCCATCGGGCAGTTGCCGGCACATCGGCCCAAATATGGTATTCACACATTCTTCACCGCCGGCACTGGTGTTGATATTGTTATCGGGTGCCGCGCCAAAGTTAAACCATACTTTCCAGTTTTTATTCTGGCGTATGATATACCGGTAATAGTTCATCATTTGCATCGCGGCCGGCGGCAAATCTCGCCCTGCCATGGCAAGGCGCAAATGATAATCCGCCCGCGACCAGCGTTCCTGTTTCATATAACATACGGCCAACTCAAACCGCACACGTGCCAAATCCGGTTGGTCATCCAAAATCTTGCGATAGATTTTAATTGCTGCGTCTAAATCGCCCCGGCGGGCAGAAATTTGCGCAAGTAAGAACCATCGTTCGATTTCCAGGCTGCCGTTTTGTAATGGGGGCAATTTGGTTAAAATCTGTTCTGCTGTATCGTATTTGCCACTATCTACCAGGTGGCCAGCTAATTTTACAGTATCCAATGCCGACAGTATAATTTCAGATGCCGGGTTTGTTTCTGCCAAGACAATGCCAGGCAGAAACAGTATCAAAAAAATCAAAATGATTTTTTTCAATTATTCGGCCTTGCCACCAAAACCGATATGGACATGCGTATAGTTCCCGGCAGATTGCTCTTGGGAATATTGAAACAGCGCTGTGGCCTCGCTCGGTTTTTTATTATCCCCGTAATAAGCGGTGTCAAAACCAATAATTTCGTTGCCGTCTGGTGTTGTGCCGCTTTGCAGATTGGCGGATGACGCAGACAACGTCGGTCCATCTTTTGCATCGCCAGATAAGCCGAATGTTATCCCGTTATCATTTTTAATAATACTGACATCATACCAGTTATCAAATGATGCAGACAGTGTTTCAGAACCGCTTGCCTTATCAAATACAAATTGTGCATTTTTATCCGACAATTCTACTTTTTGTTCGCCAAATACCTGGCCAATGGCATGGCCATTAAAGACGACGGTTTTATCAATATCTGATTTGTCTATGCGTTTTGCTTCATATCCGCCGGCATACGGCATCAGTTCTTCAAATTCAAATCCCGGCTGCGTTGAATTAAAGCGCAATAAGCCAAAGTCCGCATATTTTAATCCGTCGGTTCCGATATTTTTTCCATGACTTTCATAGGTTAGCAATGCATTAACCAATTCTTTTTGGCCATCTGGACCCAACATTTCAACAAATTCAAAATCATTTGTGTCATCAATACGGGTGCGGTCTTTGCCCCTGAATTTCAATCCGCTAATTTTCCCGTTTTCATCTACAACAATGGCAAATGTTTCTGTTGTGTCGCCATCCACCATTTTGAAGTCCACATTGCTTAAATCAAATGTTTTTAATTGCCCGTTGTCTTCAAAATCCTTGATTGCATCATCATTATTTTTTACCCAAGTTTCTTTGAAACATGCTGCGGTTTGGGCGGCACTGCCGCCGTTAAAGCATGAGTTTAATCCCTTGTCCAAAACGTGCATTGCTTGATGCAGTTTTTGTTTGTCATGATTAAATGCCGCAATTATGTCTTCTTGGGTTGTGCTGTCCATTAACAGCCAGTCGCTCAGTTTTGCAATTTCTAATGCCTGTTCTTCTTTGGACAGTTTGTTGCCATCACTTGGCGCGAACCATTCAAATGCGGCACGACTCACTTTTTGGCCGCTCGGCCCGCTTTCAAATGTTTCCAACTGTTTTTCTACATAGGAAATAACTTTTGCAGAATTGCTGATTCTGGAATTCATGCTAGTGACTTGTTTGTTGCTGTTGGCTGTCTCTGGCGACACGGTTGGCTCTTGCCATACCAAGGTGCCTCCTGTATCCCCGCCCGGCAATGTTCCGCCGATCGTGCCACTGCCACCACCGCCTGAACCACCGCCACACGCAGTCAATGCTAATAGACTTGTTAAAATTGCAATTTTTTTCATAGTGTCTCCCTTTGTTCTTGGTGAAAGAATGACCGCCATCAGAAATGGCGGTCGGGGAGTTCAAAAAATCATAGTTTACAAAATGACCCCGCCAGTCTTTGGGCAAGCCCTGTTGTATAACTGACGGCCCCCCGACCAACGGCGGGGAACAATAAAAGGCGCATCCGCGCCACTTTACCGTGCGGGATTGCAATACGATGTTTCATATTGCTGTAAACTATGGGCTTTTTGACGACCCTGAATTCATTCCCAACGGATTCTATGTGTATAGTATTCAGAAATATATCAAAAAAATCAATCAATAATATCGGGTTGAAATCATAGATTTTTTACCGATCAAAGGGCAAACATATTGATTTTGAATTTAAACCAATAGAAAAAGAGACAACACATCCTACGAAATTCATTGATTGTTTAAATAGCTTTTTATCTTCAGATAAAAAAATGTTGTTGATAAACCTTAGTCATGTTGGCTTTGATTACAATGTTCGTGAAATCTTGGTTAATATCATCGGCAAAGAATTGTTAAAACGCGCCCGCGCCAATAAATTCAAAGAAAAGCCAACAGTTGTATTTATGGATGAGGCACACCAATTTTTAAATAAAAAATTGCAGGATTCTTTTAGTGGAGATGTTGAATTAAATGCGTTTGATTTAATCGCGAAAGAATGCCGAAAATACGGTTTATATGTTTGTATTGCAACGCAGATGCCTCGTGATATACCTATAGGCACTTTAAGCCAAATAGGAACATTTATAATCCATCGTTTAATAAACGATCTTGACGTGGATAAAATAAAAGGGGCTTGTTCGGAATCTAACCGTTGGGTTCTGGCAGGGTTGGCTAATTTGTCTAGTGGCGAAGCCGTAATATCAAGTGTCAATTTGCCATTCCCTGTTATTGTAAAAATCAAAGCGCCTAATACCAAGCCTATGTCAGAGTCGCCCATCGAATTATCGGATAGGTTTGTCAATAACGGTTAAACCCAGTTTAATTTTGCGCTGTACACACGCAAATAATAAAACCTCTGTTTTAGTGTGCAAATTCCCTGTTCGTGGGTAAAAAAATCCCTGTTATTTTTGTGCCCCCGATTTTTGAGAATTGGTATTTTTATTGAAATAACAATGGAAAAATCCTGCTCGTGCTGATTTTTCTACCCGAAAATATGGGCGAAATTCCCTGTAGAATCCCTGTATTTAGGGAATTTAGGTATGGGATTTTTGGCAACAGAATACTGATCCACCACAAAATACAGTCGCCCATCGGGCGATTTTATTTTTTGTATATTGCCATTTATTTATTTTTTGTTTACTATACGAACACTGTTTTTATAAAAAGGGGAAAGGTATGAAAAAAATTTGTTCTGTATTGGCAATATGCGCATTTATGTCTGGGTGCGCAACGGTTAATCCCTATACGGGCGAGGCGCAAACCTCCAAGGCCGTATGGGGCACCGCCATTGGTGCGGCCACGGGCGCGGCCACGGGTGCGTTGGTATCAAATAATCACGGTGCGGGTGCGTTGGTTGGCGGTTTGGCCGGCGCGGCACTGGGCGGCGGTGTTGGATACTATATGGACACGCAAGAGGCTGAATTGCGTGCAGAATTGGCATCAACCGGTGTCAGTGTTATTCGTGATGGTGACAATATTCGTTTGGTTATGCCGGGCAATATCACGTTCCAGACCGATTCGGCGGATATAAATGCGGGATTCTATGCGACATTAAATTCCGTGGCCAAGGTATTAAACAAGTATGATAATTCGACCGTAATGGTTATGGGCTTTACCGATAATACAGGATCTGCCCAGTATAATCAAACATTGTCGCAAAATCGTGCCGCGGCCGTTGCGGCATACTTGCAGGGTCAGGGTGTAAAATCATCGCGCTTTGAAATTATGGGAATGGGGTCATCCAACCCGATTGCGGATAATTCCACTGCGGCGGGCCGTCAACAGAACCGTCGTGTTGAAATCAAGATTATCCCGAACAAGTAATGTTTCTTGTATGGAAAAACACCGCGCAGGCATTGCGCGGTGTTTTTTACTTTGCAATATAAAAAATAATTGGTTATTATCTGCTATGAACCCACAGGGATGTGGTTTCGGGTCTTTCAAAACCCATAACACGCGGTGCGAATTGCATCGTAATCTATTTTGCAGATGATGCTTTTCGCATCGTTATGCCCGACGACAGTTTGTCGGGTGTCTGGTGTTATACAACAGGTATATACTAAAAGCATCAGGGTCATCGTGTTATGATTTTGAAAACGCCCGACCGCCATTTCTGTGGCGGTTTAATTTTTTTAAATGGGATAAAATTATGAAAATTTCTGTTATTATACCGGCGTGTAACTGTGCACAGTATATTCGTCAAACCTTGGATTGTCTGCGTTTACAAACATTTCCATCGCGGGATACAGAGGTAATAATTTATCTTGATGGTTGTACCGATGGCACGGATACAGAAATATCACAATACGCGACCCAGTATCCAAAAATGAATCTGCGTGTTATTCGATCCGAAATCAATCGCGGTGTATCTGTGGCACGCAATGCGGCGATTGCCGCTGCGCGTGGAAAATACATTCATTTTATGGATGCAGACGATGTTATAAATACAGACTTTTATCAAAAAATGTATGATGCGGCGTCCAATGCAGATGCTGATGTTGCCGTTGCCGGATTTATACACGAACGTTGGCCCGGCGACAGTATGATGTATGACAAGACGCTTGTTTTATCTTTGCCCCAGGACAAGATTGATGCAACACGTGTTGATATGCACGGGTATTCGTGGCGGTATTTAATAAGGCGGGATTTTTGGAATCATAATCGTTTTGAATTTCCAATTGATATGAAATACTGTGAAGATTTATTAATAATGACCAAAATGATTTATTATGCAAATCGTATTGTTTTGGTACCGGGCGCAACGTACGTGTATAAATATCGTCAAAATTCGCTGTTAACGACGCGCACCACACGAAAATTACAGGCAAAATTTTATCATTATGCACGTTGTGATGTGTATATATTTATGTGTACGACCGAATTGCGTATGACGCGCAAAAAACAAAAGTTGATTTTATATCATCTGTTTGGTTTTTTACCAATACTGGCATTGCGATATACAACGGATAGTAATAATATATGGGTGTGCTTATTCGGATTCATCCCGTTTATCAAGATGCGAAGAAAGTTAAAATTACGTCGTCCGCCATTACAATAAAAAGCCGCCAAACGGCGGTTTTTTATTTATTTTACCTTGGCGTTGTTAAGGCGTAATTGGCCACAGGCACTGCCTATATCATTACCACGTTCGCGTCGTATACGTGTATGTATACCATTTTTGATTAAAATATCTTGGAATCTGTGTACGGCATTTCCCGATGGTGATACAAAATCACGTTCATCAACCGCATTCCACGGAATAAGATTTACCATACAGTTTTTCCCACGTAATAATTCAGACAACTTTTCTGCGTATTCGGGCGTACAGTTTAATAATTCTGTTGTGCCGTTTTCATTTCGCACCGCCAACAGTATATATTCAATCATCAATTGTCTGTTATGCGCGGCGGAAAAATCGAAGGCGGCATCCAATACCTCGCGAATTTTATATTTATTATTAATTGGCATAATGCGGCTGCGCAAATCATCGGTTGGCGCGTGCAAAGATATGGCAAGATTAATCGGTCGTCCCCATTGTGTCAAATCGCGTATACCCGGCACAATCCCGCACGTAGACACGGTTATTTTACGCCATCCAATACCCATATCGTGATTTGCGCGTTCGATAAAACCGATAACATTTTGTGTGTTTTGTAATGGCTCGCCGGTTCCCATAATAACAATGTGCGAAACATCGTCGTTATTTGCATCGCCATTTGGTCGTATTGGTCGATCGGCAAATTTATCGTTGCGCAGTTCCCACTGGGCAACCAAAATCTGGGAATAGATTTCATTTACAGTCAAATTTCGTTTCAGTCCCAACAAAGTACTGGCACAGAATTTGCATCCCATTGCACATCCTGCCTGGGAACTGACACAGACGCTGTTACCATAACTTGTGCGCATCAAGACGCATTCAATTTGTTCGCAGTCCCCCAGTTCCAGCAAGAATTTGGTTGTCTGTCCATCGGACGATTCCAATTTTTTTATTACGCGCACTGGCAAAGTTTGTGCCACACGATCCAAATCCCGCCGCAGCATTTCCGGAAGATTTTTCATAGATTGAAAATTCGGTGCCCCACGATTTAACCATTCCCGAACCTGTTTCGCACGGAACTTTGGCTGGCCCATTTGGGTCAAAAATTCAACCAATTGTGCATCTGAAAAATCAAATAATACCGGTTTCATTTTTTATAAAGCATACCTGTCATCATTTATAACGACCACGGCCTTGCGTCGTAATTGTTTCAGTTGTTGATCGGCGATAAACATTGCCTGTTTAAAAGTGGCGTTTTGTTCAATAACGTCATCCAGTTTACCATATTCTTCGGTTTTTTTTGTGTCGCATACCAGGAATACAGATCTGTCCACCACCGGTGACCAGGTAAGCCGTGGCAGTGTTGCCACCCGTTCACGAATATCGGCCGCCAATTCATATTGCAGCGCGGTAAACTTTTGCGGTGCACCGCCCAAATTGCGTGCCATTTGCATTGCGTCATCGCAACTTGTTGGTTTGGTAAGTTTTGCCGCCACATCCGCCGGAATATCGACCAGACGTATAAGTGTCATTTCGATTGGTAATCCTTGGTCACGTGCAATCGCTGCGCGTTCGTTGGCAATTTCTGCATCGGTTATATCAACGGTTGGTAAAATTGTGCGTGCAACAATGATTTGCCAGGCGATTTCCGCCCTTAGCGCACTTTGTGCCATTGCGCGTTCAGTTGCCGATAACTCGCCCAGATTCATTTTTTTCAGTTCTGTATTCACTGTTTCATCATCGGGCACGGCATTAAAGTTTTGCGCATATGCCAACTTTACACTATCGTCAATGATATTTTGCAGTGCCACCCGTCGATTATCGGTTGATGTTTTTCCCTGTTTATTCATCAGTGCCACGCGCGCGGTAACATCCGCATCTGTAATTGGCGTTCCGTTCACAGATGCAACCACCGACGCCGCATTTGCCGGGAAAGCCATTAGTATTGATAATGTTGCCAAAATCAGTTTTTTCATTATATTCCCTTCCTTTTGAATTAATACCGTTGGCCATTAATGCTCATACCGAATTTGAATTGGAAAGTTGTTGTTCCAACATAATCGTACTTGATTGCATTATCGCGACGATATTGCAGCGACAAATAGTAACACGGATGGGTATAGAATATACCACCGGTATGCCGCTGGAATTGATCATATGTCAGATTATATATCGCATTAAAGCGCACGGCCCAACGGTCTGTCAATTGGATACCAATCCCCCCGGATATTTCGTTTATATCTTCATCTTGTGTATTTTCGTCAATAAATTGCTGGGACCAGATATGCCCAATATTTATATAGTTTTGGGATGTTCCGATATACGCAGATGTTTCAATGTGGCGCAGTGACAGATCTTGTTGATTTAATCTGAAACGCGATGTGAAGTTAAGCCATTTTGTGTTATTATAAGCCACTCGTCCGACATAATCCGATGCGCCGTTATGAAATCCGCTGTTTGGGTTTATATCGATGCGTTCTGAAAAGTCGTATGTTTGTCCGGCAAAGATTTCAAATGTTTGTCCATCTGTATTAAACGCGCTGTATCGTACGCCATAATCGGCATAGGTTCCGTTTTCCCATAAATCCAATCCCGAAAATCGATTGTCAGAGAACAGCGTTGTATCCGACAGGAATGTACCTGCGGAATCATTATTTAATGTAAATTGTTCTTCATCTGTTTTGCGCATAATATTAAGTCTTGCGCGTGGTTCGATAACCTGGGTCCACGTTGGTCCGACACGGAACAATGGCAACCCCCATTCCAAATATCCACTTGGCAAGAATCTGTCTTTTAAGCCCGAAAATTCGGATGCATCAATCAAATCTGTATTATGAAAATTATAAACATCATATCGTGCGGAAAGGCTGGCCGTGATTCTGTTCCCGCCCCACAGTGTCCACGGTGAAACAATTCGCGCATCGCCAATCAGACGTTGGGATGATGCACCATCACCAGATATGCCAAGTATGTCGGCGTCCAATGTAACATACGTTTCTTTGTATATTGGCGCGGTCTGATATGTTCCGCGAATATTCGGCAGAATATTTCCCGTTGGTGTTGCGTGGTATGCGGAATAACTGCGCAATTCTTGGAATATGTGTGCGTCTGCGACGGCATATCCGGTTTGTCCAAACAATTCCACACGCGCCCCAGAATCCAAATATGGCTGATCATCATAGAATCCATATTTCTGCATAAATGTTTTATCTGATGCACGATCCAGATATATTGTTGCGCGCGCATATTCGCCCAATTCGATAATATCTGTATTGGAAATGTACCAGCGGTTTTCCCCTTCGCGATTATGCGTATATGCGCCGGTTGTTCTGAATTCTGAATGATCCAGGTTTAACCGATGTTCTAATTGGAACATCGGATTTTCCTTGGTTAAAATAGATGTTGTAAATGTTAAATCGTGCGTATCAGAAAAGTTTATATACAATGGGATATTTATTTGTGTTCCCATATTGTTTGTCGAACTGAAATCCGGCATTAAAAAACCGGTTTTATATTTAATGCCCGGATCCGGCATTTCAAAAAATGGCAACCAAAAAACAGGAATATTGTACGTCCATAACACAGGGTTATAGAAACGTAACATACGACTGTCCATATCGTGAACAATCTTGCGCGTGGAAATTTCCCAGGCATCCCCATACGCATCGCAATCGTCACAGGCGGTAAATGTTGCGTGATATGCGGTTGTTTCATCGCCTTGGCGAACAAAATTATCTGATTCAATATATACGTGATCCCCAAGCCACAGTTTTATATCACTTCCGGCAAGGTCGTCGCCATTTTGTGACAAGTATGAATCCGTCAGTGTTAATCTTTGTCCACTTTCGTTAACAATTTCTGTATCCCCAGATGTTTTTATTGTTTCCGATTTTACATCGTATTCAATTTTATCTGCGGTGATTGTTTTTGGCGCCTCCAGGTCGACCGAGGCCGCATTTGCAACCGCGGGCATCATACACAGTGTTAAAATTCGGGTAATTTTTTTCATTTTTTAAACAGTACGAATAATATTACACCCAATATTATAATAATTCCACCCGTCAACAGTATAAATTCCGTTACACTGTCAATCATATTAGATGCAGACATAAACAAAGACATTGCCGCCGCCATCGCCGCCACGGCAATTGCGGGCGCAAAACTGGCCCTGCGTCGCAGCAAAGACGAACGTAACAATATCGTTGCGCACAATGCCGCCAATATTAAATTCATAATTGGTCCCAAAAATCTGCTGCATAATTCGGCAAGAACCATTTTGTGTTGGCGTTCATTCGGTGCATCCAACAAAGATTGTATTAATGTCCAGGTTGGAATTCTGCGAACTTTGAACGAAGATTCGCCTTCTTTATCTGCGACGTTTAAATCCATATCAAAACTGTCAAATGTTCCGGTGGTCAGTGTTTCCCCCGCCGCCTGCAGTGAACCATTTGTCATCACGATGGATAATCCCCGTGCCGTTGACACCAATTTACCCTTTTCTGCAAATATGGTAACGGGTGCGTCTTTGTCCCGCATATCAGACAACATTACCTGGCTTAAATCGTGACCAGAAACCTTGTCCACATATACAACCAGTCCATCGGTTATCTGGGTAAATGCGGATTCCTGTAATTTCATATGGGCCAAACCATATCGCAAATTCCATTGTGTGGAATAGAACATCGATTGTGACTGCGGCACAATCCATAAATTCAGCACCAGGTGCATTATGGTCAGTATTATTGCCAACATTAATGCAGGCCGCGCCAGTTGGCCCGGCGACAGTCCCGATGCCGCCATAACGGTTATTTCATTATCAGAAATCAGTTTATTATAAACAAAGATTACGGCGATAAATGTCACAAACGGTATAATAATTGATATGATAAACGGCACCATCAACAGGGTCAGTCCCAAGAAACTTGACAGTTCCACGCCATAGTTCAACAGGAACTTCATCATAGACATAATCTGTAACATCCACGCCAAGCCGGTTAAAACCAGTAACAGCATTACAAAAATCGCGATTAATTGGCGCGTGAAATATCTGTTCAGTATTTTCATATTTCGCAGTATAAAGCCCAAAAACCACAGCGTCAAATCATATTTATGCAATCCCGGGTAATAAAATATTAAAAACACAGATTTTTCTTGCATTTATCCGATTCGAAATGAATAATAAGTATGTTCTTAAAAGATTTTTTTAAGGGCGGGGTTGAAAAAACCCCGCCCTTTGAATAAAAGCGACATAAAAAACAAAAAATATATATCATAAGGAGAAAAAACAAATGTCTTTTGTTTCTATGCCCCGTCAAGATTTGCTGTTGGCCATTGATTCTTTGGCCCAGGAAAAGCAAATTGATCGCGAAATTGTAATTGAATCGCTTGAGGCTGCAATTGCAAAAATTGCCAAACATAAATATGGCGAAGAATTCAATATTACGGCGGAAATTGATCGTAAAAATGGGGCCATACACGTAAAGCGTTTGTTCGAAGTAATTGAATCCCCTGAATCCCGGGGCGAAGAATATGATGCAAATACTATGTTAACCGTGGCCCAGGCAAAAAAATACGCCAAAAATCCCCAGGTTGGCGATACGGTCGAAGATCCATTGCCGGAACCCGAATTTGGTCGTATGGCATTTCAAACCGCGCGTCAAATGATGACGGCCCGTGTTCGTGACGCAGAAAAGGGGCGGCAATATGAAGAATTCAAGGATAACATTGGTGATATCGTCAGTGGTGTTGTAAAGCGTATTGAATTCGGAAATATTTTTGTTGATATTAATGGCAAAGCCGAAGGTTATATCAAGGGTACAGAATTAATTCCGGGTGAACGTTTGGCGGTTGGCGATCGTGTTCGTGCATTGATTATGGATGTAACACGTTCTAATACAGGACCCCAGATTTTCTTAACCCGTACACATCCTTTGTTTATGGAAAAATTATTTGTGCAAGAGGTACCAGAAATATACGAAGGTATTATTAAAATAAAATCTGTTGCACGTGCCCCCGGCAGTCACGCCAAAATCGCCGTTGAAACCCAGGACCCGTCCATTGATGCGGTTGGTATGACGGTTGGTATCAAAGGTACTCGTATCCAGCCGGTTATTAACGAATGTCACGGCGAAAAAATCGATGTTATCTTGTATTCTGATGACCCGGCGGTATTCATTGTTAATGCGATGCAGCCGGCCAAGGTTGCAAAAATCATTGTCGACGAAGATACGCGCAGTGCGGCCGTTGTTGTTAATGAAGACCAGCAATCTTTGGCAATCGGACGTCGCGGGCAGAATGTTCGTTTGGCGTCCCAGTTAACGGGGTGGAATATCGATGTTATGAATGAACAAACCGAACAGGAACGTCGTGCCAAAGAGGTTAAAGAAAAAACAGAACTGTTTATTTCTGCGCTGGATGTGGATGAAATGTTGGCACATTTACTGATTACCGAAGGTTTTCGTACAATCGAAGAAATCGCTTTTGTTGATATTGGCGAACTTGAAGGTATCGAAGGCTTTAATGCCGAACTTGCCACAGAGTTGCAAAATCGCGCCAAGGCATATTTGCAAAAGCAAGAAGAGCAATACAAAGAAGAAGGCCACAAACTTGGTATGACGGATGATTTATTGAACTTTGATTTTATTAAACGTCCGATTATAATGCAGTTGGGTAATGCGGGGATAAAATCCCTGGAAGATTTGGCCGATTTGTCCACGGACGAATTGATTGAAATCCTGGGCGAAGACACGATGAGCCTGCGTCTGGCCGGTCGCGTTATTATGAAGGCGCGTGAATTGGCCTATGGCATAACCCAGGGCGAAGATTAATTTTAGACGGAGTATCTTTTATGGCGACATTGACACTTGGAAAATCTGTAACTATTGACGCGGTGCAAAGTAAAAAGGGCGATGCGGTGTTCGTTGAACGTCGTCGCCGCGTTGTTGCCCCCGGCAGCAAGGAATTACGTGAAGAACCAACCGCGCCCGCCACACCGCATAATGCCGCGGATGAAAAATTACGTGCTGTCTTGGCGGCGGCCCGTGCCCGCGAAGAAGAACGCAAACAGCGTGCCGCCGCCGAGGCCGCCGCACGTGCCGCGCGCGAGGCAGAAATTGCACGCGAAAGCCGTGAATATGAACAGGTTCGCGAACAATTGGCTGCGCGTGAAAATGTTGCCACGCCTGTGGCGGATGATGTCGCCGATGTGGTAATTGACAAACCGGCCGCACCAACCGTACCCGCAAAAAAAACTGCGCCGACGCAGCGTGGCCGTGCGCGTGACGACGATGATGCGAATGATATGGGGCGGTCTTCTCGGTTTGGCAATTCCAAAAAAGAATTTAAAAAGACGGGAAAAATATCGCTGCACGATATTGTTATTGGCGGCGAAGATGACGATGATGAAATTGGACTGCGCGGCGCAAATCGTCGCCGGTCCGAGGCATCACTTAAACGTTTTCGCGAAAAGGCACGTGCCATATTTACCGCACCGCAAAAGGTTGAACACGTTGTCACCCTGGGGGATACGATTACGGTCAAAGACTTGGCGGCCGCAATGGCGGAAAAGGTTGGTAATGTAATCAAAAAATTGATGGAAATGGGAATGATGGTTTCCCAGAACCAATCAATTGATGCCGATACCGCCGAACTGATTGCCGGTGAATTTGGCGCCAAGGTAAAGCGTGTCGATGTAAAACCATATGCGGACCAATTGGAACGCAAACCGAACCCAGATAATATGCAGCCACGTCCACCGGTTGTCACCGTTGTGGGACACGTTGACCACGGTAAAACATCTTTGTTGGATGCGTTTCGTCACGCAAACGTTGCTGCGCGCGAGGCCGGCGGCATAACCCAGCATATTTCCGCGTACGAGGTCAAGACAAAATCTGGTGCAATGATAACCTTTTTGGATACACCGGGTCACGAAACCTTTACGGCGATGCGTGCCCGTGGCGCTCAATTGGCGGACATAGTCGTTTTGGTTGTTGCGGCAAATGATTCCATTATGCCCCAAACCATAGAGGCCATTAATCATATTCGTGCGGCCCAGGTACCGTTTATTGTTGCAATTAATAAAATTGATTTACCGGATGCCGATCCAACCCGTGTAAAAACCGATTTGCTTCAGCAAGAGGTCCAGGTTGAAGAACTGGGGGGCGATGTCCAGTGTGTTGAAATTTCTGCCACCAAACATATAGGTCTGGAAAAACTAGAGGAAGCAATCTTGCTCCAGGCGGGGGTTATGGACTTGCGCGCCGATCCGGATATGCCCGCCGTCGCATATGTAGTAGAGGCAAAAATGGAACGTGGCCTTGGGGCGACCGCCACGGTCTTGATGCGCCAAGGTACATTAAAAATCGGCGACGTGTTTGTCGTTGGTGAAACATATGGTCGTGTACGTGGTTTAATAAATTCGGCCGGTGAACGTGTTAAGTCTGTACGCCCGGGCCAGCCGGTTGTTGTCCTTGGGTTGCAAACGGTACCCAGTGCGGGTGATGAATTGCACGTTATGGAAACCGATGCCCAGGCGCGCGAAGTGGCCGCATATCGCGCACAAAAGGCACGCGATCGGGCAAATGCGGTTAAGCGTACTTCGTTGCAAGAACTGTTTGCAAAGCGTGATGAAAACAAAAAATTGGTGTTACCGATTGTTTTACGTGCCGATGTTCAGGGCAGTGTAGAGGCCATTACCGATATGTTAAAAGATATTAACACGGACAAGGCATCTGTGGATATACTCTCGTCTGGTGTTGGGCAAATTACCGAAGGGGATATTCGTCTGGCGGCGGCATCTGGTGCGGTAATAATCGCATTTAATGTTCGTGCGGATGCGGTTGTGCGCGATATGGCGCGTGCATCGGGTGTGGATATTCGTTATCACAGTGTTGTATATCGCATTACGGATGAAATCAAAGAAATTTTGGCCGGAAAATTGGCGCCCGAACGCAAAGAAAACTTTATTGGTTATGCCGATGTCATCGCGTTGTTTACCGTGGGCAAGGGGGTTCGTGTTGCCGGTTGCCGTGTATCCGAAGGCACAATAAAAAAAGACGCCTTTGTTCGTTTGTTGCGAAACAATGTTGTTATCTATGATGGCAAAATCGGTGAATTGCGTCGTGAAAAAAATGAAGTCCGCGAAGTCACCGGTGCCGGCGTAGAATTTGGTATGTCCTTTGATAAATATAATGATTTGAAAGAGGGCGATCGCGTCGAATGTTACGAGGTTGAAGAAATTCGTGCCAAATTATAATTAATGGTTTAAAAATAAAAGGCCGCCAATTTTGGCGGCCTTTTATTTTTCATCAAATGGGTTTTCGTCTTTTTTATATTCTATTACCACGGGTAAATGTTCCCAATGCAGTGCCGACGCCAATCCGCGTCGTAAATATCGTGTATAAGATTCTGGTATATCAGATGCCCCACCAACATTTATTGTTATTTTCATTGGGTGGCGCCCCGTTTGGCGCGCGAATTTAATCTTCATTGGTCGCTTTAAACGTGACATAGGTGGTTGACGTGCGTCAATCAATTTTTCAATAATTCTGTTAATCAAACTGGTTGGTGCATCGGTGTTTGATATATCCCACTGTTCATATATACGGCGAAACATATTTTTTACCCCGGTGCCGCGTTCGGCCGATATGGCAAGAATTAGCGGTTTGATTATTTGATGAAAAGAATTAGAAAATTGATGTTTTAATTTTAATAATTTTTCATCGCGAATTTCCGGTTCAACCAAATCCCATTTGTTCAGTGCAACACACAATATTTTTCCCGCCTCGTATACGCGTGCGGCAATCCCCAGTGCCTGGTTTTCAATGTTACGTGTTGCATCAACAACCAATATAACAACATCCGCTTTGTCAATTGCATCCAATGATTTCAATGCGGACAATGTTTCTACATCATCTGTGACCCCGGCCTTGCGCCGCAGTCCGGCCGTATCCATTAATACAATGTCACGTCCGTAAAAATTTGTTGGTATTTTTACCGTGTCGCGCGTAATGCCGGGCGCATCAATAACAATTTGACGACGTTGACCCAATACCTGATTTACCAGGGTTGATTTTCCAACGTTTGGCTGGCCCAGGATGGCAATTTTAAGTTTTTTTGATGCCCCAGACGTTGAATCTGATGATTTAGTGTTTGGTGCAATTTTATCGATAAAATTAAATATTGCATCAATACCGATTTTATGTTCGGCCGAAATCATAACCGGAACGCCAAAGCCCAGTTTATAAAATTCGACTATATCTTCGATTCTGCGTGCCGACTCTGTTTTATTTACCAACAGTAATACCGGTGCACGCGTTTTACGGCGTAGCATTCGTGCCCATTCCATATCCGCCGGTGTTAATCCAACCCGTCCATCAACCACAAATAATATCGCATTTGCGGTGGCAATGGCATCCATTGCCATTGTCGTAGAATCCGCGGCAATTCCGGATTTTGCCGATTCCAGTCCGGCCGTATCCATAACGGTCCACGCGCGGTTTGGTATCTGTCCGCTGATTACATCGCGTGTTACACCCGGACGGTCGTGAACCAATGCGTCCCGCGTCCCCGTCAGTGCATTAAACAGTGTTGATTTACCGGTATTTGGCCGGCCTGCAATTATCAGTTTTAACATAACTTTTTCCATTGATTTTTTTTAATTATAAAGCAAAAATATAAATAATCAAATGGGGGTGTGAAATGATGAAAAAAATAAAAAAGGGCCTGATGCACATCAGGGATTTATTGATAAACCCGAAACGCTATTTCACCAAAATTGTTGCCGACGGTAATATGGAAGAATCTATGTTCAAGGCGTTCATATACGGTCTGATTGGCGGATGCTTGGTACTGTTATTGCGTTTGATTGGTGGTGCGACGATAACGATTGGTTCGGTATTTACCGCGTTGATAATTGTTCCGGTGTTGGCGGTTGCGTTGTTATTTGTGTTTGGCGGCCTGATGATGTTGGTGTCGGAAATAACGGGCGGCGAACGCGATTGGGAAATTGCGATCAAGGGATTGGCGTCGGTATTTTTTGTTTATCCGGTTGTATTGGTTTTAAACGCATTGGCGTTTAATTGTACATCAATGTGGATAATCAGTTTGGCGGTTGATGCGTATGTATTATTTTTGTTTTATAATATTGCGCTGTATTGTATGCGTGGTAAACGCAGCAATGTTATAATTGTAATTGCAATATTGGCCCTGTTTTTGATAACGGTGTACGCAACGGATTATCGTGTTGCGTGGTTTATGCTAAAGAACACCAGTGCGACATTGGCCTGTTTGTTATAGGGCATAAATACTGCGCTTGATTTTTATCACGATTTGTGGTATAATCTTGGCACGTAAAGAAAATTGTTAAACCACCAATATTATTTGTTGGTGGTTTTTTATTACCCCGGGCATATTTTTGCACGGGGTATTTTTTATTAACCCCGGGGGAAGCAAAATGCACAAAATAACATATACTGGTGATGGTGTTACCACAGAATACTTTTTTTCATTTCCATATTTTCAAAGTTCGGATATATACGTATCTGTTAATTCAGAAATTTTAACATCGGGTCAATGCACGGTAATTCCGTCTGTATCAGAACGTGTTGATGGCAAATATACCGGTGGTCGTGTGGTTTTAAGCCAGGCGCCGTCCCTTGGTGCCGAGATTCGTATCTGGCGCAAGATAAATTTGTCACGTGTGATTGATTATCAACCGACATTACCAATCAGTACGGATTGTCTGAACGCGGACTTTAATTTTATTTTGGAATATATGCGTGATATATATGAATTAGATGGCGATATAGCCAATTTAGAAAATGGGCTGCAATTTTTAGATTCCATTCAATACCAGATTGAACAACTGGGCGATTTCAGCCAGTTGGTACATAAAGATGAAATGCCCGATTTTACGACCTTTGTGACCAAAGATGAAATTCCAGATACAAATAATATTGCGACCAAAGACGATATACCGGATATAAGCAATCTGGCGACTAAAGACGAAATACCAGACATAAGTAACCTTGCGACCAAAGACGAGATACCGAATATCAGCAACCTTGCAACCAAAGACGAAATACCAGACATAAGTAATTTTGCCACCAAGGATGAAATACCGGATGCGTCTGATTTTGCATCGGCCGATCATACGCATAATATGTCAGAATACGCAACGGTTTCTGCATTAAACAATGCGGTAAGTGAATTACAGAATGCGCTGGACGATGTCGAGGCAAATACATTCCCAATAACTTTTGATTCTGATGATAATCCGGATGTCGTTGTAAAATCGCGTTATCCCAGTGCGGCCAATAATTATACCTGGTATCGTGTATATAAATCTGGTTGGGTAGAGCAGGGTGGCCGCGGTGGCGCAATTAATAATGGTACTTTAAGTGTAACGTTGCCAATAACAATGGCGAATACGAACTATTTTCCAATGATGACGAACATAATCCCACAAAGCGCATCAACAAATAACTATGGCGGAACGGGTGTTTCGATTGTTAATCCGTCCAAGGTACAATTTGCCACTTCGGCCAATATAAGCAATTTTGTCTGGATGGTTATCGGTTTTGCATCACCGGTTGCGCTGTAATTTATAAATGGAATGTTTTATATCGTTAAAAAAATTACAAAAACACCCGCCTTGGCGGGTGATATATTCTTTATTTTATTTTTTCACCGTTTACGGCATTAAATTTTTCTTTGCCAACAACGATGGTTTTATCTTTGTATACGGGGGCGACAATGTCCCGAACGGCGGTACGCCAATATACGGCCCCATCAGATGTTCGTACCGCATACAGGTTCCCATCGGTTGCAACAACGAACGCGGCGTTGTCTGTTACGATAAATGAAACCTCAACCCCAATATCCACACACCACTTTTTTTGGCCCGATGTTGCGTTTATGCGACAAAATGCATTGCCCAGGCCACCTGCATAAACCGCGCCATTATGTATGACCAGCGGTGCAATAATATCAACAATTGATGCGCCACCGGTCATATTACTGCGACGAAATACATCCGCAATCCATATAACGCGTCGACTGTTTGGTGCGACCTTTACAACTTCGCCCGTGGTCAGCCCCGCATATACGTATCCGTTTGCACAGACCGGTTTTTGTGTACTGGCCACCGAGTTACTTGTTGGGAACCCGCTGAATATTTTTCTGTCGCCGTCGCGAATGACGTTGGATGAATCTTGGGTGTATGGGCATTCGTCCTGTTTTGGTGCATCAATATTTTCCGGCAGATTTTCAATCGTCGTATCCAACACATCAATATTTCCCGTGTCAAAGATTGGTGTACGCACGCCCGGTAAAATCGGATCGTGCTCGGCACATCCGGCCAGTATAATTACAGATGTCAAAACGGCGATAATTTTTCGCATATTTTATTGTCTTTTGGTTATCTTAATTGTTGTGCTGTGGCGGAAACAACGGCGGGTGTATCATCATCATTGATGATTATATCCAGCCACTTATTCGCATTTTCACGATCCCCCATCGCCAGGTATTTTTGTGCCACGGTTAACCGTGAAGTATAATAATATGGCGACTTTTTTGTATTCAATGGCTCTAAGTAATCTTCAACCTCGTTGGCGGTCATATCATCGCCACGCAGTCCGATAATATGTAATCGTGCCAAATCGCGAAAATCGCGTGTGTCCCCGTTATTGGCCAATTCTTCCAGATGTTCAATATTACCATCGACTAAATATGCCTGGAATATTGCCAAGTCGCCCGTTGCGCCGCCGGCATTTTCGGCCACCGCGCGCAGCATATTTGCATCAACATTTTGTACCGCCATTTCATAATTTTCGGCCATTGCCAATTTATGTGCACGATGTGTACGGACACCGATAATGACGGCCGTTACCACAATCAGTATACCCAAGGCAACCGCAATAATTACGCGGGAATATTTTTTGATAAAGGCGGTTGTTTTTTCGTTGTTTACCTCTTCCCATACTTCGCGATAAAGGGCGTCCTCGGCGTATTCTTCGCGTGTTTTTTTTATGGGTTTAACTTTGTTTTTTCTTTCCAGTATGGATGCCATTTGAAAAATCTCCTGTATTATTACGTGACTTGATAAATCTTATTTTATTGCTATACTATAAAAGTTATGAAAAAGCAAATCAAGAACGCTTTACCGGTTGTACAAAATCAAAGTTTGGTTGCGGCCCGTGGTGTTAACGACGAAACCAGTTTGGCCCAATATATCCAACGTATCCAGAAATTTCCTATTTTGTCGGCCGAACAGGAATATGAATATGCCACCAAATGGGTCAAAGATGGCGACAAAGACGCGGCCGAAAAACTGGTGGCCAGTCATCTGCGTATGGTCGTATCGGTTGCATATGATTTTCGCAACTATGGTGTTCCGTTTGCTGATTTGATTGCCAGTGGTAATATGGGCTTGATGCAGGCACTGCAAAAATTTGATCCCGAACGTGGTTTTCGTTTTTCGACCTATGCAATGTTTTGGATACGTGCGGAAATTTACGAAACAATTTTGCAGAATTGGTCGATTGTAAAAATTGGCACATCTGCAAATCAAAAGCGGGTATTTTTCAATCTGGCCCGGGCCAAGCGTGCATTGGGCATAATGGATGGAACATTGTCTGATGACCAGACCAAGCAAATTGCCGATTATTTAAATGTTCCAGAAACGGATGTGCGTCGTATGTCAACGCGTTTGGGGGCGCGCGATGTGTCACTGAATTCACCGGCGCGTTCGGATGATGATGGTCGCGATATGCTGTCCAATATGTCTGATGATAAACATAATATCCAAGACGATATGGAACAATTGGAATTTCGTCGTCGTGGATATGAATTATTACAGAAACATTTGGCGGAATTACCGGAACGCGATCGCGAAATTTTGCGTGCACGCCGGTTGTCTGATCCGGTTGCAACATTGGAATCTTTGTCCCAGAAATACGGAATATCTCGTGAACGCGTGCGTCAAATCGAAGAACGCGCATACAACAAATTGCGCAATGCAATATTAACAGAATCCAAGGAATAATAACAATGTTTTTACGGCGCTTGTCATATCTGGTTTCATTAACTGTATTTATGTATTTTATATCTGGGGCATATGATGCGGCGTATGCGTTGTCATTGCCGGCAAATTTAATATCTTATATACCGGGTATTGGTGACCATAAATTGGAATATAATGGTAACAGGTTCAGTTTGAAATTAAATGGCTATGGCACGGCGGGCTTATTGGAGCCAGATTTTGAAACACCTGATTTTATTGGCGATTGGCGTGTACGTGGTGAAATGGGCTTTGCGGCGACGGATAATAATACATTGGGATTGGTTTATGCGATCGATGCGGCCGCCGTTGATGAAGATAAATTTATGCGCGAAGCGTTTGGATATTGGCAAAACAGAAAATTTGGTCGTATTGAATTTGGTGCGACTGATTCTATTGCGCGTAAATTGGGGGTTGGATTGCCGGATGTTGGCGGGTTGCGCGTAAATGACAAACCGCTGTTTTATAAAAAAATAACGCCGGATGGACCTGTAATTTCTGATACAACATTAACGACGGGGCGTAATGCGTTACGTTTGAATTATGCCACAATGCCTTTGCGTGGGATGCAATATGGATTATCTGTATCGGGTATAACGGATGATTATGATTATGCGGTTGACGCGGGGTTAAAAATTCGTCGTCCATCGGGCAAGGTAAAAACCGCATACGCATTTGGTGCATCGTTTATGTCGCGCCCGGATGGATACAGAACAGATGCGTATACCCCGCGTGTATATGCCGATTGGCGTGCCCAGTTGTCTGGTGGCATAAATCTGCAGTATAACAGTTGGATGTTCGGTGCAACCGCACGATTAATTTATGATCAGAATCCGGTTGGACCTGTGTCTGATGGATTGGCCGTTGGCACCGGTGTCAGTTATGATATTTTAAATTACAGTATATCGTTAACATATATTTTTTCGGACACCGGTATATGGAATCGCGATGTTGATGATTATATGGATCATACTGCAATCGCATCATTCAGATATAAATACAGCGAAAACGTGGATTTATGGGCATCGCTTGGCATAACGACCGAGACGCCGTTTTTGGCCGTCGGTTTGCGATTGACATTCTAGGGAACAGAGCACAGATAACAGATTAATTTGTTTGATTGTTTTGGTTGTTTTTACCAGTGTTTTTGTAATTTCATTACATTCGGCAAATATGATGTTAAATTCCGTGACTGTTATGTATTCCGAATCTTTTAATAATTCTAACCAATATTGGGTTTCTGATGCTTCTTTCAGTGCTATATAAACCTTGTCCAGAAAATCGTTTTTACTGATTGCAGATTCGATCTTTGCTAAATTTGCACCAATACTTGTTCCTGAACGCAGAATTTGCTTGGACAGTACATATTTCCTGTTTTATGTCCATCATTAGATAGTTTAATAATTCGCAAAGCGAAATTTTTACTTTTATTTTTTGCAATACTTGATTGCATTCCCATCCCACTCATACACTCTGTTCTCTGTTATCTGTTCTCTATTTTCCCCAGTTCTTTTGTTTCTTTGGTTTGTGGTATATATATTCGTGGGGTGCCACTGTATCCCAACGCCGCGTGATGCGATGGAATTAAAAATTCAGGCAACGGACTGCAGGCACCCATCGCCATAAACCCGGCCAGACGTGGGTCACTGAATGCATATTGTTTGTCGGCCTCGATGGGGCGATGGTACCATCCCTGGAATATTACCAATTGTTTTTTATCATCCAATTTCATAATATCCATTGGACTGTACAGCAGTTCTTCTGACTTTTCTTCTTTGTCTTTACCGTCTGGTCCCTTGACCGTTTTGATTTTCATTTTATATCCCATCATTTTTGAAAATCTTTCGGCCGTATCCGGATCATTTTGACGCATAACGATTTTTGCCGCGGTGGTGGATATAATTGTTGCGGCGGCATCTGCGCCGTACTTTTCCTGAATCTGGTGTAAATCCTGGCCGATAATCAGGTATGATATTTTTTGTCCACGCCCCAGGTCGGGTCCCTGGATTACGGCCTGTAATTTTTGCATTTTGGGCATTTCGTCCAGAACGAACAACACCGGATAAGGTCCCATTTTTGTACCGCTGTTTTCTGATTCTGGCGGATTTGATAACAGGAAATTTGTCATTAATTCGATAAAGATACCTGTAATTGGGTTTAACGCCTGGGCATCAACCATATTGATGGACAGATATACCGTAACCGGCTTTGTTTTTCCATCGCGTGGATCGACCATACCACGTAAATCTGCAAAATGAAAGTCTGAATGACTGGTGCGATTACGCACGGCGGCGTTACGGAATATGGACAATCCCTCCATCACGGTGGAAATAATAGAACCACGTTCTTTGTCGGGCGTGTTTGCCAATTGTGTCAATTCCAAAACGGCACGGTGTGCATACGCGTATTGTCGTGCTTCATCCACCGCCCCCAGAAATAATCGGTTCATCGGGTCGTCAAAAGATACCATTTGATCGCCTTGTTTACGACGCTCTTCTTGTTCCTGGGCCATAGAGATTTGACTTGCGTTAATCCAATCAAGAATCATAGATAACGATGCCTCGTGCCCGCGCCAGGCATCCGGTATGTTTGACCACGTGCCAATATGCACATAGTTCATCGCGTTCAGTTCGCCCTTTTGCAACAATGAATATGCCGCATATGCATTCGGGTCATTCATCATAGATAAGTAATAATCGCCCAACACGGCGGCATCTTCGGCATCAAATGTACCGGATGTTATGCGGGCATAGAAATAATCGTCTGCCTTGGCACGTTCAACCTTGGACACCATAAATTGTACCAGTCCGGCCAATGCCGCGCGTCCCGATACGGTCCAATGTGGGTCGGCCGATGAAGATTCTTTATCCGGAATCAAAACATTGCACATAGAATCAATGTACAAATCGCGTTGTTCGGGGTTAAAGGGTACGTGTTCCGGCGACAGCGGATTCCACGATGGGTAATATATCCCGCGTTCTGGGTCATCTTGTCCGGCCCAGTTCATAATGAACACCGGTCCAATTGTTGCACGATATGCGGATGACGATTGATACAATTCGGGCTTTGGGTCGTTAATAATCATTGAAACATTGTTGCATTCAAATATTGTCGGCAAAACGACCCCTTGTGATTTACCGGTCCCCGGGGGCGCAACACACAGGGCAGATAAACATTCGTTCATCATTAATGGCTTTTTCTTGAAATACCCCAACACCATCATAAATCCCTTCAGCAGGCCCATTTTTTCAATATCTTCTTTGGATGCTTTGTTGGATGATTTATCATCAAATTTATCATTACCGTATGGGTTAAATTCTTTGACCAATGTGCTGTCCGCCATAAAGAAATATGCGATAATCGGCAACAATGGTGTTATGCACATAATGTCGGTTCGCAATAATGTGCGTGTCAACCACGCGGGAATTTCCGCCAATACCGATATTCCACCACTGGTTATAATATTATAGAAATAAATTCTGGTCCAATCGGCCGTGGCGGGCGACCAACCATACCGCCAAATATGTTCGATCCAGAACGATAGTGCAAATGCCGCCGCACATACCAACCATATCCCCACCGCCCATCGCAGCGACCAAAACAGCGAAGCCATCGGTGTTCGCAGGCTTTCTTTATATGCGCTGGATTTAAAAATATTTAAACCCTTGGATTTTCCGCCGGCGGATAAAATCTTGAACTTTTCGACCATTGTGCTATGATTATATCAAAATTTTACAAGATTATAAATCAGAATTAAAAAAAGTTTATGAAAAATGTCCCGCGCATATTTTTGGGTAATGATATTTGTACCGGTATGATTATACCGGCGTCGCGTGACATTTCGCATTATCTTGGGCGTGTGATGCGGTGTGACACGTTTCTTGGCTTTGGTGATGGTGTGGAATATAACGCAAAAATATCATCGGATGGAAAAACAATTACAATTGGTGCAAAGACTGACCACGCGGATACGGCGTGTGATGTTACATTAATGTTTGCACCAATTCGGCATACAGACGATTTATTAAATATGGCGACCCAGTTGGGAACATTTGCTTTCCAGCCGGTGATAACCGAACATACCGTCGCAAATCATATAAATTGGGCGCGTATGGAAAAAATAGTTATCGAGGCATCAGAACAATCAAACCGTAACAGTGTTCCACAAATTTTACCGTCCAAAAAATTTTCTGATATTGATTTATCGCGTGTCGTTTTTGCGGATGAACGCGCAACCCGGGGCTTGGAATTACAAACAACGGCACGTGGTGCAAAATATATTTTTGTCGGACCCGAAGGCGGTTTTTCTGAAACTGAATTTGCGGCATTTGATGCGGCGGGTGCGGTTGGTATATCTTTGGGAAAAACAATTTTGCGTGCGGAATTGGCTGCGGCAATTGCAATCAGTCGGGTGGTATTATGAGTGTTCGCGTCGCAAAATTTATTGCAGATTCTGGGGTTGCGTCACGTCGTGCGGCCGAAGATTTAATTTCGCGGGGTGCGGTGACTGTAAATGGTCGTGTAATTGATACACCTGTGACATTTGTTGATGCAAATGATGTGGTGGCTGTAAATGGTGTGACGGTGCGGCCGCGTGTTGATACAAAGTTATATGCGTTTCACAAGCCGATAAATACAATGACAACTGCGCACGATACCGGGCATCGCAAGACAATTTATGATGTATTGCCACCCGAATATCAGAACTTAAAATATGTTGGTCGTCTGGATTATAAAACGACGGGATTGTTATTAATGACAAACGATGGTGAATTGGCACGTCGTTTAACATTACCATCATCAAATATTCCACGCCAATATATGGCAATGACAACCAAGTTGGATGAACGTGGTTTGGAACGTGCGCGCCGCGGTATTACGGTTGATGGGATAAAATATCGTCCAATGGATTTGGAAATTATTGATAAAGAAAAAAATATTTTACGTGTTACCGTGACCGAAGGGAAAAAGAATGAAATTCGTATAGTTCTGCGGTCTTGTGGGTGTCCGGTTGCAAAGTTGCATCGTATATCATTTGGTCCGGTTCGACTGGGAAATTTATCTGTTGGAAAAATTCGTGAAATTAATCAGAAAACAATTGACGTATTGTTAAAAACTCTCTAGAATCCAAATAAAACAGGAAGGGAGTATTGTATGAAAAAAAATACAGCCAAAAAAGTTTCTAAACCCCAGAACAGGCCTCGTGTGGCCCCGCGTCCTGCGTCGGTTCGCGATAATGCAAAGAAGACATCTTGTAATTCTTGGTCTGTATCGATTTATGTTTATTGGATTATTATTTTGTTCTTTATTGCCGCGGCATTTTATACGTTGGGTTATGGTCACGCCAAGCGCACTGATTCCGTAACACCAAACAATGTCGAAATAACAGAAGAGGCTTTGTTACAACCAAACGATTATTATGCAAATGCGCGTGAAAAATTGTTAAACGGTAATATTGCCGATGCAATTGTTGATTTAACAACGGCAATTGATGCGGGCAATGCCACGGCTGATATGTACATCCTTCGGGGCGAGGCGTATATGCAAACCGCGGATTATCGTAGTGCATTGGCAGATTTTAATTCCGCGTTGGAATTGGACGATGTAAATGCGATTGCGTATTACGATCGCGCATTGTTAAATATGCGCCTTGAAGATTATAACACTGCATTGTCTGATATAAATAATGCGTTGGCGGCCCAGACGGCAAATCCCAAGGCATTGTTAAATATGCGTGATTTATACGCCAAACGTGGCCAGTTAAATTTATGGCTTAAAAATTGGCAGGGCGCCATTGCTGATTACACAAATTCCCTGGCGCGTCCGGATGGTGTTGTGAATCCGACTGTTTATGCCGACCGGGCCGAGGCGTATACCCAATTGGGTAATTATGCGGATGCAATTAACGATTATGCAACGGCAATACGTGTAATTTCCGAACAGATCCAGGGTGCAACAACCGCCGAAGAACGCGAAAGTTTATCCAGTAATGCGATGACTTATTTTGAAAAGTCTGCGGCCTTGAATTTGGCAACGGGTAATGTTTCGGCCGCCCGCAGTGATTTGGATTCTGCGTACAGAATTGCGTCGGCCCTGGTTGATAATGCCAGTATGACCAGAATTCAAAATCTGGTTACAGATTTGAATAATCAATAAAGAATCAGAATAAAAAATCCCGCATTTGCGGGATTTTTTATTATATGTTTTTTTCCATTGGATTATGCGAATCCATAATTGCGGTAAATGTGGCTTCGGATACCTTTTTACCGCTTACCATTGCGATGCCGTGAAACTTATACAGGCGCATTTTTGACATAATCAATTCAACGTGCAGTTCCAAAACATCGCCCGGTTTTACAAAATGTGAAAACTTGATTTTTTCCATTGTTGTAAAATACCCCAATGTTTTCCCATCGTTTACCCCCATACGCGCCAATGCAATAAAACACGCGGTTTGGGCCAATGCCTCGATTGTTAAAACGCCCGGCATAATTGGACTGCCTGGGAAATGTCCCGCACACCAAAATTCATCATCGCGCACATATTTAATTCCAACGCCGCTTGTTTCATTGTATTCGCGAATTTCGTCAATCAATCGCATCGCGCCACGATGCGGAATAACCTTTTCTATACCCTTTGCATCAACCATTTAAACTCTCCTGTGATTTGTTCAGTTTTTTGCATTTTTGCGCAACCACGCATAGTGGCGCATAAATTCTGTTCCTGGGCCTGCGGGGTATCCCATATGACGGCCAGCATCGGGGATATTTCTGAATACGCCGCTGTGGGCGCCAACCTCGGCATCGTTACCGATATGCACGCCATTTGCAACACCAACCTGGCCCGCCAATAATGCGCGATCGCCGACAACAACGCCACCGGCCAATCCAACCCCCGACGCCAGAAAACATTCGGACCCAACAACCACGCCGTGCGCAATTTGGCACAGGTTATCAATTTTTGTCCCGTCGCCAATGCGTGTGTCGGTCATTGCGCCGCGGTCAATACAGGTATTTGCCCCAACAGATACGCGATTTCCAATAACCACGCGACCAACGTGCGGGATAAAAACATTGTGTCCATCTTGGCGTGTATATCCAAAACCATCTTTGCCGATAACGGCCCCGGCATTAATAACACAGTCCGCACCAACGGTTGCATTTTCAATATGCGCACCGGTTTGAATAATTGTATTTGCGCCGATTGTTACATTGCGTCCAATAAAGGCCCCGGGGTATATTTTCACATTTTCTTCTATAACGGCCCCCCGTTCAATTGTTGCATATTGTCCGACATATACGGTGCCACGTGCGCGAAAGAATACACCGCGTTCGATTGTTGCGCGCCGACTGATGCCAAAGCGCGGCGGTTCACGATAAATTTCGCCCAGAATTTTAACAATGTTTCCGCGCGGACTGTCGGTAACAAGTAACGTTGCGCCTTTGGGCGCATTGTGTACCTGTTCAGGTTGGATAAGTATTACAGATGCGCGCGTGTTTTTTAACACTTCGATTGGCAGTATTTTAAAAGCCGCACTGTTTTGTTCTGTGGAATAAAAAGCCAATTGCCCCGGTTTTGCATCTGCAATTGGTGCAACGCCACGAACGACGGTATTTGCATTTCCACGTAATTCCAGGCCGAATTTTTCGGCCAAGGCACCGGCTGTTGTTTGTGTGGCCGCCGGCATAAACCAAGATTTTATTTTGTTTAACATATCGCGATTATATACGTTTTTTTTGAAATTAAAAGCATAAAAAACACCGTCCATTTGGACGGTGAATAATCAGATTATTATTTAAAATCCTTGTGGGGTATCCATTTTAACTTTCGATACTTTTTTATCCAATGCGGAAATTACTTCATTTGTAATATCCAAATTTGTGGCATTTGCACCGATGCGTGTAAAACGACCGTCAATAACCATAGACAGGTTTTTCTTGGCAATTATACCTTCGATGATTGGGTTCAAGTGTTCGTTTTGAACGGTATTCAGTGCCTTTTGAAACGCGATTTCGATACTTTGTGCGCGTTCTGTCAAATCACGTTGCAGTTCTGTTACACGGTTTTGATAATCCACGACACGACGCTGTAACGCATCACGAGATAAAACATCCTGGGATTTTTCAATTTCCGCCTTTTCGGATTCCAGTTCTTTTTGTCTTGATTCCAGTTCGTCGCGCAGTTCGTTTTCATACTTTTCACGTTGTGCGTTCAAATCTTTCAGAACGGCCGCATCTGTTTGGATTGCATCCATACGAATAACCGCGATACGCAAATCGGCCGCGTTTGCAGCGTCTGTGGAAACCATTTCCAATGCTTCTTCGACACTTGTGCCACCGTTACCGCGCATTGCGCTGATGCCCCATATGCCCAATGCCGCGACGACGATAACGATTGCGGCAATAATGCCCGTTTTTACATATTTTTTAACAGCCGGATTATTCTGTGTTTTGTTTGCCATATTTTCCATCCTTTTTTATTGTTATGGTTGCAGTATAGCAATAAAATTTTGAAAATAAAAGGGAAAGTTATTCCGATTTTTATCGTGCCGGTACCAGGCGTATTTCCACGCGTCGATTGGTCAGGCGGCCAATATCATCCTGGCCGGCGATGGGACGCGCGGCACCGCGTCCAACAATAAACATACGTGCGGTATTTATGCCGTCTTGTGCCATATATACACCGACACGCTGGGCCATATCCAGTGACAGTGCATTTGCCTGGGCGGTGGCCATTGCATCGGTATAACCGGCAATTTCCATAAATGTTGCATCGTATTTTTTAAGAATCTTGGAAATTGTTTTTAATGTATCGGCACCATCGGGTGAAATATCCCCCACGTCCAGTTCCATAATCGCATCGCGTACCAGTATAACAACAACATCCGTACCCGCACGTTGGACAGAAATTCCGGGTTTACGCAGTGCGTCATACAGTTCATATTCCAGATTTGCCATATAGTTTACACTGATTACGGTGTCATTTTGTATTTTGTCGCCGTAATCCATTTTTGCGGGTGCGTCAATTTGACTGATTAATTTTCCACCCGCCCCCAAGAACACAGGGCGTTTTGCAATGCGCGCCATTTCAGTCATATCGGTAAAACTTGCGCCGCGTAAATATGTTGGCCACGTACTGCGGGCGGGACTGTGATATTGTGTGCATCCACCAATTAATAACAATCCAGAAAAAAATATTGCGTATTTTAAATTCATTCTATTATGAACGAGAGTTGGTTTGTATCCGTTGAAAAACAGTTTGATGTTGTTGATGTTAATTCAACATTATTGACCAGTATTTTTGTGGCCCATTTCGGTGGGGTTGCGGTAAAGTATTGGCATTCGCCTTCGGTCAGTTGTGTTAAGTTGATTGAAAATCCGGTGCCATCGTCGGTTGCAACAACCGACCAATCGTCGCCACCAATTGGTGCGTATTGATTTGCCAACGCACCCGCATCGACCAGGTATTGAACACTAAGACCGGTATAATCGCCACGCATTTCCATCAATAGTTTTGTATTACGTACAATTTGTTCCATTTCTGTGGATGCGATTTTTCGTGCCTGGTTATTTCGGATGACGTTATACATACCAATGGCGGCGGCACTCATCAATCCGGCAATGGCCAACACACCGATAATTTCAATCATAGATGCGCCACGTTCTTGAATCATTTTATTTATCCCCCGTTTATAATATTTATTTAACACCGACAATTTCTGCGTCTGCGAATAAATCCATTGCGCTGGCCACCAGTGGATCGGCCTCTAACTCTTCTTTTTTCTGTTCAGTTATTGTATGTGCGTGCGGTGATTCCATAACGCGTTCCAGCGTCCACGTGCGTCCTGTTTTATCATCCAACCACGCGGCCATCTTGTGCGCAAAATCCGCATCACCACGTCGATCAAAGTACTTTATTATGCCATCAGAAACTTCAACGACTTCAAGATTACTGGTATAATATGAATACAGCAAAATTTCTTTGGATGCCTGTAATGCGGTGGCCAAATCATTTGCATTCGAGATTACCAGTTTTTTCACCGTTGTTGAATTTGTTGTTTCTGTGGTTGTTTGTGGCGCGGATGTTGGTGTGGCACCGCTTTGTTTAACTGATTGTTGTCGTTGCAGAATTTCGGGCACCGACGGCATATCCGCAATATGCATCAATCGCACAACCAACATATCGAAACATTGTTTTTGATTTCCGGCCGCCTGCATTTCTGGTACTGCGGCAACCATAACCTGCCATATACGTGACAGGGTGTTTAATGACACGCGTGTGTTAATTTTTTTTATTTGTTCACGTTGGTCGGCGGTATATGGCGAGTTATTGACATCGCCCGCGTGAATTGCCGGGTGCATACGTGTTGCCCAATGCGTCCATTCCATCATATCGGTCAACAGCATAGATAAGTCGGCACCATTGGTATATATTTCGTCCGCCTTGGCCAGTGCGGCCGCCGTGTCCCCCGACAACAGCGTTTCCATAAATCCAACCACAACACCACGGTCTGCACGTTTTAACATATCCAGCACCGCGCGTTCATCCACGTGTCCACCGGTTTGGGCGATTGCCTGGTCTAATAATGACAGGCCATCGCGTACAGAGCCATCTGCGGCGCGTGCCAATAATTCATTTGCGGCATCGGACAGTTCTATTTTTTCTTGGTCTGCAATCCAGGCGAAATGCTTTTTTAGCGTTTCAACCGGTACGCGTACCAAATCAAAACGTTGGCAGCGTGATAAAATTGTAACCGGAACTTTACGTATTTCTGTGGTGGCCAAAATAAATATGACGTGTGCGGGCGGTTCTTCAAGTGTTTTAAGTAATGCGTTAAACGCACTTGTAGACAGCATATGAACTTCGTCAATAATATAAACCTTGTATCGGCCGTTTGTTGGGCGATATTGTGCCGCATCCAGTATGTCGCGCATATTGTCAACACCGGTATGTGATGCGGCGTCGATTTCCAGTACGTCAATATGTTGTCCCGCGGCAATCGCACGACAGTTTTCGCACACGCCACACGGATTCGCCGTTGGTCCATCAGATGACAGGCAATTTAATGCCTTGGCCAAAATACGTGCCGTACTGGTTTTTCCGGTACCACGAATTCCGGTAAAAATATATGCGTGCGCAATACGCCCGGTATTAATGGCGGTGGTTAATGTTTTTACTAAAACATCCTGGCCAATAAGGGATTTAAAATCCTGGCTGCGATACTTGCGTGCCAAAACTGTGTAATTGCCATCCATTATATAAACTTCCTTTTGTGGCAAGCATAGCAAAACACAGTTAAAATTCAAGAATTAAAGTGTAAAATTTGCACGCAAAAAATTATTTTTCGTTTGTGATAAAGTCGGGAAAAACATTTTCGTCTTCGTCCGACGTATCGACATTTTCGGTCGTATCCGCGGTATCGTTTATGTCTTCGATTACAGCGTTTTTATCGCGTCCATCACGTGTGGAATCGATTTTTCCCTGTTCTGCGTTGACAATACGACCATAATGTTCGGCCGCCTGCATCAGGCGTTCGCGTTCGATTTCATCGGATGTTTGGCGTGCCTGGTCCATATACTGTTTTCTTTTCTGGCGCCATTTATGACAGCGCTGAATCATCATACCCACAGACGATTGATTTTTTTTATTTTGCATATTCGTTTTTTTGTTATAAGGAAATTATGTTCTTGGTTTATTGCGATATTTTATTATCGCCGCTTATTTCAACAAAGAAGATAATAATGTATCTTAAAACTGATTGCAATATTTTTTTTCGCTTGCTAATATCTAATGCGTAGGAGGGATGCCTGATTTGTCACGCCAAGATGGAAATTTTTTATTACAGGCACTGCTTGCGCTGACGCTGATATTTTCTTTTATTCCGTTTTTTGCCGGACGTCTGGCGGCGCGTGACACAGATTCCCAGATGTATGCATCAACCCAAAAGATAGAGGTTGCACAAACCGCCGCGCGTATATTTGTTCGTGAACGTGCGAATGACTTGCCATATAATACAACGGTTATATCTGGTAATACATTTTCTGACTTGTTGGAATCATACGGGTTGCCATTGGGCTTTGTTCCGCGTACCGCCCTGGGCCAGGATATATCTCTTGTTATAAACAAAACGCCAATATCTGTTACGGCGTATTTAAACTTGTCGGGTGGTGATTTGAGTGCGGTTCAATTGGCTGAATTGGCACGACGGATTGGTTTTTATGCATCTGTTTCGGGTGATACGATAATGGTTGGATTGGCATTGGATGCGGTGTATTCCGATGTTGTGCGTCGTAACGAACAGGATTTGAACAACAGTGCGTTTTTAACAGATTTGGATATGGGGGGCTTTTCGATTAATGGTGTTGGTGACGCGTTTGTTCGTCGGGGCGAGTTTGATTCAGGCGAATTTGATACGTTGTCAATTTTTGGTGTTGATGATGGGCGCAAAACACGCAGTACATTGGGGGTTATGGTTGCGGATCGTGCCGTGTTTCAAAGTGCACTGGGTGAATCTGCGTTGTCATTAACGCGTGGTTCGTTATATGTTGGTAATATTTCTGCGCGCACAATATCCCAGTTTGGCGATACGGGAAACGTAACATCTAATTCTGTGGCGGTATACGATTTTGCAATGACGGCGGGTCGCACCAGTTTTACAGGTCCATTGGATTGGACGGTTGGTGGCGATGTAATAAGCGAGAATATAAATTTCAGTGTGGAACGTTTGGACATAGATTCGTATCTTGATACCACCCGTGGCCAGGATGTGTATATTGATCCTGATGCATTGGAGTACAGTTCGCGCAGCGGTATTGATGCCGGCACAATTATTGCATCGAATATAACAATGCGTGACCAAACGTCGGATGCGTTAAATCGTGGCGAAACCGGCCAGGTTGTTCTTGATATTCGGCCGGCGGGAACATCTGTGTTGCCGGATGTTTTGGTTGACGATGTAAATAATGATGCATTGTCAATTTTGGCCGATCCGACCAAAGATGATGACAAGGTTGTTGCCTGTCGCAGCATTATTTCTGATTTGGATAATCGTAAACGTTATAATTCCAAATCGTTGTCCCAGTATATTATATGCCAGTATCTTTTTTGGAAACGATTGGAAGAAAGAATAAATATAAAACAATGCTTAATGGCGGGACACAGTGACTGTATATAAAATGAAAATCTTTGCTGATTCCACCCGTGGTGCCAGTATGCTAGAGGTATTGTTGGCAATGGCGATTGTTGCGATGGCAACGCCATTTTTGTACAGTCAAATTGCAGACACCAATGATACATTGCGTGATATGGCCACCGCGAACAAGATTATGGATTTACGTGATCCTGTATTAAACTTTGTTCGGTTAAATCAAAATGATTGGCCGGCTGTTGCCCAGATAAAATTATCCGATGCAGAATTGGATGAAATATCTGATATGCCAACGTCTGGTTTCATTGACAAGTACCAGGTTAACGGGGCCACTGTAACGGACGTTTATTTGGCGTTTGATATGGATGGTACAGATTTGCGCACGACACAAATTGCGCGTCATATTGGCACGGATGCGGCGGTTGTTGGTAATGACGGGATTGCGTATGGACGTACGTGGGCGGTTGCCGCGCCCGAGTTTTATCCGGGTAATTTAATATATCGGATTTCGCGTGATTTGGACGGCGAAGATAAATCAAGATATTTGCATCGTACGGAAACGGGTGAAGAAAATTTAAATATGATGCTGCGTGATTTAAATATGAACAATAATCGTATTTATGATATTGGTGGCATTGTGGCAAAATCTGCGCGTGTGCGTGGTGCGTCGGCCCAGTTTGTCGAGGCCGCCGGCCTTACCGCAAATACGTTGTATTTTTCATCGGGTGCGAATCTTGATGGTGATACGGCATCGTTTGCTTCTATGCGTGTGACGGGTGACATTTCTGGATTCAGAAATATTTATGCGGACACATTAAATGGTAATACATACACAACGTCTGGGCGTATTATAACAGATCGTGCGATGGTGTTGGATTCTGTAAATATTGGCAACAGGTTGACTTTAAAGTCCGATGCCTCACGCACAATCAGTGGTTTTACCGGAATTGTTGCGCATACGGTCAAGACGTCGTACGTATCGACCGAAGAAATAATTTTTTATGATAATTTTGGGTTAACTGTTTCGGGCGAGTTGTTAATGTCAACAACTGCGCCGATCAGAATTGGGGGGTGGACATTTCCATCATTGACGCCGCCACGGTTTTCTGTATTAAATTTATCACGTGCCACGATTCCGTCGGCGCCAACCAAGGATGAGTTTTCCGCGATAATGTCTGCGGATTGGCAAACGATAACGTCTGGGGAAGTTGTACAATGAAAAAAAGACCTGGAATTTTTTCCGCATCATATCAGCCCCAGCGTGGATCTATGCTGGTCGAGTTGTTGATGAGTGTTGCCTTGGCGGCAATAATAATGCCTTTTATATTTCGTTACCAACAAAGTGTGGTTGAACGTGCAGAAAATATTGCAATAACCGAACAGATGGGCGATATTCAAACCGCATTGGAACGCTATATTCTGGATAATCGCGAGATATTGTTAAATACGGTTGGCAGAAATATTACCCGTGTAAATATGGCTGATTTGGTTGAATATGGTTTGTCGCCCGATTTTGCAACGTCGGATGAATACCAGTTACGTGTTTTAAAGTCCAACGATTTAGATGGGCGTGCCACGCTCCAGGGAATAATAGTATTTTCGTCTGATGAAATAACGCCTATGCGCACGCGCGAAATTGTTGCGCTTGGTGGCGATACAATGGGCTTTATCGAAGGAAATCGCGCATATGGGACATTTGGTGCGTGGCGTGCAGATGCAATTGATTTGGGAATAAGTGTATCTGATGGCATTGTTGAAACGACGGCGGTAAATCGTGACAATGCATTGTATTTATATCGTGTACCTACGGAAAACGCATCTGATGCGACAATGTTGTCCGGGTTAAATTTGGGTGGGCACGATATAACGAATACTGCGTTTTTTAACGCATCTGCGGCCGAGTTTGATGAAACATTAACGGTTGGTACAATTGCGGCCGGCGATGTGATATTTCAAAACAGAACAACCCTGGACCAGGTGATGGATGTCAAGAATGCGACTGTTTCTGGGATTTTGTCATCTGATTCCCGCACGATGGAGGTTGCCAAAAATATATCTTTGGCGGACCTTGGGAAATTTACAAGTATAACAACGGGCGATTTGTGGGTTTCAAATATGACGTTGGGTGGTTTGTCTATTTCCGATGAAAAATCGGGGCCATCAATTTTGAATGTTAATAAAACGGTTGATATGACGGGCGGCACAATTGATGCTATGTTTGTAACGGTTGGTTTTGCGGGATCTATTACCCCGCGTCTTCAGGTTCATAACAGAATAGAAGATTCTATAAATCCGAACTATTTTTGGGATCTGGATTATAATGTTGCCAATATGTTTGATATAACATTGCGTGAATTGGGGGATATGGCGTCATTGGTTATGGCTTATGAAGACGATTCTGGTACGGATTCTGCGCGCATATTTGGTGCGGTTGCAACGAACGGCAATGCAACCGTATCGGATTATATAACCGCAATTAACGAGATTCAGCGTACCGTTCGTGCAAAATATAGCCAGTTGAATTTGGAATAATTTATGGTATAAGTCATAGTATGAAAACAGTATGTGATTTTTGTAAAACAGAATATACATTGGATGCGGCCCCGACCGTTCCGGTAAAGTGCGCGGTGTGTGGTCATACGTGGACGGTACCGCCCCCACCACGGCGCAGTCCGATATTGGTTTTTATTGCGGCACTTTGTGCATTATTGGCGGCACTTGTTTTTGCGGTTGCCGTTTTGTATCAACATCGGGTTACAGAAATTCGCGAAAAACCGTTGGTTGCGGAATTGTCGGATGTAACAATGGATTCAGATGAAAACGGTGTAATGCATTTTGTTATATCTGGACGCGTGGTAAATCGTTCGGACCAGATTTATGGTGTGCCGGGCTTGGTTGCGATTTCGTACGATTCAAATGGCAACGTTGTTGCGCGTCAACGGTTTATGCCGTCTGCGACATTATTGGATGCGGGTGACAATGTCGGTTTTATGCATACGTTGTCCGTACCGGTTTCAAACATAGACAGAATTGCCGTCGAATTGGAAACCCAGGGGGATTAAAATGATGCGTTTGATGTTTGTCTTGATGGGAATTATTGGGGTGATGCCGGGGGCCTTTGCTGCGGATGCGCCCGCGTCAACAGATACAACCCCGGCCCCCCGTATCAGCATTTTTTCCACCAGCACGGATTGGGAGGGGTTAACCGGCCTGCGTTATTCTGAATATCGTGGCGAATTTATAACGTCGACAAAACTTGTTGGGCGTGGATTGGTTTTGTATTATCTGGATGGCTTTCCGTGTTATGGTCTGGGCGAAGGGGTTCGTGTATGGTTGGGGCCGCGTGACAGACACGAAGGCGAGTTACGTATTGCGTGTTTATACGCGCCGACCGAAATAAAATTTACCTGGCGTAATGCAACACGTGACGCGGACCAGGCGGTCAGTACAGGAATTTTAACCTGTCCGGTGGATGCATCGGGTCGTGAATTAACAATTGATTTGGAACGTTGTGAAAAAGGACCCGATTGGACCGAATATAAATAATTTTTTATCGCTATGGAAAATACACGTAATTTTACAGTTTCTGATGCCGATGTAGACATACGGCTTGATAAGTTTTTGGTGTCCCAAATGCCTGAGTTTTCCCGCAGCGAGATTCAGCGTTTTCCCGTCACATTAAATGATATGCCGGCGCGCTTTTCAACGCGCCTGCGATCCGGCGACCGGGTTTTTGTTACGATACCTGTGCGGCCAACAGATGTGGCGGCGGAAAATGTTTCTGTTGATTTTGATTTGGACATTTTGTTTGAAGACGATGATATTATTGTAATAAACAAGCCGCGTGGTATCGTGATGTATCCGTCGGCCGGTAACAAGACGGGCACCCTGGTCCAGAATATATTGGCGCATACGCATTTATCGTCTTTGGGGGGTGCGACACGCCCCGGCGTTGTTCACAGATTGGATCGTGATACCAGTGGTGTGATGGTCTTTGCAAAGTCAGATGCGGCGTTTCGTGGGTTGGTCAAGACGTTTTCCACGCACGATTTAACGCGCAAGTATATCGCATTTGTATGGGGAATTCCAAATTGGGATGGTGCGGACATAACGGGGAATATTGCACGTTCGTCACGCAATCGGCAAAAGATGACGATGGTAAAAACGGGTGGCCGACCGGCGCATACAATTGTAAATGTTGCAGATGTGTGGACGCGTGCGGGTGTGTCTATGTTTCGTTGTACGTTAATGACGGGCCGCACGCATCAGATACGCGTACACTTATCTTCGCACGGATTTCCTGTGTTATGCGACCCAATTTATGGTCGTGCATCAAACCGTATGGCCAGTGTAAAAAATCCAGACCTGTTGGATTTTTTGAAAAACCACACTGGTCAAATGCTGCACGCGGAAATTTTGGATTTTATTCATCCTGTAACGGGTGTGCCGATGCATTTCAAGGCACATATTCCCGACGATATGATAGAGTTAAAAAACATATTGGACGAAATCGGATAAAGTGTAAAAAAACGGGATAAAAACATCCTGTTTTTTTTGCCAATTGTTTAATATTTCGTGTATTTTTCCTTTGTCTGATTATGATTTTATGTTATACTTAATATAATAAGTATGGAGTGAGTCAAATGAACTTTCTGAAAAAAACACTTGGTTTTCTGGCCGTTTGCAGTATTGTGCCGGCGGCGTACGCGTTGACCGCGCGCCCCAGCGTTCTGAATCCAACGACCGCATCAAGACGTTTACCGACAATGTCGGCATATTTGACCAGTTCTGGTACCACAACAAATTCATCTTCGTCCAACCTATTGGATAATGCGGACTGTATCGATGCATATACGTCGTGCCTGCGTGGTGGCGATGTATGCGGCGCAAATTTTGAAGAGTGTACGACCAAGGTTTTGTTTCACGGTAAAATGCCAATGTGTTTAAGCACACTGGCCCAGTGTTCTGCATCGGGGATAAACGCGTTGTTTGGAACGTCGTCAACAACGGCATTATCCAATGTTGCATCGCGTAATTCTTATGATGAAATTACGGACTATGTATACCCCACCGACGGCAGTGTTCTTGGCCAGATGATTTCCGGTGCGGCCATTTCTAATATGTATAATACCAGTGACTGTGTGCGTCGTTACACCACCTGTCTTCAACGTGAAAATGTATGCGGATCTGAATTTGAATTGTGTACAACGAATACCGAATTCAGAAAACAGATGGTGTATTGCGATTCCACGTTGGCCCGTTGCCAAAGTGATGGAAAAATAGAGTTGTTTGGTTCGGCCACTGTTACGGGAAATCCCGCCGCCGACAGTCGCGTTGGTATTATGATTTCCGAAGGTGCGGCATTGGCCGCGGTAAATGCGGTATCCACGTGTTATAAGGTTGTTGATCAATGTATTTTAAATGCGTGTGCAACAAACCCGTACAAGTGCAATGTTGATTCCACGGTCAGCACAATTAACCTTGTGGATGCAATTAATTCCGGTACAGATGTTGATGTTGCAACAACTGAAATCAGCGTTGATACCAACAGCAGTTCCGCCGTCCAGTCATATATTAAAAATTCGTGTCTGGATACAATTGGTGCGAATAAATATTGCTATGCAACATTCCTTGGCAATGGCGCGATGCCAACCGCATCACAATTAAGTGATGCCGACAACCAAGAAGATGTCTTTGCCGAGGCGTACGCATCACGTATGAATTCTTCTATGCGTTCCCGCATCGATGAATTAATTGAACAGTTTGATTCTGATGCAAAATCCAACTGTGCCAACACGATAAAAACGTGTGCGATGCGTGTTTGTGGTGGGGGCTCGGGTGCGGCCTGTTATTCCCAGGTGTTTGGCGCAACAGACAAAACCATTAATAATGCGGTATCGTATGAAGAAATCAAAACGGGCTGCTCTGACATCGTTAACACCGATGCATATTGCAAATATGCGGCCGCGAATCCGAACGATGTTGGTGGATATACATACACATATATTAATAATGATGCATTTGATATACTGTTCCCGAAATACAGTTCCAACAGTGGTGACCCAATTGGTGTAATTGCGTCGCTGAATGCGTCTTTGGCCACCAGTTACAGTGATGCCGCAATTGCGCAAATGCGTACCCAGTGCGAGGCGGTTGCCAAAAGTTGCGTACGTTCTATGTGTGGAACCGATTATACAAATTGCTATCGCAATCGTACGGATGTTTATTCAACATTAACCGATTCTGGCAATGCATCGTATGACAACAGTATGAATCGTGTCGGTGGTGTGTTGGATTACACGGTCGTATTGGGGCTGTGCCTGGATACGGTTAAAAATGCCGACGTATGCCAAGAACATTTGGCCATAGAGCAAAATAAATTAAAGATTGCAGAATCCGGCACATCTTCGTGGGGGGCGGGCACATCCAGCGTACGTGAAGGCTGGATAGATGCCGGTGCCGCAACCCAGGTTACAGAAAATCGGGTCCAGGCAACTGATGAAAACGGTAATCTGTTATGCAGTGCCGATGATGGATCCCAAGGTGTATGTTATTCTGTTGATTCCAGTGGTCGTGTATATGACGAACCGGTCTATATGGCGTATTCCACATATCTCCAGAATCAGGCCGCTTCTACATTATTCCGCGACTTGGTATATGATTTGGAAAAAGAGGCCCAGGCCATATACAACAGCAAACTGACCCAGGAACAAAATATGTGTTTGGCCGCAAACCAGGGTGGTATTATGACATCACGTGATACGGGCGGTACATTTATGTGGGTAAAGTTGAAATCCAGAAACATCCCAGATGATTATTCTATAATGGGATTGGAACGCAACGACTTTAACCCCAGCAATGATTTGTACGGTTCGTTCTGCAGCGTCCAGGTCAGATTGCAATCCGATGATCCGGATATCCAGACCGCTATGAATGGTGCAGATTGGGCGACGGCATACTTTGCGGTTGGTGATACATTCACCTGTGGCAGCTGGATTCCGAATGACGAGTTAGAGGCATTGGCCAACGCCGTCGTTTCCGAAGAAACCGCGGATCAACGCGCCAGCCAAAGCAGAACCAGAACGTGGATGACAATTTTGGGAACTTTGGGCGGTGCCGTTGGCGGGGCATACCTGGGGTCTGGTATCCAGGATGGTTCGATACTGGGTGGTTTAACCGGACGCAGTGATAAACAAGATAGCGAAAGTATGGCCATTCGTTATATCAATGCGTTGAAAGAGGCGATTAACGGCAATATCACCGCGAGTGTGCCGACACATATTACAAATCTGGAAAACAGTGCCAAAGAACTTGGGGTAAATGATGGCATTATCAATAACACCAAGACCGCGGTAAATGCGTGGATGATGGCCCAAAATACAATTAATGACGGTGCCAAACAGGGCGCAACCGAGGCGCAAAAATCTGCGGCGACCACCGCCAGTGGCAATATTGCATCGTTACGTACAGAAGCCCTGACAAATTTGGATTTGTTAAAGGGTGAATGTGAAGCGGCTGAATCCAAATCTGGTGGCAGTAATCTGCAGTGGTTGGGGCCAACAATTGGCGCGGTAACCACAGGTGCGTTGGGTGGATTCTTGTTTAACAAGGCAACCCGCGATATCCAGGCGTCTAATCTTAGTTCTGCGGAAAAGGCCGCATACGAAGAATGGATGAACAATGTTGGCCGTCATATCAAGTGCTATATCGGCACGGACGAGGCCGGCGAATATGGCGATATATTAAGCGTCAGTATGGAATAAAAAACGGGGCAACGCCCCGTTTTTTATCGTTGACAATAATGAATTTTATTACGCAGAAAATCAATCTTTTTACAAACTTTTTCATAATCGATTTCATTTGAAGAAATTCGTTCAGATACGAAATCAATTGCCGTGGCAATTTGTGCACTGGTATAATTATTAAGCACATATCCCAACGAACCCCACGATTGATATAATATGGTATTCATTATTTTTGCAACATACTTTGGTTGCCCCCAGCGCAGTTTATTTATGTTTAACGCCCCAAGGTCTATGATTGTGTTTCCTATGAAATTACTGCTGTTTGTATCAACCAATGAAAATGCGCGTGTACATTCAAATGGTCTGTATATATATGCATTTGACGTATGAACTTCTTCGGTATATGGGTATATCAAATATATTTCGCCACGTTGAATGCCGATGCCCGCGGTTGATATTTTGCGAAACTTTGTTTTACCATAATATTTTTTCCCGCCAATCAGAAACGAATTTTGTAATTCTGTATTATGGGAATAGGCGTCCATCATTCGATTTGTTCTGTCGCAATGATATATTTTCCATACATATTTTTTATCGCCCGGAATTTGCAGGGTAAATGTTTTGGAAAAATTTCCCGAAGACAGATATTTTATTTCTATGCTTTGGCCAATAACCTTGGACAATTTTTGGGCCAGTTCGCGAATTTCTTGTTCGTATGGATTCTGGGTTTTATAAGAATCATCTGGGCGATATAGCCGTATGGTTGCATTGCGGAATATTTTATGCAGTTTCTGTGTTATTGCGCCGCGTTGTTGTGGCGGTGTTTTGCATATCCAAAAATATGGGAATGCGCCCGGGTTTTTATATCCTGCCGTAAAGATTACATTCATTGTGCGAATATTAACGGGGTGCCGTCGCAGCCATCGTGTACAAGATTGTTGCACGCTTGTTGCATTATTTCTGGGTTTTATTATTTGAATCAATGTATCTATATCAACATCGGCCAATTCTTGGAAATTATCTGATGCGTTTTTGTATTTTTTATAGATTGCATCCAGGTACGAGATATATGTATCAAGTTTTTTTATATGTTCACGAATACGCTTTTGCTCGTTCGAGTTCAATTTGTGTGCACCGTGACACAGTGTTTGTTTAATAGATGCGCGCAATATATTTTCATATTTTTCCAATTTTGAATTAACGCCGTGTCCCGCATTATATTCCCACACGGTGCGTTCAAATTCCTGGGTAATTAAATGCCGTCTGTAATCTGTGATTGCTGCATCCAGTGTGTTACAAATAAAAAATCGGTTTGTATTGTTTTCTTTTGCCACCAGGCATATTTTATAACTTGGGCTTATGTGACCCGTGCCGACATCAAATTCCAGGTTGTGAAGTTTTATTATTTCAATATTTCCGAATACGCGTCGTGCGGATTGAAAGTAACTTCGCCCACCAAATCGTTTTATTGTGTGTTTAACCAGGTTGTCGTTTTTATCCCGCCGAATAACGTACCTCAGTTTTTGCATCATTAATTCCAAGCCTGGGTATATTTTATTCCAGTGTCGCGGAATTTGCAGTTCTGATATATTTGGGCATCCAAAGAAGGCAAATTGGTCAATTGTTTTTACGTCTTCGCCAAAGTAAACAGATTCCAGGTATTCGTTATTACAAAATATCGGTCTGCGTATGTCGGTCAAAGAATTTGGCAAATATATTGCTTTAAGTTTGTCCATAGCCTCGCCTGCGGCGGGGTCAATATCAATAACGCCATCAGGTACGTGCAGCGCCCCGTTTTCATCCAAATCGGACACATCAACAGATAATAAAACACCATTGCGTATAATCATAATTAGTATATTATACAAAAATATATTTTTGTCAAGCAATGTGTATAGTTTATATCTGTGCGTGATTTTTGTCTTTTCACTTTGTTATTTTTGTGTTAAAATTGCGAATAAGAGAGAATATGAAACATATATCCGGATTTTTATTAATTGCGCTGGCGTTGGTTGGGGCAAATTCGTATGCGGCATCGCCCGTTGCCACCACCGTGGGCAGTAATCTGACCGCGTATAACAATAATTCTGGCTCGACAAATAATGCCCTTTGGAACAGTTATACCAATCCCCGTGTAAATATGGCGTCAAACGCACCTTCGGCGGATTTTGGTAATTGTAACGCGATAATTTTGCGCTGTGCCCAGCCTAAGTGTACCAACGGTGGATGTTCTACGATGGATGTTGCGCGTCCGATTGTATCGGGCTGTGTCCAGTCAAATCCCGCCTGTGAAGAATATGGAACGGATTTAATCGATTTCATATCGGCCCAGTTGGTGTCCGATGCAAATGCCGCGGCCCAGGCGGCCGCCGCCAACGCCCAAATTGCTGCGGCCCAGGCCGCTGCCCAGCAAAGCAACCAGCAAATGGCCCAGATGCAGCAACAAATGGCCCAGATGCAACAACAGATGCAGCAACAAAGTGCCGATACCGCGGCCCAGATCCAGGCCGCATTGGCCCAGCAACAGGCCGCAACCACGGCCGCAATTTCCAATGCTGCATCTTCGAACCAGGCGGCAATAAATAATGTCGCGGCCCAGGTGCAAAATGTCACCGCAACAAATACCGCCACAACTGTGGCATCGGCCACATCGGATAATGCGTCGGGTTTAACCACCGCGCAACAGGTTGCCGCCGCGGCCGGTATAGATGCAGATTTGTTGGCGCGTGAACAAATTTCTGGCCAGATTTTAACAAAAATCGAAAATGCCGAGGTTGCACTTCAAAGTGCCCGTGCCGCAATGAATACGGCGTTTGAATATGCGGGTTGTGATTCTACGGGCGGTAACTGTGTTGGGCCCAAACGCGTATCCACGTTTAAATCCAAAGCGATGGAGTTTTTTGATCCATATAACGATGTCCTGGACGAGGTTTATGATGCCCTTATTCTGGCCCAGTCGGTTGGTGTGGATATAACAGATATTTATATGATGCTGAACGGCACGTGTAATGCCTGGGGACAGTATTTATGTGGCCCGGGCCAGGTTATGCATTATGACCCGACAAATTGTCCAGATGGGCGTTCCGTGCCCGTTACCACGGCCGAGGGTACTGTTTATGGTGGTGCCAATTGTAAAATAGGCCAGGTTGTGCCTATGTCCGACGGTGGGTGTCAATTAATCAAAGTCCTTGAAGACGAGGCCGAGGTTCAACGTAATTGGCTGTATCCCGAAATCGGCGAAGGCGGGGTCCAGGTTCGTATTGGTTGTGCATCTGAAATTTTGGACAATTCGTCACTGTTCAGTGGGCGTAAAAGACAGGCCAGCATTGATATTGAAACATTGGAACGCATAATTGAACAAGATGCCCCGTCTGTATTTGGGGGTAACCGTTTTGGTCAGAATAAATCCGCGGATCCGGATGGTGTGAAGTATTGCGCCGTAACAACGGATACATTCCAAGATTTGCAAACGTATGCCAGTTTGAAAGAATTACCGGAAACAGTTTGTGTGCCGGATGATGATTTGGAAAAAATATATAATGCGGGCGGCCGTGTCGCATCCGGCGACAGTGGGGCCGATGGACAAAGTGTTATATCCAAGTGCGGTTCTTTACAGGGGTATCAATATTTAAAATGTCTGTGTGATAACAGTCCGTCGCATAACGCGCAATGGGTACCGGCAAAGAATACCGATATGTCAAGCCTTGGCGGTGGCGAATGCCAGTGCCTGGGCAGTGGTGAATATAATAAGTTTGATTATGAACGCGCAATGTGCGTTAATTCCAGTGGCTATACTGCGGATGAACAAGAATACGTAACATACGTTGATGATGGCGGATACAGAAAAGATTTTTGTGAAGATTATCAAAGTTTCGGTGCGGTTTGGAATGCGGGATCAAAAACCTGTGATTGCAGTAAAATCAGCGATTCGGCAAAGAAATTGGCCTGCGAAACAATGACGCAAACCGAAGAAGAACGAACACGCAATCAAACGCCACAACAATCGTTTGAAGAAAGTGTCAGTAATTTTAAACTTTCAATCTGTACAAACTACGGCGGGAAATGGGATGTTTTGTCCCAGAATTGCGATTGCACCGGCAGCAGTGATTTTGTTAATTGTATAAACTTTTTTAGTCCAGTAAAAATATGAAGACAGTGAATAAATTTTTATCAAAATTTTATATTGCCGGCATAATGCTGGGGGTGGGATTTGTTGCATTGCCGGTATTCGCCGCAGATAATGGGTGTGCTGATAATATTAATAATCGTGTTGTGCCGGTTTTGGCGTTGTGCAGTGCGCATACATATAACATCGGTTTACCATATAATCCAACATCTGATTCGGATAAACAGTTAATGCGCAGTGTTGTTGGCTTAAAATCAACGATTATGATGCAACAGATGTATAAACAGTACGAGTATCTCGAGGCCACCTTAAGCCGCCTTAAAACCCAACTGGAACGCGAAATTTTAACATCAAAATTAACGGCCGCCGGCGCGTCGTCTTCGCGCACATCATCGGCATCTGGTACATATGTTGGTGGAAATAATGGGGTCGCGGGGGCAGAAAATTGTCGCAGTGTTGGTTCCACGGCCGAGGTTATGAGTTGTTTGTCACGTAATCTTGACAGAATTTCATCCGCAATCAATAGTTCTGATATTGGCGCGGCCCGTCGCCAGGTTGAAACAGATTTGGAAACAATGCGCCTGTATGATAATTTGACGCCAAAGGATCAAACCACGTCCGATAAAAAATATTCTTCGGTCAGTGCCCAATTTGCTTCGGCATATAATGAATGTGCGGGCGCGGGAACAAATCGTCAAAAATTAAGTTCCTGTGTGGATTATATGCGTGTATTTATTACACGTAATATAGAGGCGCAAAACAATCAAAATCGTAATACTTACAATATGTCTGCGCGATAAAAATCATAACGCCCTTGGGGCGTTTTTTTTCTATTATGAACGGTTTTGGGATGCCATCTCGGTTTTATCGTTACAGGTGGTGTGATGTATTATTGTCTGGATTGGTTTCCTTTGGGTGGTTTGGTAATGTGGGCATAAGTATTTATTTTCCCGGGGCAGTGAATTGTAATAATTATATCCAATTATGTTGGTGGCTGTGTAATATTTATAATTTAATTTATAAGATATTAATTAAACATACAATTACGTCGGTTTTATATTACCAATTCGGGCGTTTTTATTTGTGCGGATTTTCATAAAAATACGAATTACGATTAACCTGTTCCCAACAAAATCATAGTGGGTCACGACTTGCTGTACGGCGATATTTATATTGACCCGGTAAATATGCACGTGGCTTTGTTATAATGTACTGGGACGTCGGGGGCGATTAAATATCCATTTCTTCGTGATATGCAATACACACAGGGGTACGAACAATCAGAAATTGGTAATTTTTTATTTTTTGTGTTCCAACAAAACGCCCCAATGTTAACATTGGGGCATTTTTTGGCTTCCTTTGCCGTCGCGGATGCGACGTTACTCTCTCCTTGGTCCTGTTACGGACACACAGCCAACTGTTTTAACACGTTTTGTACATCATTGTTTACCGATACTGTAATTTCACGTTGCAGTCCATCGGTATACGTGTAATAGAATTTATAATCCGCAAATTCCGGAAATTCTTTGTACGCCTGTTCGAATGGTGCCAACATTGCGCGGAACCATTGACGTCCACGACACAGACATCCGTTTCGTACGTCTGCGGCCACCGCGGCGGTTGCGGTGTTTGGATATTTTTCATCCAGTTCTGCATCTGTCGTCATCAGGCATCGTGCACCAAAGCCATAGAAGTTTGCGTCGTCGGCCAAGAACTTGTAAACCAGTCCATCGGATGCGCCGGCCTGTTTCAATGAATACGCCATCCCATCTGTACAGCACGCATTTGCCGATGCCATTAACATTTTATACCGTTCCAACAATGGTGCGGCCACCGGGTCGTTTGCGGTAATATTTTTATCGCATTTTGCCGCGACTATGAATTCAGCCATCTTTTCGTCACGTATACGTGGGCTGCGCGGGGAAACAGTTTCGCGGATGATTGGTTTCCTGCGCCAAATTTCGCATTCCGTTTCAGATTCAAATGGACATCCATCACTGCGTCCAAATGTAACCGTAACTAATTCGGTTAAATCCTGGGCGGTATATTCGGGGCGCGGTGCCGGCAGAGTAATTTTTTGAACCGGTGCCGGGAACGTATTTTGCTGAATATTTGCGGTATCAACGGTTGTAACGTTTTGTTGTGATGTTACGGTTTCCAGATTTGAATCAATTACCGTATCATCAACGATTACGTTATCTGCGACGACCGTATCATTGGTTTGTGTCGTGTCATATGTCCACAGATTTTCGGATGGACGTTTGGGCGCCAACAGTTCTTCGACCCGTGCGCGTGTTGCGGCGGCATCGGCCATATTTTGTTTATACAAATCCACTATGCTGATTTCATCATCATTTATTGGGTTTTGTGCGACAACGGTTGCGACCGGCTGGGTCGGGTTGTCCGATTCGCGTATATATAATTCCGGCATTGGTTGCAGGAACCAATCTGTGTAATCCTTGTACTTATAACTTGATACAGAATCGTCCCAGATTGGTACACCATCGCGCCAATCAACGGTTTTATCGTATCCGCGCGGGTCATATTGACCAACGGTCCCATCCCATACAGGTTCGCGATGATCTTCGGGCACAGGTTTAATAGATAATAACTTAACCTCGCGCATTGGTTCAGGTTCCGGATAAATATATTTCGGCATCTGGGCGCGCATTGATTCCGGCGCGGTGTACGCCGGCCCCATACTTAACACGGGCGAGTTTTGTATATCGATTGCACTTTCTGTAATTGCCCAACATCCGTTCCCGTCGCATTCGGACGCCAGAACGGGATTCATCCCGCATAAACACAGCAAAGATGATAAAATAAAAATTCTGCTTTTCATATCTTGAATAATATCACAAAAAAAGCCGATTTTGAATACAAATTTATTCAGTTTTTTATTGTGATAATATTCGCTGCTTTGATATACTTACTTCAAGTGTTAAAAGGAGAAAATAAATGAAATTATTTCCATACGTCGCAATATTATCTGTGCTGACGATGCCGGCATACGCCACGGGGACCGATTTGTCCGAAGAAAAAATACCTGTCGCGGCAACTGATGTGCCGACGGATGCGACCACGGCCGCCGATACGGTCAATGTTACGAATCCGGATATAAAGTTTCCGCACGGATTGCAAATTGGTTTGGGCATTTCTGCGACCGGCGGTATGGATGGCTTTGTTGGTTACGCAAATAAAAAGTTTGATTCTTTTTGGTTAAAGCGTTTGGGCCTGCGTCTTAATTTTGCAACAACCGCACCGTTAAAGTCTGCGATTGATTCTGGGGTTGATGCCATTATGGGGGATGAAGGCATTGATTTGGGCGATGGGTTGACAATAAAAGATGGCGGAATCAAGGCCAATTACTTTGCGGCATTGGTGGATTTTTATCCGTTTGGTGATACGTGGTTTCTTGGCGGAATCAGAATCAGTGGCGGGTATTATTTTGGTGGACTGGATGTAAATGCGAACCTGGCGGGAACTGTGTCTGGTTTACCGGATGCCGAATATGCATTTGAATTGAACGGATACGAATATAAATATTCTGGAAATTCTGTAAACGGCACGGCCAAGTTAAATTGGGATTATAATGGACCATACCTGGGGGCGGGTTTTGATTTGGGGCTGTTTGCCGGGTTAAAGATATATTTTGATGCGGGGGTCGTGTTTACAAATCGTGCGGCTGAGTTGGGGCTGGACATACCGCTGGATGGGTTACAGGTGTACAAAGATGGCAACTGGACGCCTGTATCTGGCACATTGGTGGATGAATTTTACCAGGTTCGTGACCAGGCCCTGGCCGATGCCCAGGATGAACTGGATAAATTAACATTTTATCCGATGATAAAACTTGGGTTTATGTATCGCTTTTAATAAATTCCGCCCGATATGGGCGGTTTTTATTGGCGGGGGCTTGACACATTTGAAACAAAACCTATATATACGTGTGACCCGCCGAATTGATTTTTATTTCAACCAACGGCGCACAATCAAGTTTTTTGTCCAGAAAATATCGAATCGTTTCAATTTATGGTTGTAACGAATCAGATTTTTGTCGGTCTGCGAATCGTAAAAATGCCGTTGGGCGACAAAAATGAAAAAAAAAGAAAAATTTTTTAATTTTGGGAAAGTGGCGGAATTCTGGCAATTTTTTCCTGGATAAAAAGATTTTTTAAATTTTTTCAAAATTATTTTCAACAAATCGCTTGACTTTTTTCAAGATTGTGCGCATACTATGCGGGCTTTCAAGTTGGGAACAGTTCAAAAACAAATCTCAACCCCTGAAATTCTGCGGTTAACGGAACGACCAAATGAAATCGGGTTCTGTTAAACACGCAAAACATTGTGAATAAAAGCAGCTCATCAAATTCAAGAAGGGATGTGCAGACAGTTGAATTTGGAAATATCCAAACTTTGACTAAGTCAAATGTGCATATCCTGGACAGGTAGTAGGTTTACATATAAACCTCGTTAAAACTTGTCTTGCGAATTTATTGTTATGTAAAGACGAACTGAATATATGTCAGGTTTGTTTAATATGCACAGGACTTAACTACAGGTTTTTTAAAACTTGAGAGTTTGATCCTGGCTCA
>CALXMN010000004.1 GCA_944389495.1 uncultured Alphaproteobacteria bacterium | reverse complement strand
CGGCGACGTCTATATGCCATTATGCTGCTCCTTTTGCTATGCCTCCGGACGCAGCGCATAACATTTTATTATGTATACGTTTATTCTTTTTCCGATACAACTATACATAATATCATCTTATGCGTTGCTGTCTATGACATAACGAAAGGAGGAAGATATGGCATATCGTAGACGCCGCCGTTCATGGCGGGTTCGGTTCCGCACGGATGCTCGTCGGCTGTACCGTCGTCGCCGTTAAATGTACGGAATTGAATTGTACAAATCCGAATTTCTTCAGCTCGTTTGGATTTACAGCATGCGGAAAATGTCAAGCGTGTTTGATGAATAAAAAAAAGGAGTGGTCGGATAGATTGATAATAGAGTCCCGTTATCATACGCATAATTATTTTGTTACGGTAACATATTCACCGGAAAATCTTCCAGAAGATTTATCAGTGAGTAAAGATACGACACAAAAATGGATTAAGCGATTATCGTATTTTTGTGGTCACACGCCCGTTCATTTTGGTTGTGCAGAGTATGGTGATGAGAGTGCAAGACCCCATTATCATCTTATCGTTTTTGGCGATAGAGATTTGTTTAATGAGATATTGCAGTCATGGGATTATGGTCGTGTTGATATAGAACCATTGACACCCGGTCGGTGCAAATATGTATCCGGTTATGTTGTCAAGAAGATGACTAAGGAAGATGATCCTCGTTTATATGGTCGTAATCCTGAGTTTTGGTTTGGTTCTCGCCGTCCTGCTATTGGTTACAGAATGTTATATGATTTGTTGGAAAAATTCGCCACAGATGAACAATTTCGTAATCAGTTGTTATCTCATGTCTATCCACCAAATTCCATTAAAGTCGGCGGTAAATGGATTCGTTTACCACGGTATATAAGGGATAAATTAAAACTATTATTTAAGCTTTACAATGAAGAAAAACAGATTGCGTTTAGAGATAGAAAGAAAGCGACGGATTGGGCGATACTTAAGCAGATTGCGAAGAATTTGCAGACAGTGTCTTTGAAATGGTCCGATTTGAAGTTTCAGACTTATTCTGAACGTAAGGCTCGTGAAAATAATCTTATTAAGGCTTATGAATTAAGAAAAAGGAGAATCTTATGAATCATCAAGGTTGGATTAAATTAATCTGGGGCGTAGTTGGTGCGATTGTTGGTGCAGTCGGTGCCTTCTTCGGATTTTAATATGAAAAAAAAGTATAAACAAATGACAATATTTGATTTTGTTCCATATCCAACTTTAACCAAAGAGGATATTGACAGAATTATTCAAAAAAGGAAAAAAAATGAAAAGGTATCGTCATAATCGTAGTAATACACGTGTTCAGTCAATGAATATGGGTTTATTAGTACCGACAATGGCTCGTCATTGTGTTGCTGGTACTACATTAGTTGGTGGTGTATCTGCTGGTTTACAGTTGGCACCTATGGTGCATCAAGCACTTACACAGATACAAGTAAAAACTTATGCTATATCTGGTGTAGATCGTATATTGTGGGAAGATGCTGAAGAATTCTATACTGGTGGCGAAGATGGTCATTCTCGTCCTATCGTGCCGTATATAGTTGCGCCAGCTGATACAGGTTGGCAGCCTGGTTCGTTGGCTGATTATCTTGGATTTGCAACTGGTGTTCCTGGCTTGAAATGTAATGCTTTGCCGTTTCGTTTGTATGCTTTGTGGTGGAATGAAAGAATTCGTCGTGAAGGTATACAAGATCCTTTGCCTGTTTCTTTTGCGTCTGGTGAAGATAAAATCACTAATACCGAATTGCAACGTATTAACTGGCCAAAAGATATGTTTACAACTGCAACATTGGAGCAGGTGTTAGGTGATGAAGCTGTTATACCGATTGGTGATTCTGCTTCTTTAGAACCAGACAATGCCCGAGTTTACGGTTCAACTGAAGCTCGTATGCTTGTTGTTCAGCGAGAAATCCCTGTTCGTGTTGAATTTGATATTCCTGTTCAAATAGAAGGTGATCCAGAGGCTGATAAATTTGTGGATTTTACAATAGGAACAGGTCAGCACGGGTGTGGAACGTGGTATCAATTTGCGCTTTTTACACATTCTGGTTCTGCTCAATATATGATAGATTATGCTTTGAATCTTCATATTCGTTATAATATTAATGGTGCTAATCCTTGGCAGTATGATGGTTTTAAATCTAATGTGGTTAATATTACTGGTGATGCTTATATTAATGAACCATCTCTTGTTACGCGTTTGTCAGATGTAAAAGTTGATTTGTCAAATGCCACAGGTATATTGCCATCTGATTTTAATTTTGCTATGGCACAAAACAAGTGGAAGTCTCGCCGTAATTTATACGGTACAAAATTCCGCGATTTATTGGCGTTTTGGGGCATCAGATATTCAGACCGCCGTTTGCAATTGCCAGAGACATTAAAATCCGGTTCGCAACTTGTTGATATTAGTGCAGTATTGCAGACAGCTCCCGGTACTAATTCATATGTTGGTCAGACTGCTGGTCGTGGTTCTGGATTTGCTCGTTGTCGGTATAAGACTTGGTTTGAGGAACCGACAACTGTTATACATTTGGTATGCGTGAGACCTGCGCCTGTATATGTTAATATGCAGCCACCAGAATGGGATTTTGAAGTCCGCGAAGATACATATCAACCTGAATTTGCTCATGTTGGTATGGTAGGTCAAAAGAAGGGTACGCTTCATCCGACAGGAACATCAGCAGATGATCAGTTATTTGGTTATCGCAATCGTTATGATGAATTGCGTGTCGGCTTTAACGATGTTGCCGGAACATTTAAGACAACTAATGTTTCTTATCATCAGGGTCGTATATTTGAAAATGCTCCTGATTTGAATGGTGATTTCTTGGAATGCAATCCATCACCGCGTATTTTTGCGAATATGGAAGGTGATCAAATAGAGGCAGCAGCTATACGCAATACTTTTATTGAGAAAAATATGGTTACGCCTGATGGTAATCCTAGATATTAAAGGAGGAAGATATGGCATTAACACAAAAGCAATATGAATTTGCTGTTTCACATCAAAAAGCAGCAGGTTTAAAATCTGCCGAGCAGATGGTTTCTGCTTTGGTTAAGAAAGAAGAGCAAAATAAAAATCTTCATAAAGTGTATTTAAATGCACTTGGAAACGAAGTTCACGTCCGTGGCCCACTTGTAGCCAATTTACAGAAACCAGAATCCATACGCGAAAAAATCGCTCGTTTTGACCGTTTAGCTCTTGCAGTTCGCACCAATCGTGCGATTATGCAATCAGTTATTGACGAATATGGTCATAATGATTTTATAGAAGAAAAAGATCAGTTGGATGATAGTTTCGTCAATGAAGGCGAAGACTTGGATTCATTTGGTGAACCTGTTGTTGCTGAGCCGGCAAAGCCGGAAATGTCAACGCAACGCGTTGCTGCAAATGATGCCGGTAGCGCAGTTTCGGACGATGAGTCCGGCGGAGCGGCGCCAACGGCGCCTTCCGGCATTCCGAGCGACGCCGAAGGCGGCGAAAATTAATCATAAAGCGGACATACATATAGTATCTTGTCTATGTATGTCCGCAATGACAGGATTTTGACTATGAGTTTACTAAGACGGAAACGAAGACAAAATCGCGTCAATGCTATAGTGACGCCCGCAACCCGAACGACGAGGCTCGTTCTCGCTCCATCGTTGGAGCGGGGCTTGCGGTTACGTCCAGTGCAATCAATCCTTAAACTCCGCGATAAAATACGAACGGAAAGGATTGAACCAAGACCAATAACCGTTCGGTTACGGCGTAACATCCTTCCTTATGGTTATCGGCGTTTACCGACGATACGCCGTGCCGATAGGTTGGTCGTCCAAGATAACAAAATAGGGTTGATTTCTGTTGGTGACTATGGTAAACTTCAAGTAGATTTACCACATGACCACCCTGTATGTCGTGAGCGTAGAGAGCGTCGAGAAGTTATGTTTGCTACGCATAAAGCCGGCAAAGGTGGTCAGAAAAAGCCAAGACAACCCGAACTAATAGTGAGGTGTAAATAATGTCTTTTCCTTTTGGCGATTTAATATCTGGTGCAGCGTCATTAATTGGTGGATTAATGGGCAATCATCAGGAAAATAAACAATTTGGTGAATCAGTTCGTCAATTTAATGAGCAGATGGATTTTCAGAAGAACGCGACCCAGTATCGTGTTCAGGATGCATTAAAAGCCGGTATAAATCCATTGGCAGCACTTGGTGTAAGTGCTAATGTAAGTCCTACTATTTCAGCGCAAGGTAATAATTCAGGCGGTCGCGGTATTGCTGGTTTAGGTCGTGCAATTCGCGACGCTTTTCGTTCCAAGGCAGAGGATGAAAAAGAGGGTAGAGCTTTGGATTTGGAAGCCAAGCGTATAGAAAATGAAATACAGCGTACGAAGTTATTATCTATGACTCAGCCTGGTATTATAGGCAATGAACCAGAGACCGTTGGTATAAAACCTGATGGTCGTAAAATGTTATATGATGTTGCATATGATTTGCAAGGGCGCCCTCGTTTGATGGTTAATCAAGATGTGACTGAAAATGATACTGATAATGCGGGGTATCGTTCTGCTTTGGCTACTGCTTTTGCTAGTGGTCAGATAAATCCGTTTACTGGACGAGTTCGTTCAAGACAGTTGCAGATGTTAATTGATGATATGTATTATCAGTCAACAGGTCGACATATAACAAATCTTGATGAATTATATATTAGTCCTACAGAAGTTGGTTTTGCTGCTGCGGATGAATTACAAGGTTGGTTACCAAGCAAGGGAAAAAAATGATTATTTATTGGTTATCTTTTATAGGTGTTGGTTTATTAAAGTTTATATTGTTTTTAATTGCGTTATGGATATCAGTTCGAGTTATTCGGTCTGCATGGCGTAGTTAAAGAGTTTGGTTTAACCCGTCGTAGACAAATTGTATAAGAGTAAATTATGTATATGTTTGTCGTTTTATTCGCATAACTATACATAATATACATTATGCGCCTTTGTGGTATCGATGCCCTGGCGGCTTTATAAAGGCGATAAAATCCCCCCGACGGCCTGGGCGAAGAATTGTTTTTTCCAAATAAAAACAGTTCATTACAAAAAATCCGCCACACACACAAGCACAATAAATATTTCAAACATTTTAAATTGTGGTAAAAATTATCTGCGCCACATTTTCTGCACACAAAAAAAACATTTAAATGTTTCCGGTATCACACAATGTCCCAAGATTCGCCAAAACATAAAAATAAATCGCACACAACAACACACGGGGCCACAAAAAACGCCCCAACCACACCAAAAAGCACAAACACACCGCCCCGCCCCCGACACCACAGTTCCCGGGCCGTGTGCGAAACAAACGCCGCCGCCGTCATTTCTGCCCCACCATTGTTTTTATGTGCCATCATAACACCCATCACGGGGCCGCAAATCGGTATAAATGGGGGAAATATGAAAAATACAACCATTAGATTCGGCATTTTTATGGTTGACACAATCACGAAAATCCCGATAAAATATATCCAGAATACAAAAACAAAAAACGGTTCGTTTTGCAGATCGCAAAAATCAAAAGTTACATTCCATTCCCAATCACAATAATTCAACTCAGGATTCCAATACATTCCATCCGAACACGCATACGCATACAATTTTCCATTATCACATTCATAATACATTCGGCAATCACTTGGCACTGGGAAATACCGTACATCCGTTACCACTGTTGGGCACTCTATACCATCACTACAAACACGATCAAACGCGGCGAACGCATTAACCCCCACCCCAATCATTAATCCGCACCCCAGACAAAATGCAAAAAATCTTCGTTTATTTTCGGCACAAAAAACGGGGGCTTTGCCCCGTTTTTTTACACAAAAATCAATCATTTATCGGATTAAAAAATTTAATACTTTTCACATCAAAAAATCATTATTTTTTACCGCGTTTTGCCCCGCCGACCAATGTATCAACCGAATTTTTTGCGATTTTGGCCACCTGGGCCCCGGCGATTTCCGATATTTTCTTTAAATGCACCTCAAGTTCACTGGCCTGGGCGGGAACAATTTCTTCGGGCACCACCTTGGAACAACAATTGGGGCACTTGGTTGCCCGGGCATCAATGGTTGATTTACAGTACGGACACACACGTGTTGTAACGGCCTTTTTGGCACGCACTTTGTTCATTATACGCACCAGCATAAATACCGCAAACATAGTAATAAAGAAACTGACCACTGTATTTAAAAACACCCCGATATTCATTGTTGCGGCGCCTGCGGCCTGGGCCTCGGCCACGGTATTATAGTGGGCCCCAGGTTCACCGCCCGACAAAACGATAAAAAATTGAGAAAAATCAATATCCCCCACCAGCATTCCAATCGGTGGCATAATGACGTCTTTGACCAAAGAATTTACCATTGTGGTCATCACACTGCCGACGATGATACCAACGGCCATATCGATTGCGCTGCCACGTTCCAAGAACGTTCTGAATTCACTGAAAAATTTCTTTTTTGCCATTTTTATTTTTCCCCATTTTCGTTTACATATTTTTTTATTGCATCAACCACTTTATCCAGTGTTTTACGCAAACTTTCATCCCGTGTTTCCACGGTTATATCGGCCGTGGCATATATATCATATCGTTCGTCTATTAATTGCGCCAAGATTTTACGGCTGTCGGTATGTAATAACTGTGGCCGAGTATTGCGAAAATTCGTACGTTTGACCAGCAAATCCAAATCCGCCCTAAGCCAAACCGACAGTGCCCGCCGTAACACCATTTCGCGCACCGCCGGGGTAATAAAAGCCCCCTCGCCTGTGGAAATGACCTTGCGCGCCGGTGGCGTATCGAACAACCGTTCAACAACGCGCTGTTCTGCACGACGAAATTCGGCCTCGCCATACAAAGAAAAAATATCAACAACACTGCAACCGGCAGCGGCCTCGATTTCTTTATCAGAATCCACAAACGGAATCCCAAGTCGTCGCGCCAACGCACGTCCGACGCTGGTTTTTCCGGCGCCCATTAATCCGACCATAACAATTGGTTTATCCAAATTTATATTTTCTTTCATAAGCGGCATTTTAATAAAAAAAGTGCACATTCTCAACCAAAAATCTGGATATGACTTTTTTGCTTTTTATTTTTAAAACGCGCAAAAGTATGATATAATATACAAGAAATATAAATAATCCGGGGGAAACAAGAGAGATGAGAAAAATATCACTATTATCAATATGCACATTCATATTAATGGCGAATGGCGCGGCCACGGCCGCCGGTTCGCATATTTATGCGAACAAATTTGCCGCCAACAACATTGCCACGTTCCAGCATTCTATTATGACCAACGCAATGCAAACGTTCGAGGGTACCGCCGCCGCGGCATTGGGTGGACGTGCCCATTTGGTTGCCCAAGAAGACACATCAAAATATTTATATGGCACAACACCTATGTACGGATGGCCACGCCTGTATGGCGAATATGGTGACGAAGGCAACGTCACAACCACGGGACGCAATGGTGGCGACACAATGGCCCCCGAATATCACGATCCCCGTCCTGTAATAAACAGCGTATGGTTAACCTGGCAACACTTTAACGACGATGTAAAGTTCAAGGGCTATGACGAATTGGATTCGGATACAGATTTAATAATGTTCGGCTTGGCCGGGGGCGAAGCACAGCGTGGCATCGGCATATCAGAATGGGGAATCTTTGGTGGCTATGTCGGCGGCACCCAGGAAAATAATTTCATCAATATGAACGAATCCGGTGGATACATTGGTCTGTACACCGGGTATAACATACAACAATTTAACCTGTCATTGGCGGCAAATGCCGGCGCACTGTACAATAATGCAGAAAACGAATACGGCACAGATGAATTTGCCAATATGTGGGCGGGTGTTGCATTGAACGCGACATACAATATTGCTTTGGATGATACATTCACAATTCAACCGGGGGTTTATGCCGGCTATACGTGGATTGGCGCATCAAATTATATGTCTATGTCGGGCGACACAGTTGCAAACCAAAACCAAAATATGTTCGAGATTGCACCCGAAATCCGTGCCATCAAACATATTGGCAAGGGCTGGTTTGGATCCATAAACTTTAAGTACGCATTTATGATGGGCAACACGGGCGACGTATTTGTAAACGGCATAAAGTACGAAGATTTGGATACACGTGATTATGCCGAATATGGCCTGGGCATAGAAAAATCCATCGACAGATTTAATGTCGCATTAAACATACATCGTCGCGACGGTGGCCGCACTGGTTGGGGTGGTGGATTTAATTTAAAATATATCTTTTAAAAAAATTCCCGCCGTGGCGGGAATTTTTTTACCTTAACAGACACGGTTCCACAAATATATACGATCCATAATCATCTGTCCATGGCCCTCTTCCTGCAAACATTATACACGAACTGGGCACCGGTGCCGACAATAAACAAGTGGACACACTTCCCACAGATGTATACCCCGATGGACACGATGGCGACGCATACGTTGTAATTGTCATCGCATCTTCTTGAACGACAACGAATCCGGACGGGCACACCTTTGACGGTTCCACACCCAACGCGGCATACGGCACCATCATTGCAACCAAAAGAATTATTTTTTTCATTTTTATACCCCCGTTTTATTATTAATAAAAATCACCATACAAACCTATGGTCGACGTTCCCCCAATCGATTCACCACACGCCACAGCACAATCGGAATGACAGCGTGATGCCGTTGAAAAATTCGCAACATACATCCAATACGACACGGCGGGTTCCAGGATTCTGCACCAACAATATTTGTTATCATCCGTTGACGTCGGATCTGTATCAGATGCTGTATATCCGGTGGATATTCTACTTAATCTTGTCCCAAACGATCCCGACGATGAAGAACAGGCGCCAATACCCGAAATAGATATGCGGCCATTACCATTATTGGAATTATGGCACGACGTTCCCCAATCAACACTATATTGCAACGACCCCAAATCCGGTTGATCACAACTTGTTCCGGTTCCCAACTGGACACATTTGGTAAGTGCATATCCCACACCCGGACACGCCAAACAACACAAAATTACCATCACAGATAATGTTCTTTTCATATTTTCCCCCACACAGTGTTAATCCGAAATAATATTTCCCAACAAGGTATTACGCAAACTGGGAACCGTTCTTAAATTCCCTGCACACGAGGCCGCACAATTCATCGCACATTCGCTGTACGAACGCCTACCGTCACCGTACCCAAGGACAACCCACTTTGAAACCGCCGGAATAATCAATTTACACCAACAATAAACATTGTCATCCAATCTTCTACTAAGGCTTAGTCCATCGGACGTATCGCCCCAAGATCCCGGCGTTGCGGCACAAACCGCAACCCCACGCAGCGATGTTGAAACGCCCATTGTTGTGCACGAGCCCGACCAATCCAAACCACTGCCCGATCCAAACGAACAACTTGACGAAGTACTAAGTGCCACACATCCATCAAAACCGTATGCCGGCATCATCAAGACACCGCAACACACAAACATACAAACGAATCGAAAAAAACGCATTGCAATCCCCTTTCCCAACTTAAAAACAAAATGCCGAATCCAAAGGGCCCTTTGGATTCGGCACATTTTGTTATTGACGAACCCCAGAAAATCGGATAAAATTTAATCCGTAAAACACGAATCCAAAGGGCCGATTTTTTTCGGCATTATTTTTTTGCATTTTTCCCAGACAACCGACCAAAAATACCATAAAAAATGGGGCTTTTCGCCCCATAATTTTTATTCCAAATTTGCCAAACGTTCCAACTGGTCCGCCGTAATCAACGCATCTATCATTTCATCCAATGCGGGCCCACCGGCCAAAATATCATCCAATTTATAAAGCGTTAATTTTATACGATGATCGGTAACACGTTGTTCAGGAAAATTATACGTTCGTATTTTTTCACTGCGATCGCCCGACCCGACCATCGTCTTGCGCGCAGAATTATTGGCATTAACCTGCTCTTCGCGTTGTTTTTCATATAATTTTGATCGCAAAACCGCCATTGCCGCGGCCTTGTTCTGGAATTGACTGCGTTCATTTTGACACGTAACAACTATACCCGTTGGGAAATGCGTGATACGAACGGCACTGTCGGTTTTATTAACGTGTTGTCCCCCGGCACCAGACGCACGAAAAACATCGATACGAATATCTTTATCATCGATAACAACATCTATATCTTTGGCCTCGGGCATAACGGCAACAGATGCGGCACTGGTATGAATACGACCGCCGGCCTCGGTTTCTGGGACACGTTGAACCCGATGGATACCCGATTCGAATTTCATACGTGCATATGCGCCGACACCATCTATTTTAAAAATAATTTCTTTATAACCGTGCAGGGATGTTGGATTTTCTTCTATGACCTCTATCTTCCATCCGTGTCGTAACGCATATGACTTATATTGATTATACAAATCACCCGCAAACAGCGCAGATTCTTCCCCACCGACCCCGGCACGAATTTCCATAATAACGCCGTTATCATCGGCCTCGTCCCGCGGCAACAGTGCAATCTGTAATTGTTTTTCTATTTCTGGCAATTTATGATTCAGTTCCGTCAACTGTTCCGCCGCTATGGATTTCAGTTCCGCATCGTGCAACATTTCATTTGCATCGGCGATACCCTGCTTTACCTGGAAATATTCATCAATTAAGGGTAAAATTTCCGTTAATTCAGAATATTCCTTGGACAACTTGGTCAATTCTGTACCCGACACGGCCCCAGAATTCATTTGATCTGCAATTTCCTTGGACCGCTTTTGAATATCTTTTAATTTATCGTCTATTACCATTTTTAATTATCTTGTTTTAACAAATTTATTACCGCCCCCAGATTCAATGTTTGTTGTTCCCCCGAACGCATATTTTTAACCGATACAGTTTCTGAAATTCGTTCATCTTCGCCAACAATCACACTGAAATCCGCATTAATTTTATCTGCAAACTCGATTTGATTTTTAAATTTTTTATTTGCATCCAAATACGGAACGGCAACAATTCCCGCATCGCGCAATTCGGTCAAAACCCGTACAGAATATGCAACTTGGTCCGATCCCATACACAACACTGCAACCCGCACAGGATTCATAAACGGTGTCAAATCAATCCGATTATCGTCCATTAACGCAACCATCAATCGTGAAAAACCAACCGCCGCCCCAACACCAATTATTTTCGTTTTGGAAAATTTGGACGCCAAATCTTCATACCGTCCCCCACCACCAATTGCACCCAATTCTGGAAAATTATCTAAAAAGAATTCAAATACTATTCCGGTATAATACGCGTGTCCACGCATAATTCCCAAATCAATTGTTGCATTGGTAATTCCCATTGAATCCAACAACACGACAAAATCATCTATTTCACGTACGGCCGCATCCAATTCGTTTGTTACACCAACAAAACTTTTATACCCCTGTGAAAAAACATTATTTATTACATCCGCGGCCGCATTGCCAACGGTTTCAACCAACCCGTCATAAAAATCAGAAATTTTATCCTTTTTGTCAATTAATATGAATGCGTTTCTGCTTTGTTCCGGCGTCAGTTTTAAGTATTCAAACATTGCATTCCAAAATCTGCGATTACCGATACGAATATTAACGGGCCCGATAAATTCAGCGATGGATTCGTATGCCCGCGCCAGCGTTGCAACAATTTCCGCATCATAATTTTCGGACAACGCGTCAATACCCATAATATCCAAATCCATCTGGTAAAATTCGCGATAGCGGCCACGCTGTGGACGTTCGCCACGATAGTTACGTGCAAATTGATATGCCCGAAAAGGAAAAGTTAAATCATTAATATGCCCCGCCACATAACGCGACAATCCAACCGTCCCGTCATATCGCAATCCCATTTTGGTATCGCCCTTTTGAAACAAAAACATCTGGGTTTCTATTTCATCCCAATTGTCTTTATCGGTTAAAACCTCGGCCCGTTCAATTGCGGGCAAATCCAGATGTGCAAACCCAGATGTTTTCAACACACGCTGCATACGCGCGGCGCATTCGTCAAAACAACGTTGTTGCACCGGCAATAACTCTATGAATCCAGACAAAGTTTTTGTTGGCTTTAATTCCATTTTTTAATCCTGTGGTTACACCGCATTCTGCGGCATTTTACTTTAAACCAGATTATACCATAAATATGCAAAAAACGCTATAAACACCCCGCCCGATGGGCGTGAAAATGTGCAAAGAAAATAATTTTTTTATTTTTCACACTTGCATACTACCCAAAAATCCCAAAAATTCAAGATTTTTTAAAAATATTTATGTAATTCGGCCCCGTGCACATTCAACCACCGCTTTGCCCGCTCTACCCCAAAGCCATATAACTGTCCCACAGTTTTCCAAAATTCCGGCGAATGATCCATATGTACAACGTGTGCCAATTCGTGCATAACAACATATCGCATAACATCCATCGGCGCAAAGGCCAAGCGCCACGAAAAAGACATCGTACCACTGGTCGAACAACTGCCCCAACGCGAAGAAGTATCGCGTATTGCAATGCGTCGCGGCCACAATTCACGCGGGGCGGTACGTATCATCTGTTTTACCGCATCCAAGAATTGTGTCCGAATAAAATCGCGCACACGACGCTCGAACATATCTGCGCCGCCACCAACAATTAATAATGCAGAACCATTGTCATTCAAAATAAAATCATTGGCGCGCCGTGCCGGATCGTGCCGCAATACAACACGCCGCCCCAAGAATTCAATTACATCCCCGGGCCGCACAGATTGTTTTTGCGGCGCATTATTATATATACGTTCACACCACGCACGTTTTTGTTCCAAAAAGCGTAATGCAACCGCGTTTGAGGTCATCCACGGCTTGGATATATGTATTTCACGCACCGGACGCGTTTTGGGCCGCAACGTAATATTTCTAAGCCCGCGCCGCGTCGCGATAACAACCGGGATTTTTTCACCCGACGACAAAACAAATTCATATCCGACCATATAAAAAGATGTTATTTCAGTTTCTTTAAAATATCGCGCGCAATTACGTCTGTGTCAAATCCAAAATGCGAATAAACATCTGTACCCGAACCCGACACACCAAACGAATCGATTCCAACAACCGCATCGGCAAATTCAAACCACGGCGCAGACGCAGCCGCCTCGATAACAACGACAAATCCAGCCAATATTTTTGATTTATATTTTGCATCCTGGCGACGAAAATCCGCAACAGACGGCATACTTACCACCTGGACCGCATCACCCAATTTTTCCGCAACCGATACAGCAAGTGGCACATCGGCCCCGGTGGCAATAATTGTAACCCGCACACGTCGCGCGGTCGCCGGATAAATGACATAGCCCCCACGTGAAACATCTGCATCCTTGGGCGTGGAAATTTGCACAAATTTTTGTCGTGACAAAACAATTGCGCTGGGGCGATGCGCATCATTCAACGCACTTTGCCAGGCATACACCACCTCGTCCCCATTACAGGGTCGATACACATTCAAATTCGGAATTAAACGCAATCCAGGCAACTGTTCAACGGGTTGATGTGTTGGCCCGTCCGCACCGACGGCAACGCTGTCGTGCGTAAAAACATATATAACCGGCAACCCAGACATCGCGGCAAGACGAATCGCAGGTCGCATATAATCACTGAACACCAAAAAAGTTGATGCATACGCCCGCAATCCCGCCGCCGCCAATCCGTTCATTATCGCCCCCATTGCGTGTTCCCGCACACCATAGTTTATATAGTTTCCACGAAAACGTGGTGGCTCAATATCAACACTGGCCGCGACGCGTACATTTGTACTGTGTCCCAAATCTGCAGAACCGCCAATCAACCCCACCCCCGCCGAAATCAGTTCCTGCAGGTATACGCCCGACAATTCGCGCGTTGATGCAAATTCACCTAAATTTGGCACTGACAAATTTGTACATTTAACATTCGGCATATGTAACGCATATTTTGCGGCCGCATCAGACGCAACGGTTGCCCACAAATCATCGCCAACAATGGAAATATTTTTTTCAACCAAACGCATCATTTCCGAATCGGACAAAGAAAAACCGTGTGCGGCGGGCTTTCCGGCCAAACTGGAATCCAAGCCAATTATCGTACGTGCATCTATGAATGTTGGCATTGATTTTCCAACCGCCCCCCCAATCGCGCGATTTAACTTATCAAAATTATTTCCGGGCGCATTTAAAACCCACCAACCTGCGGCCTGCATACGTTCCGGCACATTAACATCCACCAATGCCGCCCCATCAATACTGACCCCGTTATCATCCCATATCAAAACAAGATTATCCAACTTGTATCGTCCGGCAAATGTAATCGCCTCGGCGGCGACACCTTCCATCAAATCGCCATCGCTGCACAGACAATAAACGACACCATCCGTGCCACGAATTTTTTCCGCCAACGCCAATCCAACCGCATTTCCGACCCCCTGGCCCAATGGACCGGTTGTTGCAAACACACCATCAAGTCCAAATTCAGGATGTCCCGGCAGACCACCAATTTTACGAAACGTCGACAAATCACCAATATTATAACCCGCCAATTTTAATACGGCATATAACAATGCACTGCCGTGTCCAGCGGACAAGACAAACCTGTCGCGCCCCCGCCGCAAAAAATTTGCATAAATAATTGTAATTATATCGGCCGCACCCAAAACAATGCCAACGTGCCCCGTCCCCGCACAGCGCACCGCATCCAGCGCGTGTGCACGCACAGACTTTGACATTTCGCGTAATTGTTTGGCATCAAATCTCATTTTATGATATTATATCACAAAATGGATTTATAAAAAATGCTAAAAATTTGGACAGATGGCAGTTGTCTTGGTAATCCCGGTCCGGGTGGCTGGGCATTTATTGCGACGAACGGCACCGACATTGCCGAACGCAGTGGCGGTGAACCGAACACAACAAATAATCGTATGGAATTAATGGCGGTTATACGTGCATTAACTGCAACCCGACACCATCCCGAACTTGAGTTACATACCGACAGTCAATATGTGAAAAACGGTATGCAAATCTGGGTACCCCAGTGGAAAAACAACAACTGGAAAACCGCCGCAAAAAAACCGGTCAAGAACAAAGAATTATGGCAACAGTTGGATAATCTGGCCCAAAACCGTAAAATACATTGGGTATGGGTACGTGGTCACAATGGCAACAAATATAATGAACGCTGTGACGAATTGGCACGTGGTGCGGCGGAAAAATTAAAGTAAAAAAAGAATAACACTAGCCACGAAAACCAATTGCAACGATAAACATTTCAACACTGTCCTTGCGCGATGCAGGTGGCTTAATATGATGTACGGATTCAAACTTTTCACGAATGTGTTTTAATAACTCGTTTGTTGTGCCGCCGGTAAAAGATTTTGCCACGAATACCCCACCCGGCTTTAACGCACGCACGGCAAAATCAAACGCATACTCCAACAAAACCATTTGACGTAAATGATCTGTCTTTTTATGCCCGACCGTGTTTGGCGCCATATCAGATAAAACAACATCAACCGTTCCGCCGCCATCTGATGACAAATTTAATTTTTCATTTAACCATTTTAATGCATCGTCACATGTGAAATCGCCCTGATAAAAATCCACACCCGGTATCGGCTTTATTTCCAACAGATCCATTGCAAACACACGCGATTTTGGGAACGTGCGCATAACATATTGCGACCACGATCCTGGTGCCGCCCCCAAATCAACAACCACCTGACCATTTTTCAAGAATTTATATTTTTCATTTATTTCAATTAATTTATATACTGCACGCGCCCTGTATCCATCACGATGTGCGCGGGCAACATACGGATCTGCGGCCTGGCGCTGGATCCAGGCGGCCGAAGATTTCTTTGCGGCAATTTTTTTATTTAATATTTTCATATCAAACTATCTTTGATGCGCACTATTTTGTTTTTGAATTTGATGCGCCTGTTTATTACGCATTTTATTTACAAAGATTCGTGCGGCCCGATGTGGATGTTCATACATTAACCACAATTGTTCACAGTCAATATCAAAAAACACACTGTGATTTCCGTGATATTTATATGTTACGACAACCTTAAAGCCAGACAACTGATTCCCACGAAACAAATCATTTTCATATACCGGAAAAGGTCCGGCGACATTGGAAATATCCCAATTAAAAATTTTTCTAAGGTTCAGTTTCATTTTCGCATTCCCCGTTTATATTTTGTAACCCTGGCTCTGACACCCCTGTAAAAAATGATTGCGTTTTCCAGTGCGCGATGCGGCGGCACCAAACCCAATTTTTCTGTATCTGTGGAAAAAATTCGCAACTTTTTTCCGTGATACATATATTCAACCTCTACCTCGTACCCCAACAGAACCCGTCCAACATCTTTATAAAATTCATACCGTGGCCGTGGCGGTTTAACATCAATCGGGGTCCAATCAAAACAGTGACGAAAACCACCCAGATTAAATAAATTACGCCATTTCATTTACTTAATTTCCTGATTTTTGCATTTTTTGCATAACCGCCTCCATTCCCCCCATTTTCTGCAGCATCGCCATCTGTTGGCGCATTTTAGTATATTGTTTGATAATATGTTCCACATCACGTACGGTACATCCGGCGGTTTCCGCGATACGTGTCTTGGCATTGGCAAAGATTTTTTCTGGTTCGGCCCGTTCTGCGGGGCTCATTGCCTCAAGAATTTTAATTTGCGCATCAACACTGCCATCTTTAATTTTTTCTTTCATTGCGGCAACGGCCCCCGACATTCCCGGCACCATTTTTAACAGTCCGCTAAAATTACTCATTTTCTTAATCTGCTTTAATTGGGCCAACATATCGTTCATATCAAATTGCCCTGACATCATACGTTGTGCCGTTTCCTTCATACCACTTGGGATTTTTTCTTCTATTTTTTTCAGTTCTTTTTCATCAATCTGGGCCGACGTATTTTCCGTTGCGGTTGTATTAATTGCTTTATCTGCCTTTTTTTTGCCAAATCCAAACATATTATGTTTCTCCTTTTATTTTATATTAAAAGTTTATTTTTTACGCGACGCATTGTCCAGATACTTTTTCAAATATTTTCCGGTCAAAGAATCTGAATTATCGGCAACCTGTTCCGGTGTACCAACAGCAATTACGCGCCCACCGTTGGCGCCGCCCCCAGGCCCCAGGTCAATAATCCAATCTGCGGTTTTGATAACTTCCAAATTATGTTCAATAACGATAACTGTATTACCCTGGTCCACCAGTTCGTGCAACACCGAAAGCAATAATTTTATATCCGCAAAATGCAATCCCGTTGTTGGCTCGTCCAGAATATAAACAGTTTGACCAGTACTGCGGGCTGCCAACTCCTTGGACAGTTTTATACGCTGTGCCTCGCCCCCGGACAAATCCAACGAACTCTGGCCCAGTTTGATATAGTCCAACCCAACCCGTTTCAACAGTTCCAATTTACGTGCAATTTGCGGCACATTAACAAAGAAACGATACGCCTCTTCCACGGTCATATTCAATACATCCGCGATGGATTTTCCTTTGTACTTGACGGCCAAAGTCTCATCATTATACCGTGCACCGTGACACTTATCACATTCAACATACACATCGGCCAAAAAGTTCATTTCTATTTTTATCTGGCCGTCACCCTGACAGGCCTCGCACCGTCCACCTTTGACATTAAAGGAAAAACGTCCCGGTCCATAGCCACGGGCCTTGGCCTCGGGCAGACCGGCAAAGAAATCACGAATATTTGAAAAAACACCGGTATATGTTGCAGGATTGCTTCGCGGGGTACGTCCAATTGGCGACTGGTCAATATCAACCACCTTGTCTACATTTTCCATACCACGAATAATATCGTGCGCCCCGGTTTCTATCTTAGAGTTATAAAGTGCCCGCATCAATGCCGGATACAAAGTATCCAACAACAACGTTGATTTGCCCGAACCCGACACCCCGGTCAACGCAACAAACTTGCCCAAAGGGAAATCCACATTTATGTTCTTCAGATTATTTTCACGCGCCCCCTGAACTGAAATCACGTGTCCATTTCCATCACGCCGTTTTCGTGGCACTTCGATTTTACGCTTGCCCGACAAATATTGTCCGGTCAAAGAATCCTTATTCTTAATAACCTGGGCGGGGGTACCGGCGGCAACAACGTGCCCGCCATTTATTCCTGCGCCCGGTCCAATATCAACCAAAAAATCTGCCGCCCGCATTGCATCTTCATCGTGTTCAACGACAACAACGGTATTGTCCTTATCTCGCAGCATTTTCAGTGTATCCAGTAATTTATCATTATCACTTTGATGCAATCCAATTGACGGTTCATCCAACACATACAAAACGCCAGACAGCCCACTGCCGATTTGTGATGCCAAACGTATACGCTGTGCCTCGCCCCCAGAAAGTGTTCCCGACATCCGCGATAATGTAAGATACCCCAACCCAACATTCTGCAAGAATTGCAAACGGCTGGTTATCTCGCGCAGGATAACACGTGCAATATCATTTTCTTTTTGTGTTAAATGATTGGTCAGGTCCGTAAACCATTTTAACGATTGATCCACTGCCATATCACAGACATCCATAATATCCAATCCATAAATTTTGACACATAATGCCTGGATATTCAGACGCTTGCCGTGACACATTGGACACGGGGTTTCGGATTGATATTTCGCCAGTTCGCTGCGCACGGCCTCGGAATCCGATTCGCGCCAACGTCGTTCGATATTCGGAATAACGCCTTCATACGGTTTTTCATAAACGAACCCATTCCAGTTTATTTTTATTGCCTCGTCCCCGCTGCCGTACAGAATAATATCTTTTTGTTGTTGGGTTAATGTATGCCACGGTTTTGACAATGGTATTTTGTATTTTTTATGTAATGCATCCAATAAATGATCAAACTGACTAAGCATTCCGCCGCGCGACCACGGTGCAATCGCACCATCCAGTATTGATTTAGACGGATCCGGAACAACCAAATCCGGTGACATATTCAATTGCACCCCCAACCCATCACAGGCCGGACACGCCCCCATAGGCGCATTAAAAGAAAACAAACGCGGTTCAATTTTTGGAACGGTAAAACCACTTACCGGACAGGCATAATTTTGTGAATATAAAATATCTTCGTTTGTATCCAGACGCCGTACCACCACCGATCCCGGCACCAATCGTAACGAGCCTTCGAACGAAGCGTACATACGCGAACGAAAATCTTCCAAATCAGATTCTGTTGCATCACTGGTTGGGATTTGCAATCTGTCAACAATAACAAAAATCGTATGCTTTTTATTTTTATCCAACGGCGGAACCGCGCCCAAATCATACAACTCGCCATCAATAATCGCACGCTGATACCCCTGTTTTACCAAGAACGCAATTTCTTTTTTATATTCGCCTTTGCGTTCCCGTACCAGCGGAGCCATTATAAACAATTTTATTCCCGCCGGAATTTTCATAGTCCAATCAACCATTTCTGCAATTGTTTGCGATTTAATGGGCAATCCCGTAACCGGCGAATGTGGCACACCGATACGCGCCCACAGCAAACGCAGATAATCATAAATTTCTGTAACGGTACCAACGGTTGAACGCGGATTTTTTGACGTAGTTTTTTGTTCAATAGATATGGCGGGCGACAAACCTTCGATTAAATCAACATCTGGCTTTTTCTGCATATCCAAAAATTGCCGTGCATATGCCGACAAAGATTCAACATATCTGCGTTGTCCTTCGGCATAAATGGTATTAAAGGCCAACGACGATTTCCCAGAACCAGATACGCCCGTAAAGACCACCAACTTATTTTTTGGTATGTCTAAATCAATATTTTTAAGATTATTTTCGCGTGCACCACGAATTTTTATTATCCCAGCCATAGTATCTGTAAATATAGATAAAATATAAAAAATTGCAATAGCCGCCCACAAAAATATAAAAAAAGGGGAACAAGCCCCTTTCTCCTTATTTTAGTGTTTCGGCATCCCCAGTGGACGTTTTAATCAAATCATCCGGCGCCAAAGAAATATCCGCAACGCGCACGTGGTCCGCACCCTGCTTTGGCGCCAGCACCCCGTCAACCCAAACATCTACGCCACCCGCATTACCAAACACGGCCGTATATTCATTGCCCTGGGGCACATAATAAACATCCCCCGGCACCAGCACGCGACTGAACACAGTGTTACCGCGTGCATCTTCTATTTTTACCCACGATTCTTGAACCGCCTGCAGTATAACAGATGCATTTCCTGCATTATCCGTACCAAATCGTTCACGCACAGTCACGTTATACTGGGGTTCAGTTACTGTAACAACCGGCGCAACAACCGGGGCATTTTGTACCCCAGAATCCACATCTGAACGCGACACAAATAAAACCACCGCAACGGCCGCGATTATGATTACCAACACCCCACCGACGATCCAAATCCATTTACGACGAATGAAATTCCAAATACGCTTATACCATTTTTCACCGGCGGCCACATCAGTTACATTTTCACCTGCATCATCTTTATCATCATCTTTGTCATCCGCCTCTAATCCCATTTCGCGCTTTAACTTTCCGACAATTTCATCCGGATCCAGCCCCAGTTCCATTGCATAATTTCGCGCAAAACCCAATATATAAACAGTTTCTGGGATAACACTGTAATTACCATCTTCCAGTGCCTGCAAAAATTCTTCGCGTATACACAGTTGTTTGGAAACAGTTTGAATTTCACGTTTACGCCGACCTGTTGTACGGGCATTACGCAAAATTTCCCCAACCGTCATTTCATTATGCACATCTGCTGTATTGATATTATTTTCATTCATATCTTTTAATCCCTTGCTTATCAGACCAATCATAGAATCTATATATCTACTTCGCAACCCCAAAATTTAGAAATTTCTGTCCTCAGTTCATTTGCATCGGATATTTGATTAACCCGTATTCTGAATTCTGCAGAATTTGGCATTCCGCCGGAATACCACGCCGCGTGTTTACGAAACATCTGGGGTGCGACCCGCCCCCCATAATATTCCAACATATATTCCAGATGCTGCAATACAACCGCACCAACATTACGTGGCGCAACGCACAGTCCGGCCAATTCGCCCAAAACCCACGGCCGCCCCAGCATTGCACGTCCAACCATCGCGCCCCAATATCCCAAATCTAAAACATTTTTCACATCTGATCGTGTTTTAATATCACCATTTCCAATAATTGGAATTTTAACATCGGGCAACAACCGTGGCAATTGTGATACCCCGGTATATAACTGCGCCCGTGTGCGCCCGTGCAATGCGGCAAATTGTACCCCGCAATCTGCGGCAATATGAATTAATTCGGCCCAATCACGATGTCCGTCATCCCATCCCAAACGCGTTTTAATTGATACAGGAATTTGTACCGCCGAAACCACCGCACGCATAATTTTTTCCGCCAATTTATGATCCCGCATCAGATTTGCCCCCGCCCCACTGCGGGTTGCAACTTTTGGCACCGGACATCCCATATTAATATCAATCCAGGCCGCACCAGCATCCTGTAATATTTTTGCGGCATCCGCCATCAACGCAACATTTGCACCAAAGATTTGTGTTCCGACATTACCTTCATCATCATATCTATCAAAATTTCTTGGGCAATTTTTGTGCATTTCGACCAAAGAATGACACGAAATCATTTCTGTATACAACGGCACCCCCGGCGAAAACATACGCACAATTCGGCGAAACGGCTTATCCGTTATACCGGCCAATGGCGCACCAAAAATTTGATTATCATCATAAAACATTTGTGATATAATGCCACCGATGAAGGAAAAAATCAAAAATTTATTTGGCTTTATGGGGCGTGCCTGGTCCGATGGCATATATGGCAAATTTGGCATATTGCTGACGGCATTTGCGTTATTTATGTTTATTCGAATGTTCTGGGGCGATGTGAATATTCAAAGATTTATCATAAACATTTGGCGTCTGCACGGCGAACAGGAACAATTAATCATCGAACAAACAAAACTTGAAAAGATTCATCGCCATATCGAATTATTACAGGGCTACAGCACCGATTATGTCGAAGAATTGGGTCTTAAATACTTAAATATCGGCGATCCAAAATTCAAAATATTAAAGATATAAAAATCCGCCACTTGGCGGATTTTTATGTTCAATTCAGAAATAACACACCCCCATTTAAATACAGCGCAAACAACAACCATATCAAATATGGCCATACAAGATAATATGCCGGCCGACTGATTACATAAAACGCGCGCATCATCCATATTGTAAATGCGATCAACAACACCAAAACAATCAACCCCGGCCCCACCATATTTAATCCAAAGAATAAATATGACCAAAGCGCATTCAACACAATATGTACACCAAATAACGTATATGATTTGGCTTTGCTGTATCGCGTTTTATCAACGATAACCAAATACAACGCAATCCCCAAAATAAAATATAAAATGGGCCACACAACGGCAAACACCCATCCGGCGGGGGTCAAAGCCGGCTTAACCAATGCATTATACCATAAATCAGACGCCCCATCTGGTGAAAACAACACCCCAATAACCCCGGGCAAGAAAGATATAATTATTGCCAAAACAAACAATAAAAACTTTTTCATTAAAAAACTCCCTTTGTACTCTGTGTCGCAGTATATCATAAACAATCCCCCAACCCCACAGGAACGATTTCACACAATAAAAACACCCGCCAAATTGGCGGGCATTTTTACAATGAATCCGTTTATTCACAAAAATCATTGGCATACATTTGTTCGCCATCAATTACCGGATTTTTAACCAATACCCTGTATCCAATTGTATCCGGCCCACATTCATTTGGAACTATGTTAACATAAATATTTTCTGTATCTTTTAACATTTCATCCAACGGCACAATCGATTGAAACATAGAATTTGCAACCCCATCACGCTTTTGCACCAATTCCACACTGGCGGAACAACGAACTATGACCTCGCCTGAATTATCAGATGCCACGGCAACCTGTTCACAAACCTGCCCCATAACAGTAAAATTTTACGCCCCATTTGCCACACCGGCGAAACAAATTCCCAACAAACAAAACAAATATTTTTTCATTTTTCCTTCCTTTGGTTATAAAAAGCAAACCACCGATACGATAATCTCAGTGGCTGGAGGTTAAGAACTATAATTCACGGAAAATAGCGGGCTTATTCAAATATATCACCCCCTCCAACCAGATAAATTGGAGTTTTTTTACGTCCCCACTGACACCGTGAATTTATGGGTTCTTACGCCCGCGCACCGAAAAAACGATGCATTTTATTTCAAAAATCAAACCATCGGCATACCGCCGCCGGCCAGATTTTTGGCGCGCCCTGCAGGATTGCTTCGCCACCTTGCAAAATTTGCTTACGCAAACCGGCATACTGCCGTCTGCCTTTTTGCGGCGGTTCGAACTGCTTTTTCGCAGGTTCAAATCCTGGGTCGCTTATTTCAAAAATCAAACCATCGGCATACCGCCGCCGGCCAGATTTTTGGCGCGCCCTGCAGGATTCGAACCTGCGACCTGCGGATTAGAAATCCGATGCTCTATCCAGCTGGGCTAAGGGCGCGTTGCGCATATATTACAATATATTATCAAAAAATTCAAGCCAACATTAAAAAATCGCCCATTTGGGCGATTTTTACTGGTCGTTAACCAAACGTTTCAAACGCAATATCTCGATATACATATACACATCTGCCGCCGCATACAACAACAACGTTATTGCCAGATAATAAATCATAACAACCGCACCGGCCATCGGATATACCATCAAGAATATCGCCAGCGCAATTAATATTATCGACATAATTAAATCGAACCAATAATTTCCGAACTTGGCCCGTATCATATTTATCGAGAATATCAGCGACAACAACGCACGCAGCATAAACAATATCACAAAGATATACACCAACGCCGTAATCGAGCCGACCGGATATATACAGAACAATACCCCCAACACAACGGTAAGCAGCCCAAATATTACATCGAACCAACCGCCCCCTGCATCACGCGAAACAACGAAACCTGCGATTGTTCTGTATAATCCGAACAATACCAGCGCAATTCCGATAACCAAAGTTAACGCCGTTAAAATTGCAACGGGCCGAACAACCATTAATATCGCCGCAACGCCAAACAATAACGCCTCGCATATCAACAGCGGTGCGCTTTTATTATACAATCGCTTAACCGATGCCGCCACTGGATTATAATTTGCAGTCCGCTTACCCCTGACCGACTTTTCTGATTTTGATTTTTCAGACTTTGCTTTTGGCATTATGACTCCTCCTTTCTGAAAACACTGTATATAGTATAATCCGTAACCATATAATTTTCAACAGATGTTTTTTCCTTAACAAAAATATTGAAATTTCAATTAGATTTTGCTACACTACCCAGACATAACTTGTAAACAGACAGATAAAAATGAAAAAACAAGCTGTTATTTTGGCCGGCGGTTTCGGGACACGACTGCAACATATCGTATCAAACGTGCCAAAACCTATGGCACCAATTGCGAACAAACCCTTTTTGGATTATCAAATAAAATTATTACGCGAAAATGGGTTCAATGATTTTATTTTGCTGACTGGTTACAAGTCAAGCATTATTGAAAATTATTATTCCCGTGATTTGAATATTCGTTGCATTCGCGAAGACACCCCCCTGGGCACAGGTGGCGCGGTATTAAACGCCTGGCACCTATTGGCGGATTCTTTTTACGTTATAAACGGCGATACTTTTTTCGACGCAGACTTTTCTATTCTGGACGAGTTTGGTAATGACAAACCTGCGTTAATTGCTCTGCACTATTCTACAGACATATCCAGATATGGTCTGGTTAATATAGACAATAATTTCAAAATAACCCAATTCATAGAAAAGGGCTCTCTGCCCAACACTATCCTGGACGGCTACATTAACGGCGGCATATACAAATTTAACAAAAACTGTCTAACACCAATACGTACAACGTTTAAAAACGACAACATATCTATGGAATCTCAGATATTCCCTAAAATGTTGGCCAACCACGATTTGTATGGTCTGCCGGTGGGTGGGGCATTTATTGACATTGGTGTTCCCGACGATTATCTTCGTGCACAAACATACATCCCAAATACAATAATCAAAGAGCGTACACCTGCATTATTCACTGATAAAGATGGCACGATAATAAAAGACACAGGATATCCACACGGCCCAACCGTGCAGATAATACCCGAAACCATAGATACAATATCCAAATATTATCACGCCGGTTACAAGATTATTATGGTTACCAACCAAGCCGGCATTGCCAAGAACAAGTTTACGCTCTCATCTATGCTGGAAAACATAGAAACAATAACGGAAATATATAAACATTATGGAATAGTATTTTCTGATATTGAATATTGCCCATACCACATTGACGCAACTATACCAGAATATAAATATAAATCAATTGCACGCAAACCATATCCAGGTATGATATTACGTGCGTGTGATAAGCATCGCCTGGATTTAAAACGTTCGGTGATGCTGGGCGATAATCCAAATGTTGACCGGATAAAATTACCGTATTTAAAATCAGTATTAATAAAGGAAAGATAATGTTTGACATTAAACGTTATATCAGCGACAGCATTACAACCAAACAAAAAATTTTAAACAACGACAATCTGTTGGCGCAAATTGAAACCGTGGCGAATGTTATTATTACGTGCTATCAAACCGGTAACAAGGTATTAACGGCTGGCAATGGCGGTTCTGCAGCTGATGCCCAGCATTTTGCTGGCGAATTGGTGTCGAAATTCTTTTTCGATCGCCCCGGCTTAAGCGCTTTTTCTTTAAGCACTGACACATCGGTTTTAACTGCGATTGGTAACGATTATGGATATGAACATTCTTTTTCCCGCCAGGTACAAGCGAACGGCAAACCCGGTGATGTATTCATTGGCATTTCAACATCGGGTAATTCCCGTAATATTATAACTGCCGTCGAAATGGCACACAAACAAAACTTGATAACCGTGGGACTTGTCGGTGAAAAAGAATGTGAAATGGATAAAATCTGTGATTACGTGATAAAAGTTCCGTCCACAATAACACCAACCATCCAAGAATCCCAATTAATGATTGAACACATTATATGCGCAATCGTCGAAGATAAAATTTTCACGAAATAAAAAAACAGCAAAAAATGTCTTTATATAACAAAATCAAATCAGCCTATGAAAAATATTACTATATGCGTCAACGCGCAAAATGGATGCGCAAACACAAATTACCTATGGATAAATATCAAATAATATCATTGGGTTGCAATTGTCTGTCCCGTGCACTGCCCACCCAGTGGGGTTTAAAGGCAGATCGTTCGCACGGTGAAAAATCGTGTGTATTCGATTTAAATTACAACAGTTTACCGGCCATCATTCATTTCTTAGAAAATGATTTTGCGGACTATTTTGATGGTCCATTTCGTCACAACAACCTGGGGTGGTTTACAGACAAAATATGGCGCGAATATCACCACGAAACGGACTGTTTCACAATGGATGATTTTATGGCACGCTATGTACCGCGTATCAATAATTTTCGCGAACTCATAAAAACAGACAAAAAAATTTTCTTTATCTATAACACACACGATTGGGGCGACGATACACCAGAAAACTTACACAAATTAAATCAGATAACAAAAAAAATGTGTCCAAACAGTTTATTAATTATAAATACTGAATTTGAAAAATACCTGTCTTTCAGTGATAATGGCGCCCGCCTGATATACAGTCCGTTACCATATCCAAAATATAGATGGTACGAAGACGCTTTCAGACAAACGCGCGTCGGGTATCAATATGAAAAAACTATGATGGACAAAATATACGAATATATAACAGAAAACATTAACGCGTAACCAAAAGGAATTAATATGTTCATTCGCGCAAAGGCACCATTACGAATCGGTTTTGCCGGTGGTGGCACAGACGTTTCCCCGTATTGCGATGAATTCGGTGGATGTATATTAAACGGCACAATAAATATGTACGCGTACGCAACAATCGAACCAACCGACGATGGTCGCATTGTTTTGCGCGCCGAAGATCGTAATGAAACATATGAATCACCGGTAACGGACAACCTGACCTGCGATGGACACCTGGATTTATTAAAGGCCGTATATAACCGTGTCGTTCGCGATTATCATATGGTGCCAACATCATTTCGTTTGACGACATACGTTGATGCCCCGGCGGGTTCTGGGTTGGGGTCTTCATCGACATTGGTTGTCGCGATATTACAGGCATTTGTTGAATGGTTAAACCTGCCACTGGATGAATATTCGCTGGCGCAACTGGCGTGGTCCATTGAACGCGAAGATTTGCAATTGGCCGGCGGATTACAAGATCAATATGCGGCGGCATTTGGTGGTATTAACTTTATGCAATTTCGCGCATCAAAAAACGTTTTGGTCAATCCACTGCGTGTAAAATATAAATATATTAATGAACTGGAATACAATCTGTTGTTGTACTATACCGGCACCAGCAGATTATCCAGCAAAATCATCAATTCGCAAATGGATAATGTGAAATCCAAAACACAAACAACGCTGGATGCATTGCATAATATCAAAGAAACTGCCTATGAAATGAAAGAGGCTTTATTAACCGGCAAACTGGATGTCATTGGTCACCTGTTGCACCAAGCCTGGATTAACAAAAAACAGACCAGTACATCAATATCAAATCCGGTCATAGACGAATTATATGAAACGGCATTACGGGCGGGCGCCACGGGTGGCAAAATTTCTGGCGCTGGTGGTGGCGGATACTTTATATTCTTTTGCCCGGGGCAAACCAAGTACGCCGTGCAACGTGCGCTGGCCCCGTTTGAGGGTGAATTTCAAAAATTCAATTTCACCAAATTGGGTGTACAAAGTTGGAAACAATAATTCGTGTATGTACGACAATAAAAACACAGGTGCGTATTTACGCACCTGTGTTTTTATTTACTTTTTTATCTTTTTATGTTTTATCGTATACGGCTTAAAACACGCATCAAAACGTGCAACATTCGCCCGATAAAAACCATCGTACAGTGAACGCGATAACCGTGTCAACGGCGCAATATCCATCGGACGCTTATACAATTTGTATATATTTTCAATCAACCCATCCATATCTTTGGCAAAATGATACGAAGAATTAGATTGTTCAAAGCCCTTTATCCCGCACACGGTGGAAATAACCGGCAATCCGTATTCCATCGCCTCTACCATTTTTATATTTATGCCCGTACCAAACGTAATCGGCACAATAACGGCATCAACCATACGATAGAAATCGACCAAGTCCGGAATTTTACCAACAAGCTTTATATTAGTATCTTTGATTTTTTCCATCCGGTCTGTATCTTGTTCCAATAAATTTTTAATATTACCGCCAATTATAACCTCTATCCCAGATTGCATAACTTTCTTATTTTTAACAAACGCATCTATAAATTCCTGGACACATTTTAAATTAACGTTATTATCACTGGCCAAAAAACCGACGCTGCGCAATTGCTTTGTATTTTTATTTAAATAGTGCGGCTCTGAAAAATGTGATACAGTAATCGCCTTGTTTACACCCATCGTATCATTAAAAAACTTGGTTTCTTCATCACGACGCGCCCAAACAATATCCGCACGCGACAGATAACGACCCTCGTCTTCATTTGTACAAGAAAAGAATTCATCTTTGATATGATTTTTCTGTAATGCCTGGGCCCGGTCAGACATTCGGTCGTGAGTATCTAAAATTTTCAGAACATTATCCGGCACATATTCCAGCAATTTTGATTGCATAACATATGTACAAATAACCGCATCTATGTTATACACCCGACACAATTCACGAATTTTTTCCCCAAGTCCATCCTGATACATTGAATCAAACACATAATTACCATCTTGTGTTCTGACACCGTGGACCGTCTGATTTATCACATCCAATGTATCTACAAATTTCTGCTGATAGAACAAATTAAACGCTTTGTACCATTTTTTCACAGCAAACAGCACATAGTGCACCCGGTGCCCCGATTGGCGCAAATATTTTATATATGCACGCACAGTGGCGATATTACCGTGGCCATCTGGATATAATTGCACAGGTGCAAAATACAATATATTCATATTCCCGTATCCCCCGTTGTTATTTATTATCACGCAACGTTACATCTATGTATTTTTCAAATACTTTCTGTGCACTATCGAACGAGAAACCATCTTTTATAACCCGTTCAAACAATGCATTCACATCTTTGTTTGGTTGTTCATTATACATTTTCACAATTAAATCCGCATACGCCTGGGCTGAATCTGCAATTCCCAATATACTGGTGGGTGCGGTAATACCTTCGGCACCAATGGTTGTTGTGGCAACCGGTACCCGATGATACAGTGCATCTATAACCTTACCCTTGATACCGGCCCCATATCGCAACGGTGCAATCGCCAAACGCGTTTTGGCATACAACGCATCCAATTGTGCGACTGACAAAAGACCACAAATTTTCACGTTTTTGCTGCACATCTTTGCAAATTCATCGGTTGTTTCGCCAACAATACTTAATACAATATCCGGAATACGTTCTATGACTCGCGGAAACACATCATCCAAAAACCAACGAAGCCCATCGGCATTTGGCCCGTGAACAGAACCAACAAAAATCAACCCATTTGCATCATCCCAATCGGCGTGCACCGGCAATTTATCATCATATATATATGGGGGCACAACACACACGTTTTTGACACCCAATTCACGTTCCAGATATTCTTTTTCCACCACAGATGGATAAAATGCAACATCACAAAAATCTATGACAGCCGCCTCTAACGTACGCATTTGTTCAACATCATCTTCTGTTGATTTTGGATTAAATTCTTGTTCACGCTGCATTCGCAGATGATGCACATCGTGCCCATAATACATTATCTGAACACCGCGCGCCCGCAACGCTTTGATATTTGTAAAACGCTCGGCAATCTGGGGACGCGACAGCATAATATAATCTATATACCCCATATGATTATCAATCCATTCTTCTATACCAGCACCATTTATAACCTCTATTCCCATTTCGGCCAGTACATCGCAATATGGATGAACATCGGTGCGACCCATCAATGGACAAAATTTTACATTCATCCCCATTTTGATAAACAACTGACAAAATTGAAATATGGTTTTGGCACCCGCGTGCCTATCAAAATATGGCAACCGATCATCAACGATTAAAATAACCGGCGCACGTTTAAGGTCTGATGTTTCCTTTTGCAAACCAAACGCGACACGCGAATCAAAAAACGCCTGCCACTTTTTGCGCAACAATGCATTATTACGTTTCATTAATTCTTTGCTGGAATCCATATATGTTATTCCACCGAAATGAATAATTTGTGACGCCGGCTGCACATACGTATCATAACCAAATTCACGCGCAAACAAACAATAGTCCGGATCATCACAATATACGGGCGCAAAGTTTTTGTCAAACCCACCGATTTTATCAAACAATTCCTTGGGGGTTAAAAAACTGCACCCAGAAACATAATCAACACGACGAACATAATTATTTATGTGCCCCTTTCCGTATTCATCTGTAAATTTGTTATGAAATATATTGCTGAACATCAAAACGCCACATTCTTGTAACGTTCCATCCGCGTTAAAAATCTTGGATCCAACAACACCAACGTTTTCACGAATATCAAAAACCCGCAACATTGCCGACAACCAACCATCTGTCACAATTGTATCATTGTTCAAGAAATATATATAACGTCCACGTGCACGTTTTGCCGCATTATTACAATTGCCGATATAGCCCAAATTCTGTGAATTATGAATAATGGTCGCATTTTTTACGTGTTTTTCTATTTTTTTCGTTTTATCCTTGGAACCATCGTCTGCAATTATGACCTCAAATGGAACAGATTCTTTAACCTTGGCCAAAGAATTCAAACACTGCATAGTATACCGATATTGGTTATACACCGGAACAATAATTGACACCAAGGGATTATCACATTTTGGCAAAACGATATTTATTATGATACGCTTTTTGGAACGACGTAATGCCCGTTGTTTTATTGGCACGGACGCTAATTTCATTCCCCACAAATACACATGCAATCTATGAATAAATCTTTCGATTTTCAGTTCTATGAATATGCAAATCCAGTATTTAATAATGGTTTTATGTGGTTTTATTTCACATATACGCTTTAATAACTGTACCCCACATATTTTGTACTTGGTCATATAAAAATTCAGCTGATTACACTCATAAATTTTTTTAAACACGGACAAACCAAACACCTTTGCCATTACCGTCAAACCACCGTTTGTTTTCGGTATACGTAAAATTTTAAATACTGTCTGTCCTAAAAATTTATATTTAACCGTTTCAATTCCATATGCCGAACTACTAACACGACAAAATAATTTCATAACCAATAATCCTTGTAAAAAAATTAACTATATACGTCAACAACGCCCCCCATTCTACTAAAACGTGCAGAAAAATCAATAAAATAAATACGCATCACTGTATCCCCACTGTTTTTCCAATAAAAGACGCAGACCGCCCCAGCCAAATGTGCAAAACTTGGTATACCAACACAGATATAGCCTGCCCCCGGGACAACTATTACCAGAACATTTCATAGCATAGCCTACAAAATCTCGGCTCAAAAAGACAAAACATTTTTATACAGGCCTTGTCCACCGTTACCAAAGATTATCAATAATATAATGAACGCAAAAATTCCAAATTTTTATAGAGTTATGCTATAAACTTTGTACATTTTCAACACTATTGACTATACAGAAATCGCCGCTTTATACATTTACGAATTTTTTGGGTAAAACGGCACAAAAAAACAGATACACCGGTCAATAAGTTTATAAAATGTAACAGACAGCAAGCATTCTCAAATGCGACGGTTTGAATTTTCTGGTCGGATTCAAATACCGCGCCCTGTGGCACATACAAAATCGGATAAAACACATACGGCGTGAAATAAAAAACAGGGAAAAACAGGGAAAAACAGGGAATTTTTGCAAAAAACGGGTATTTTGACTAAAACCAACACAACCCGCACCAGAACCCGACCACAGATTTCTAAGCACTTGCACCCCACCCGCCCCAAAATTCCCCGCAAAAATAACAGGGAATTTTTTATAACATATCAGGGAATCATCAGCGACTATCAGGGATTTCTTTTAATTATTATGAATAACCACGTCTAAGCCCTCAGAATCAGATATGGGCTTATATCTAGATAGATTTTCATCAAAAAAGCGTTCATCAACAGACAGCTGTTCTGCATCTTTACTACGAGCTAGGGTTCTTTGTTTCGCTAAATCTATATCACAATTTACTTGGTGCCATAAAGCTTTAGCGCCCAGCTTTTCAAGTCTTTGCATAACATATTTTCTGTCTTCAACAGACCACGATCCAGCATCATATATAATATCTTGACCATTTTTTATGGCTAAAGCTATTTGTTCCCATATATACTGGTCTACTTTATTGGCTTTATCCATAAAATCATCGCCAACTTCTGTACCGAAAAGTTCTATCATAACATCATCTGGCGTAAATCTTCGTGCGCCAAGTTGTTTTTCCAGTTGTTTTGCAATTGTGGTTTTCCCAAAACCTATATACCCACACATTAAATGAACCGTTGACATAATATCCTCCACATATGAAACTTGCATAAACATTATTACGCAAACTATTGTGTTGACTTTCTCCTCATTATATATAAAATAAAATCTAAGTAAAGACAAGGGGTATAAACATGCAAATCATCAAAATGGATAGAAGCATTCAAGAAATAAATAAAATAGAAGCTTCTTTTTGCAATTGCTCTAAACCGAATGTAGTATCTCAAATGGATGCTTGCGTATTACAAAAGAAGCTGGCAAAGGCTTATACACGTCCTGCGGCATAAATATATTTGAGTTTAAGGTTCTATAAATGCTATCAAAGTTTACACATAAAATAAAGATAGCGCCTGGTCGTTATGCAGTTTTTAATAATTTAATATTTAAACCAGTAACTCTTAACAAGGCAGAACTGGAACGTCTGGAGACTGGTGATTTTAGCACGTTTTCCCAAGAAGAAATTGATTATTTATATTCATCTGGAATTTTAATCAACAATGCTCAGCAAGACGAAAACGCCAAACAAATATTGATAAATAGCGTATCAGAGCAAATAGGTGAAAAAGTAAATCTACTTTATATAATCCCAACCAACACCTGCAATTTAGCATGTAAGTATTGTTTCATTGGTAAATTAAATCACCAGTGCCCACAAACTATGACCAAAGAAACAATAGACAATACACTTACAAAGTTTTTTGATCATCTGAAAAAAATAAAAGCCTCTAAGGGCAGTCTATTGTTTTATGGTGGGGAACCAACATTAAATTTTCCATTAATAAAATACGCCATATTAAAAACAGAAAAAGAATCAGAGATTCCAATTGAGTTTGCTATTGTTACCAATGGAACCGCCCTTACAGATGAAATTATCGACTTCTTTGCAGAACATAAAATGAATATAGGAATATCATTAGACGGTCCTAAGCATATAACAGATGAGAACAGAATTTTCTATAAATCTGATGCTAGCGTTTACGATACAGTTATTCCAAAAATCAAAAAATTACAAGAGCGCAAAATTAACTTTGGCTTATCTGTAACAATATCCGATACTACTCTTGATGATGAGACATTTTTACCTTGGGTGAAAAGCCTTGGTATTGAGGCAGTAAATTATAACTTAATGCAATTTCACGATAAAAATGCTGATTGGAAAACATATATTCCGAAAGCAACCAAATTATTGTTTGATTCATACGATTTTTTAGCCGGGACACCGACAAAAGACAACCGACTTGCACGTAAAATTATAGCTTTTCACAGTCCATCTTTTTGTTATAGCGACTGCGCAGCTTCTGGTGGTCAGCAGCTAGTTGTACGACCGAACGGAGATTTAAGCGTTTGTCATGGTTATTGGAATACCCCAAAAGAAATTTGCGGGAACATAAACAAAGATTCTTTCGAAACTATATTTAAAAATAAATTTTACAAAGACTGGGCAAAAAACCTGACTATAAACAAGTCAAAATGTTGGAAATGTCCGGCCTTTTACATTTGTGGTGGCGGTTGTCCTTTAGAGGCAGAAGTTTTATTTGGTTCTAAACACAAGTTAGATCGTCCATATTGTATGTACGTCAAACAAGTATTAAAAGAACTGCTGAAAAGGAATGCGAACTAGCGATTGTTCTCTTTATATAAGTCAAATATTTTTCTTAGCGGTTCACAGTTATACACTGCTCCAACATTACCACCAAGTTTGGTTATGCGTTTCTCACATACTGCAAAATCACGCACAACATGTTTACTATTATGAGAATCGCTACTAATAATTAATGGAATACTTCTTTTTATACAGCCGCTAACTATCCTATCAGATGGCAACGGTTCACCAACTAATTCTTCATAAAAACCCGACGTATTAACTTCTACTATTTTATTTTTATTTTTTATACAGTTTAACACTTTAGATATTTCAGGGACGAAATATTTCTCTGTATTAGCTCCAGAAACTTTGTACACATCCAAATGTGCCATTATTTCAAACAACTCAGACTGCGCCAATTGATAAACCTGTTGCCAATAATGCCTATGCTCTTTAATAACATAATTTAAATCCGTATCAAATTTAAATTTCATACGCACCTTATCTTCATAAGAACTGAACGGATGTACAGAACCGATAAAATAGTCAAATTTGTATTTTTGTTTTAAATCGGCACACAAAGTCCACTCGGGCAGAGTTAATGGAACGTCTACTTCCGCTCCCAATAATACAGAAATTTTTGATTTTGCGTCTATTTCCCTAACACGCTTTACATATCTTTCTATATCCTTTTCTCCCATTGTTCCGGGTTTTCCAGGGTGCAAACATAAGTGATCAGAAATTCCAACAAAAGCTAATCCACAGCCTTCCGCCTCCTTTACTATTTCTTCAATAGCATTTTCCCCATCACTATAATATGAATGATTATGCAAACTAAAATTTTGTTCAAAATCACTCATTCACCAGCTCCCTATTTTTGATTCATAAAAACACCATTTCTTATCATATACTGTGCCGTCAAAGGCAAAGAGTTAATAAAAGCTTTCTCATGAGAAATCAAAACAAAGGCACCAGGATATTGCCTTAACACATTCAAAATATAAGTTTTTGTGTCCAAATCTATATTATTGCTAATCTCATCCAAAATTAATAATTTCGGAGGTTTGGCAGCAATTTTTGCCAATGACAATCTTGCCTTTTCACCGCCAGATAACACACCAACTTTAGCAAAAACTTCCTCGTTTTTTCTAAATAAAAAACTATTTAGATGCTTTCTTATGTCTTGATCCGTAACAAAAACATCCAGGTCTTTTATCGTTTGAAAAACCGTACTATTTAAATCTAAATTTGCATAATGTTGATCCACATAGCCGATATCCGATCTCTTTGGCAACTGCCAATCACCATCATATACAATTCCAGGCATCTGCATCAAGGCACGTACAAAAGTTGTTTTACCAGACCCGTTACTTCCATTAATAGCAACTTTATCTTTTGCGTCCATAGCAAAATAAATATTAGACACGACGGGACTTCCTATTGCATAACCACACGCACCTAAAGAAACCGAAACCAACGTTGAAGATAGAGAAACATACGCACTATCTAATACAAAATTTGGTTGCAAATTTTCTGGCAATCTATTTTTAGACATACTATTTTGTACATCTTCTAACTGCTCTCTTAACCTTGCAATCTTAGCACCAGATTTTAACTGATTTTTGTCTGCTTTCCCATCAAACGCCATTTTATTGTTATCTTTTATTGTACGCTTTTTATCCAGACGTTGCTGTTCTTTTTGTTTTTCTATTTTTATTTGTTTTTTTTGTTTTTTTAGTTCATTTAATGTGTGTTGACGGGCTTCTAACTGAATTCCTTGTTCTGACATATAATCGTCATAATTACCTGAAAAAACAGTTATTTTCCCATCTTTTATATGCCACAACTTATCAACACTATGTGTTAATACATCTAAATCATGAGAAACTATTATAAGTGTACCATTATAATTATCCAACTTACGTAACAAGGAATGTTTCACATTTTGATCCAAATGATTAGTTGGTTCATCTAAAATCAAAACATCTGGATTACATGCCAAAGCCTCAGAAAAAGACTTATTAAAACGCTCCCCACCACTCAAATTATCGTGTTCTAATACCGTTTGCGGAACATAGCCAATGTTTACCCCTTCTAACCCCTTTATACTTCCAGAAGTCCCATCCATCTCACCCAACAACATTTTTACTAAAGAAGATTTCCCTGTACCATTCCTCCCAATGATAGCTATTCTATCACCTGGCAAAATCTGAGTATTAAAACCAGAGAAACAAACTTTATGTGGAAGCTCAAATGACAAATTAACAATACTAATAGGTTTATGCGCCATATCAACCTCAATACTTGAATATTAAACAAACTAACATAAAAAGCAAAAAAATCAATACATTATTCTTATACAGTAAGATTTTGCCTTGTTTTTTGAAAAGCGTGTGATATTTTTCAAAAAAGGAGCCCCGAACATGCCACAACAAACAAAATCTTCTGACTATCTGAATAAAATTGTATCCGTTGTTATGGACAGACCATTGGGCACAAAACACCCAAAACACGGCTTTGTGTACGAAGTAAACTATGGCTACATTCCAAACACAGTTTCTGGTGACGGCGAAGAGCTTGACGCATATGTTTTAGGCATAGATAAACCACTAAAAGAATTCACAGGACGTTGTGTAGCAATTATTCACCGTACAAACGATAACGATGATAAACTGGTGGTTGTTCCGGACGGCTTACAGATAACGAACCAATTTATAGAACAAAAAACTAAATTCCAAGAACAATGGTTCAAACACGAGATTATTAGGTAAAGATGAAGTAATTATAACAGTTCCAATTATTCTGCGTAAATACGCAACAACGCGTATTGATAAAGATGCCAAGACCGGTGTGCTGAGTATAACCGACAATAATAATTTAATAGTAAAAGCCTTTGCAACAGCCTGGCGCTATAAAAACTTATACGAAGGTGGGGTCGGGATAAAGAAAATTGCCATAGATGAAAAACGCGACCTGCGAACAATTTATAAATATCTGAACCTGGCATATTTATCGCCAAAAATAATAAACAGCGCCTTAAACGGTGAACTGCACAATCATACAAACATACAAAAACTGTTCCTGATTGCCGATAAATACGAAAACTTCGACGAACAAGAAAAGGCGTTTTATGAAATCAATTAATCAACAGGTTTAAACTCTATCTTAATAGGAAGTTCCGACATCGCATAATGTACAAAGTCCTTACCCAAATTGGTTAATTCATATTTCTTGTTCGGTTCAAATGCTGATTCCATCAGTGTCGAAGCAGAACTTTTTCCAATACCAGACCTTTGCTTAATGAATTGACCATCACTTGTAATATTACGATGCTGTCTAATTATTCCACCTGTAGACAAATCTCTTATTACCAAACGAAACAAATCTGCATCTGCGGAATCTTCTCTAACCCGTTGCCGACCTAATTTATTCCATATTTCAAAACGAGAAATACCTTCCGGCTGATTATAAATGGCTTCAACAACTCTGAAATGTAACTCTGAATATGTTTTTATCCAATCCAAGAACATACGGACCACATCATAGCTATAACTCCCTGATGTATCTGCAGCCGTATTGGAAAGTATATTTCTGATGTAAATACGCTTTTGTTCACTTTCGGCTGCCCCCCATTCACGAAATGCTTTTTTTGATAATGATTGAAAATCGGTACTAGAAACTTTATCTGCAATTTTTTCATCTTGAAAATCTAATCTTGACATAATTTCAAGAATCGTCTGCTGTTTTTCCTTCATTTCATCTTGTAACATTGAAATCCAATTATATAAAAAAGCATTTGCTTTTTCTTGTTGCTTATCCTGGTATGCGCCCTTTATCGCAGAAACAATCCCGCCGGCATAGGGTATTGCACCTGCCAAAACATCAAGTCCTGCCTTAGCTATTCTTTTACCTTTGCTATCTTGTTCTATTTCTTCTGGTAAATTATCCGTCATAATCAAATCCTTTCTTTCTATTAAAATGTAGATATTTTCTTATTTTTTTCAATACTATTGACTGTCCTAATTTAGCCAGTGTATGTTATATCTGAAAATTGGGCGGATTTGGCGTTCTGAAAATCACATACCGTGCATTTTTGAATATAAAATCCCGCATTTTCGGCGCCACGCACGATTAAAGCCGTGGATAACCACGGCTTTTCTTATTTCTGGTCGGGGCGAAAGGATTCGAACCTTCGACATCTTGCTCCCAAAGCAAGCACTCTACCAGACTGAGCTACGCCCCGAAACGAAACGCATTATATCAACTTTTTTACCAATTGCAAATTTTTATATACATTTTATGCTTGTCTGGGATTATGAAAATTTTTACAATATAAATATATGATACGGGGAGGCATTCCATTTTTATCATTTACACTTATGGCGTTTTTCACGCTGGGTACGGCATACGCCACATCGCGACCATCGGATTATATCAGTGAAAACGCATACAATAACCTGTATCCATATATGAATAACACTATGCGTATCAGTTTAAATCCCGGCACAAATCCGACGCAATCCAACGCCCAGATAAATGTTCTGGCACGAACCAAGTCGACCAATACATCAACGCGTAATGTTGTTCCGCGTCGCGGCACGGCCACAACATCCGCCACGGCGCGGGCGGCAACAACCCCATCTGGAACCGGCGGCACCCGCCGCGTTGCAACGCGTACTGTATCTGCGCGTTCTGCGGGCACACCCAATAATACCGCACGTGCCGCAACGAACGCATCTTCTGGGCGAACATATACAACGACACGTAATGTTGTTGCACGTGCCGCGACAACCGGAAACAATACAAATATGCGTGGCACGGCCACACGTACAACGCGTGGTGATGGTAACGTGTCCACCGTACGCCAATCGACATCCCCCGTATACACAACTACGGAAACGGCGGTTTCATCTGCACGCTGTATGGCGGATTATGTTGATTGTATGAATGACTATTGTGAACGTGCGGACACAGAATATAATCGTTGCTATTGCAGTTCCAAGTTGGCACAAATCGATTCCCAATATAAACCGGAAATAGACCGATTAATCAAAGAAATATTAACATTAAAAAGCGAAAATTATTGGACCGATGCCGAAATGGACGAATACTGGATGGAAATGATTGGCCAATATACCGGCGACAACTCGTGGCACAACCTGGACAAGGCATTAAACATAGATTGGTCCGGCACAGAGAGCACGGTCCGTGGGCAACAGGCATTTGCCATTGGCCATCAATACTGCGTCCAACATTTATCGGGCTGTGCATATATGCAAACAAATATGCGTGACGCATACAGGTCGGAAATTTCGCGTGATTGTGCGGCATACGAAACATCACTTCAACGTTTAAAAAATGCAGCAGAAAGTATAGTGGAGGCATACAAGTAAAATGAAAAGCATTATGGGTATTGAATACGGTCGTGGCGCCACGGCCGTTGTTGTTGTAAATGGCGGGCCGGCATTGGCGCCATCTGCGGTCAAAGAAATGTATCCCGACGCAGATTGGACAACGGTTATTGCCGATCCATATGACGCCCAACTGTGTGCCACCGATCGATTTGGCGACTGTTTCCAGGTCCAAAAAAAGATTGTTGCTGCAACCCCGTACGAACGTCACATTATGATTGGCGGTGATCATTCTGTAAACTTTGGCCATTTTACGGCATTGGCCAACAGATTACCCGACGAAGATTTATGTCTGGTTTATATTGATGCCCATCTGGACATTCACACCCCTGAATCATCCCAGGCCGAGGCATCTGGTGCCCCGCACGGCACAAATGTTCGTGCACTGTTGGGCGATGGCGACGCGCGTTGGCTGTCACTGCAAATGCAACGGCCTGCCCTGTACCCAGAAAATTTATTTTATTTAGGCACGCGTTCATACGAACCATCGGAAATAAAATATGTGCACACAAAAAACATTTATATGCGCAATGCATCGGAATTACAAACACAGGATGCCGTTATTACTGCGGCGAATGAAGTCCGCCGAAAAATTGGTGCCCGACCATATGTTGTATCATTTGACTTTGACGCAATTGACCCCAAGACATTTGGTGATGTCCTGGTACCGGAACCCAACGGGTTAAGTTTACAGACGGCCGAATATCTTATACGCACATTTGCACCCGACGCGCACAGTTTTGAATTTGTTGAATATGCGCCATCTGGTGATACAAACTGCGCAGACACAGTAAAAAAGTTGATTGGAATTGCACTGGCCGTGGACTAGGTTTGTTCTGCACAAAACAGATTATGCCGATAAATATTGCGCGCCAAATCATCACTGATTATATCCCAATCAGACGCCCGCCCATAAATCGGCACACACGGAACAAATGCGTTATTCTGCAATTGTGTATTTTTCGCGCAGGATGCGACGAATATCGCACACCCCAGTATTAACAACTTTCTCATTTACATTTCCTATTTGCTCAATAATTATACGCTGTTGCGATGCGCTGGCTTCATTAACCAGCGCGTTACATTTTTGCGCAGCAATTCGTCCGCCCATTAAATAAGCGAACACAATCATCCCAATACAAAGCCCCAAAAAAATAAAATACCTTAAATACATTGTCATTATTTTACCCACATTTAAAACGCCCCGTTCAAATTTGAACGGGGCATCTTCTCTATCAGACATCCGTAATAAAGTTTATTGATTCATAGACGAAAAGAAATCATCATTTGTTTTTGTCAGACGCAATTTATCCAACAGAAACTCCATCGCCTCAAGCGTGCCCATCGGATTAATTATGCGGCGCAAGACATACATTTTTGACAATGTATCTTTGCCGACCAATAAATCTTCCTTGCGCGTGCCGGATTTGGTTATATCAATCGCCGGATACACACGTTTATCAGACAATTTTCTGTCTAAAATAATTTCGCTGTTACCCGTACCTTTGAACTCTTCAAAAATAACCTCGTCCATTTTGGATCCCGTATCAACCAACGCGGTTGCAATGATGGTTAACGAACCACCGCCCTCTATATTACGCGCCGCACCAAAGAATCTTTTTGGTCGCTGTAACGCATATGCATCAACCCCACCGGTCAACACCTTGCCACTGGATGGGACAACCGTATTATAGGCGCGCCCCAAACGTGTGATTGAATCCAACAGAATAACAACATCTTGGCCGGCCTCTACCAAACGTTTGGCCTTTTCAATAACCATTTCAGCCACCTGGATATGACGCGCGGCCGGTTCGTCAAAGGTGGAAGAAATAACTTCGCCCTTAACACTGCGTTGCATATCTGTAACTTCTTCGGGACGTTCATCAATCAATAAAACGATTAGTTTAACATCCGGATAGTTCGTTGCGATACTGTGGGCAATATTTTGCAGCATAACGGTTTTACCGGTACGCGGTGGCGCAACGATTAAACTGCGTTGTCCCCGACCGGTTGGCGCAATTAAATCGATAACCCGGGCGGACAAACTGCGTCCTTTATCCTTGTCGCCAATGACCTCCATCTTCAGCATTTCATCTGGATACAACGGGGTCATATCATCAAAGGATACCCTATGACGCAACTTATCCGGATCGCCGCCATTAACGCGTTCAATCGTCTCCAGTGCAAAGTAACGTTCTGATTCATTTTGCGGTGCCTGGATTTGACCTTCGACATAGTCACCTGTTTTCAGACCATATTTTTTAATCAACCCGGGCGACACATATAAATCATCCGGCCCGGCCAGATAATTACTTTCTGGTGCGCGCAAGAATCCAAAACCATCCTGCATACGTTCCAGAACCCCATCACCAATCAACGTTACCTTTTTATCCGCGGCGAACACGCGCATAACGGCAAAGCGCAATTGTTGAACATTTAATTGCGCCGGATTTTCAATTCCCATATCTTCAGCCATTTTTAACAGCTGTTGAGGCGATTTTGCCTTCAGTTCATTAATATGCATAAATAAATCCTTTTGTGGAAACGGCGGCCACAGACACGTGCCACCTCTAATAGACCCATATATTATACATATTTTTTGACAAAAAGTCAAGCACAGACAACCCGCGCCCCATAATCACAATATCTTACCAATAACATTTTTCATAATTCCCCTGTATTGTGAAATTCCCCACTTCGTCACTGCCGCTGATGCCGCCATAAATATAACATTTTGAAATATCTGCATTATCACCCTTATCGCTGCGACCGGCCACGGTTCCCATATCCGATTCCACACCTGGACAAAGTTGGCACCCCGTTTGAGGACTGGATGGCGTACCATAATATCCCGCGGTACAGGCATATTGTGTTTTTGGTGGACAATCTTCCATTATATCGCAATCTGCACAACGACGCTGTGCGTATCCGGGCGCCGCGGAACCATATCCAACCCAAAAATGGGCGTATTCCACACCAACCGCATCACATTTCGCAATACAAACGCCAAATTCTGGGTTTTCCCGCTCATAATAACATCTGCACCCTGGCTCGCACACACCTGTATCATCTTCGAATGTGGATCCCGGCACGCAACGTTCACCGTTTTGCAGGTATCCCGCCGCAAGCAATTGTGATGGCATTCCCGCCACCAACAAAAGAAATAATAATTTTCTCATTTTTTTCTCCCTTTTTGTTGATAAAACAAAAACCGCCAAATCAATTGGCGGTCGGGGAGTTAAGAAAATCATAGCAAGAATGACCCCCGTAATCTTCGCGCAAACACACGCTGTTTTATAACCACGGGCCCCCCGACCTTTTTTAAAAATCGGGAGATAAAATACCCAGCACCCCAAAACCAGTGGTGCCGTTTTTTACCAATCGGATAACAACAATGAATTATCATCGCTGTCTTGCTATGGGATTTCTTACGTCCCTGACCCAATGTCCCCATTGACTCGATGTTCAGTATACGTAATCTGCCGATAAAAAACAAGAAATATTGTTTTTCCCTTGATTTTTTCGGGTTTTACTGCTCCAATTATTAATACGAATTAATAAACAAAGGAAGCAACAATGGCAGGCAGCATAAATAAAGTCATATTGGTTGGAAACGTTGGCCAAGACCCCCAGATAAGAACTATGCAAAACGGACAAAAGGTGGCCAGTTTTTCTCTGGCTACATCGGATCGTTGGCGCGACCGCCAAACTGGTGAACAAAAAGAGCAAACCGAATGGCACCGCGTTGTTATATTTAATCCCAACCTGGTCGAGGTTGCCGAACGTATGCTGCAAAAGGGAACAAAATTGTATATCGAAGGATCCCTGCGCACCCGCAAGTGGCAAAATCAACAGGGCGTGGACGTTTACACGACCGAGGTTGTTTTAAACCAGTTCGCAGGCCAAATGGTCATTCTGTCTGGCGCAAAAAGTTTGGATGGCGGCGCAACCGGTGGCGACTATGGTCAACCCGACACCCCGACGCAACGCGAAGAAATCTCGGTTGCGGATATTGGTGACGATATACCATTTTAATAAACAAGAAATCCGCCAATGGCGGATTTTTAATTACTGTAATAACAATTGGCCGTATATATAAAATTACCCGCGGTTTCAGACCCCGTTGTCCCAGACGGAACAAAACAATCTGTTATAAGGGTGCTGCCTGCATTTGATTTACCGGCAACACTGCCCAACTTGGGGCAGGCTTTACACACGGCTCCCACGGTTTCACTATATCCATAATAATCCGCGGCACAACGATAAAGTGTATTTTTTTCACACACCCCACAATTACAAGAGGCCGACACCCTGCTTTCATATCCGGGACGTATTGCGGCCCACGATGTGGAAGAACAATCCGTACAATCGGGGCACGGATCTTCTCCGCCACCGCTTGAACACAGCCCAAGTACTTCACAAGCTGACTCGCCTTGCCCCAGATTATATAATTGCGCCAATGCAATGCCATATTGTTGTATAAAAATCTCGGCCTGGGCACGTAATACGGCCGGCAAACTAAGCGCGGCCGTTTCCATAATTGACACCATCTCCTCTTCTGTGCAATTGCCCATTCCGAAACATTTATCTGCTATAAACGCAAGCATCGATTCACACATATCACACGTTGACGCCGTACTTGATGCTTGCGCACCAAACCCAAACGGCATACAAAATATAATCGCAAACATAACGCGTACAAAAAAACGACCGTTTTAATTCGGCAAAACTCAGGGGGAAAAATATGCAGAAATCCAGGACTTTTTCACAAACAAAAACACCAAGAAAAAACGGTGGTTTGTTTTCGGCATTTATTTAAATATATTTTACCCAAATTTCTGCGACCGCGTCAACAAAATAATACCACAATATTAAGGCACAATTTGACCCCAATCACGTCGTTTTCCCACCAATAACTGATAAAACGGAACAATTCTTTTTTCCACACCAATTGCACGACAAAAACAACGCACATCCAAGCGATGCAATTGGCACACGGCACCCGCATAAAAATAAATTTTTTGGCAATATTCTGTACAAAAAAGAAGCGGGACAAACGCCCCGCTTTTTATCAGAACCGATATGATCCTGTAACCTTGATATTGTGCAATTGTATCGCGTCATTATATTGATAGCGATAATCAATTCCAACCTGAACCCCACTGGCCGACAGGAATTCAACACCCCCGCCAATATTTGCCCATAACGGATCCAGTTCAATATCATACTTTGTATACTTATGCGCCGGCGAGAATTTATATTTAACAAAATCCGGTGCACCCAACACATCGTATTCGACACCAATCGATGCGTACGGACGAATCTGGAACCAGGCCGACGGATATATACGCTTTTGCGCAATCAACGAATATCCCGGTGTCAGAATCAAATATCCATCAGAATACATATCCATATAATCCTGGCCGGCGGCGTGCTCTGTCAAATCAAAGCCAAAATTATATCCAACACGTGCATACATATTACCAACAATATATTGATTCAGCCAATCGTGCATCAAGCCCCATTCACTGATAATGCTGAATGCGGTGCCACTGCCGTCAATATGGTCAACAAAGTTCTGATCACGCGACGTATCCAGCATATGAACGTCCAAGAATGCATTCCCATACAAACGCGTCTTTTCGCCCAATATTTTCATTAAATACGCGCCAAAGCCAATATTCAAATCTTCCACATTAACGTTAACCGTCCCCATCAGCGACTGATTCGGCAAATAGCCCAATTCAACCGCATCAGAATTATCGCCGGACGAATTCGAAACACGCGCACTTATCCCCAACAGCATCGTTTCAGAAGACTGCCAGTCAAAGCCACCGGCAACGCTGAATCGATTACCTTTGACACGCTTGCCATCGGTAACATCCTGGCTGAACATACCAAAGTCAACATCCACCCAGGCCTTGCTTAAATCACGGTTACGATTCCAAATAAATTCATCCAACATACGATCTTCGAAATCACGGAAATTTGTATGTTCATTTAACGAAATGCTGCCCACGATTTGCTCCAATTCACGTGGCTGGAACAGACGACTGAAACGTGCCAAAGGCGCGGCTTCGCCCGTCATTTTATAATATTCCATCCGATCATACAGTTCATTTGCCATTTCTTCAAAATTCGTACCATCAAATATAACCGGTATAATTTCAATCGGCGAATCTTCGGCAAAGCCCTTGTTCAACATTTGGCCTTTGATTAAGTTATCTATGGCCTCGGACGTGGTAATTTCGCCATCTGTTGCATCTTCGACGCCCGCAACAACATCTTCTGGGTCAAAGACATTAATTGGTCCGCCAAACGCCGGGTCAAACACAACGTACAAACTGTCTGCCTTGCCATCGCCATCTGTATCACGTTCAGATATATAGATTGGCAGATCACTTTCTGTGCCGTTATACGGATTCGACGGCCTTAACGTATCCGCATAATTAATGCACAACGAGCCATCATTATTACAGAACTTGACATCCAGATTACGCAGTTTATCAAATTCATCGGCAACATTTATACCTTTGTCCGCGTGCAGCAACCATATTGCCGTACCCGTATCAACCGTATTAAACAGCGTTATTCCAATCTGGGGGCGTGTTTCCGCACTGTCCAGTGAAACGCCCGAAACTTCAGAAATAAACTGTTCCCCAACGGTAATCAACGCACCACCGTTTTCGGCATTTGTAATTTCACCAATTTTGTTATCATCGGTAATCTCGACCTTTGACCAATAGTTTTGTCCAGATGTATTTTCTGCACCTGTTTCATCATATGGCATTACCGCGGCCCACAGGTCACTGTTATTATTAAATGTATAATAACCATCGATATTCAAACGTTCCAGTCCCCAGAAATCAACCCCACCGGAAACATTTCCGTCGATTTGTGCATTAATCCAGGTATCCGTTGGATTTTTAACGAAACGCCAATCAACCGCCGTTACATCACCCGAAATATTGACATCGCTGGCCAAGACCTGCATTTTACCCGAAACCTGGTTAATACCGGCAACATCAATTTTATTTGACGTAATCACATAGTCATCAGAAACGACATTGACCGCGCCACTTTCAATGCTATCGGCATAGTTTTGATACAGCATCTTATTCTGGGTTGTAAATTCCCCCGTCGTCGCATCCGTTGTTGTCAATCCCGCCCCCATCAGCGTAATCGTACCAGAATCGCCAACGGCAAACGTATCAACATTCGTAACCCCGGCCCCAGAATCCAAAGTTAAATCGCCGGTATTTGTTATCAAATTCAAATCCAAACCATTATCCGCGTGCAATGCCAAGACACCATCATTTTCCAGATTTGTTGTGGCAATTTTCGCACCGGTCATTGACAGTTCTGCCCCCTGGGCAACATCTATGTTACCAGTAATGGAAATTGCATTTGCAACATCGAACACGGCCCGTCCCGTTGTTGCATTATAATTTCCGGCAATTGCCAATGATTCCGCGGCCCAGTTTATTTCGTTCGCCCCCAGATTCAACGTGCCTGCACGACTGCCTTGGGCAACATCACCACCAACAGAAACATCGCCCATTGCGATGACATTGGCCGACGTATCCGAATCAATATTCACATACGCGCCATTGGCAATATCCAGTCCACCCATAGTGATATTCATCTGGTCGACGCCATTTGCAGCAATATTAACGGTTCCCGCGGTAACATCAACATCGCCAACCGAAACCTTTTCGGCCGCCTTTAATGTCATTATACCCGAATTGGTAATATCGCCCATCTGAATATTTTTGGCAATTGCGTCTAATGTTCCCGCACTGACCACTGCGCCGGCCGCGTTCACTGCGGAATTTTCCGCACGCAAAGTTAATGATTTACCCGTCCCCAAATCAATGCCGGCAACCGACACCTGACCCGATTCGGATTTTAATTCAAAACTATCTGTATCATCAACAATCAATCCACCGGTCGGCCGATCAGACGCCCCATCAAACCACAACAAACCCGCAACATTGATTGCCCCCGCATTTGCGGCAATATAATCACCATACGCGGTTAAAGCACTGGTCCCATCGATATTAACAGAACCAACATTTGTGGCCCTCGTATAAATATCAATTTTGGCCCCTTTTGTCGCCGAAATCGCCCCATCAACGGTCAATCCATTCTGTTCCGTGCCACCAAAGATTAAACGATTACCGGTACCCAATGCATTAACATCGCCGCCAACATTTATTAAATTGGCAACCAATTTCCCCGTATGTGTCGCATTTGCGGTCGCATTAATATCACCACCAATCGTGATTTCACCATTGCCAGACGTCATAACAAAAACCTGATCGCCATCTGCGGCAACATTAACATCGCCGTTTCCCTGGGCGGGTGTTGCACCGCCAAAGGTCACATCACCACCAATATTAATCGTGCCATCCGCCGTAACATTATAGGTGGCATTATCAATATTCATCGCGCCATCACCAACAATATCAATTGTTCCGGCGCCGGTCATCGTAACACCGCCACCTTGGGTTTGATTTGTAACCTGAACCGTCCCCTTTAACGCATTTATATCCAGCACGCCACCATCAACATAAATTGCGCCAATTTTCATATTATCGCCGGCATCATCCGACCCATCAACCGTTGTGGTTCCAGAATGATTGGCCAACGTTCCACCAATTACTATTGACTTAGAATTTATATATGTGGTGCCAGATTTATTTGTAACGTCACCCGCGATAACAATATTTCCAACCTCATTGGTCAACGAAGTAATATCCAAATCACCGTTTTCATTGGATACATCCGTCAAATTAACCAGCGCGCCATTCAAAGACATTTTTGCACGATTAGAGACATCACCGGCAACATTTAATTCCGCCTCAGAAATAATCTCTGTTGTTCCATTTTCGCCGTAAACGTCACCTTCAATAACAATACCCGCGCCATCCTGGTCAGTTGCCTTCATCTTAAGCAATTGCCCATTATTTACAACATCACCCGTAACAGATTCATTACCCGATTCGGATTTTGCAATCTCTATCGACTTGGCCTCTATCTCCATATTTGCATTTGTGTTATACACAGGCCCCTGTCCAGAATCTGCATTTACCAGCCCATTTATAACACTGCTTTTTATGGCCAAAGTATCATTTGTTACATTTAATTTAAAACTGTTTAATTTATTAGAAAATACATTTAACCATCTATCCGCACCATCACCCAAATTCAACGTCCCGGTTTTAAGCGAGAAGGTATTTGTTATCTGCATAGTGCTTAAATCAAACCCGTGGGCCAAATTGGTTTCACCAACAACATCGATTGATAAATTTCCCTTGTTCACAAAAGAAACATTCTGCTCGTCATCACCACCCGAAACAGTCAAAGACGCGCCCTTAACAACCATATTGGCATTTGCATCATTAACAATTGCCCCACCAACACTTATGGCACCATCGGCATCTATGTACATAGTATTACTGCGGTTATACACATCGCCCGCAACATTAACCGTCCCCCCAGATGCAACAACCGTATATCCCGCGCCGGTTCCACTTTCCAGATCACCATTATCTATGGCCACAGAGCCCGCATTCATAATAACTTTTCCTTTACCGTTATTCTGAAAGCCACCCACAGTTAAATCACCGGCAACCGACAATACAGTATCCCCACCGGTAACCGCAACCGTACCATCAATATCAACAACTTGGGCACCGACACTTATACCTTTGGCAAAAGAAATATCCAAATCACCTTCGTCATTCAAAGGCAGTGTTTCCGGCAACGCATCAGACAAATCGGCATCTATGCGAAATCCATCTGCAATTTTAACGCCATCCGCCCCGGTAACCTTGAATTCATTAGCATCTTGAACAAACAAGGCACCATCTGCCACAACAGAACCAAAGGTTATATTAATCAAATCCCCTGGGGTTTGCGGCACTTTAAGCCCCAAACTGTACCCTTCGTTTATGGTCAAGTTCCCTGAAACCGACACATCCTCGTTTGAAAGGATGGTAAAACTATCCTTGTCCACATATTCACCGGCATAAAAAGTATTTTCATCCGCCACCGTGGGGGTTTCACCAATTATCATAGTGGTATAATTTATTGGCGCATTGCCCGCCTCGGCGGTATTATAACCCCATAATGGATTCTCCGGCGTGCCGTTCACAGTCAAGGCCTGGGCCCCCATTGGTGCCAGGCACAACATAAAAAATATTGTCTTTTTCATCATATTTTCTGTTTCTTTCCAACCAAATTTATGATTATATTATTGCACAATTCGTCAACTAACACAAGACGGAACTGTATAAAAATGAATATTTTTTAGGAATAAGGAGAAAAAAGTATGTTTTCTATTAAAAACGTTCACGCACGTCAAATTATGGACAGCCGCGGCAATCCGACAATTGAATGCGATATTACTTTGGATGGTGGCGCATTTGGTCGTGCGGCTGTGCCGTCGGGCGCATCGACCGGTTCGTTCGAGGCCCTTGAACTGCGTGACGGTGGCACCGCATATATGGGCAAAGGTGTATTAACCGCGGTAAAAAATGTAAATGAAAAAATTGCACCAACAATAATTGGAATGGACGCATCCAATCAAACGGCCCTGGACGAAAAGATGATTGCACTGGACGCCACAAATAACAAAGGCACATTGGGCGCAAACGCAATATTGGCGGTATCACTGGCGGCTGCGCACGCGGTGGCGCACGCAAAAAATATTCCATTATATAAATATATCGCTGAAATATACGGCAACACAAACCCGTGCATTTTGCCCCGCCCTATGATGAACATCATAAATGGTGGCGCACACGCAGATAACGGTCTTGATGCCCAAGAATTTATGATTATTCCCAATGGCGCAAAATCAGAATCCGACGCGATTCGTATGGGGTCTGAAATTTTTCACAATTTAAAATCCATTTTAAAGCACGGCGGCAACTCGACAAACGTCGGTGACGAAGGCGGCTTTGCACCAAACTTTCATTCCTGTGCCGAGGCATTGGATACAATTATTGCGGCGATAACGGCGGCGGGTTACAAACCCGGCACGGATGTTTCAATTGGTCTGGACGTTGCATCATCTGAATTTTATTCTGATGGCATATATAAATTCGAAGGCCACGAATATACCGCCGATCAAATGATAGAATTCTATGCGGATTTAATCTCTAAATATCCCATCATTTCAATCGAAGACGCATTGGCCGAAGAAGATTGGGAAAATTGGAAAAAATTAACCGATAAAATCGGCGATAAATGCCAATTGGTCGGCGACGATTTATTTGTAACAAATCCGGCGCGCCTGAAAAAAGGTATTGACGCGGGCGTTGCAAACGCTATATTGATTAAAGTAAATCAAATCGGCAGTTTGACCGAAACCCTGCGTGCAATAAAAATGGCCCAGGATGCAAACTATGGCGTCATTATTTCACACCGCAGTGGCGAAACCGAAGACACAACGATTGCGGATTTGTCCGTTGCAACAAACGCGGGGCAAATTAAAACAGGTTCTATGTCCCGTACAGACCGTATGGCAAAGTATAACCAATTATTGCGCATAGAAGAAGAATTGGGCAACACCGCAAAATATGGTATATAAAAACCAAAAATGATTACAACACCTGATATTTTGTTGATAATTAAATACGCACTGGCATTTTGCATTGTTACGGTCATAGTGCTGGCACCGGCGTGGCTGGCACGGCAAACCGGAAAAAACAAACAGGATATGATTCTTGTTCGATTGGCCAGTTGGATTTTCGGTTGGACAATTATCGGGTGGCTGTGGTCATTATTTTGGTCATCAAAAAAATAAAAAATCCCCCGTTTGGGGGATTTTTTATGCTCACCATTTCCCCGCGCACCACAACGGGCCCCACTTGTCATTGCGAGCCACGTCAGTGGCGTGGCAATCCATAATGCGTATTTGCCGCCGCAAATAAGTTTATAGCAACTGGATTGCTTCGCTTTGCTCGCAATGACAATATACTTGTACGGCTGTTGTGTCCCGTCCTTGTATGACTTGTATTACCCTTGTCATTACGAGCCGTGCCTATGCACGACAAGGAGATAATAGTTACCAATTTCTGGTTACTGGTAATTTGTTGCCCATAACTAATAACGAGTTCCCACCCTTGTCATTGCGAGCCACGTCAGTGGCGTGGCAATCCATAATGCGTATTTGCCGCCACAAATAAGTTTATAGCAACTGGATTGCTTCGCTTTGCTCGCAATGACAATATACTTGTACGGCTGTTGTTTCTTATACTTGTTCGACTTTTATACCCCACCCTGTCATCACGAGGGAGTATAAATCAACGACCATAATCCTTGTCATTGCGAGCCACGTTAGTGGCGTGGCAATCCAGGCCCCCCACGAACAATCCCCACATCACACACTCTCTTTTGTCATTCCCGTACCCTCCACTTATCATTGCGAACCACGTCAGTGGCGTGGCAATCCAGTAAAAAAAACTACCGCGGGCACAGCCCACAGACATAATAAAAATTCTTATCATCCCGTGCCGCGTGGCCCCCACAAATATAAATATGTTTATAGGATGTTGGTTAACCGCCCACGCAAAACGTCGCGCGGTACCAGTATCGCCCGCCCACCCCGGCATTATTTAGTCACGAATTACCAGCAACATTTGCACATTGCCGTTTGCACGCCGAAAAAAATTACAGGGGACAAAAAACCGCCCCCTGTAACATAATAGTATAATTATAAATTGTTATTTTTCATTCTGGCCATTATCGTGCACATTCACACCACGCGCCTTAAACTCGGCCGCCAAATTTACCGCCGCAATACCCTTTTTGTATCCGGCGCCACGCGATTTACCCTGTAATGCCGCCGCAGCCTGGATAAAATTCTTTGTATTTTCCGTCATTTCAATGCCTCTTTACAAACATCTCTCGGACTAATGGGAATATATACTAATAATTGTTTTTTGTCAAGTATTTTGTATAATCCCCTATCTCGAAAAACTATTGTCCACATCCATACATACCACAGACGCCCGCCTGTTCCGGTGTAACATACTCTTCAACCACGGCAATTGGAACCTGGACTTGCTTGCCTGGATCTTCTGTATAGTGCACTTCTTTTATAACCTGAACGCGACGATTTGCGGCATTTGCAACCCCGTCACCTGTTGGCACCGCCAAATCTTCTTCACCTGCAGAAACGGCAACAATTTGACCTGCGGGGATACCGTATTTAATCAGCATTTTTTGAACGGCTTCGGCACGACGCCCACCCAAAGCATAGTTATAATCCGTACTTCCCATTGTATCAGTATGCCCAATTACAGACACCTTGATATTTTTACTATCTTGGGTTGCGGCGGCCAATTGTTTAATAATTTCCTCATACTCTGGTTTAATTGTCGCCTTGTCAAAGTCAAACATAATTTCAAAAACTTCCTCCATCACGTGCTGTTTTGGTTCCAACGGAATTTGTTGCACTTTGATAAAGGTTTTTTCATATGTTTTTTCAGTCGACGCATTTGCCTGCAACTTATCCAGGCGTTCATTTATTGCCGCCAATTCTGCGCGCATAGCCATCATCATATTGATAAATTCTTCACGCGTAACCAGTTCGTCACTGACCTGGGGAATTTCCTGTTGCGGTTCTGCCGCCGGTTCCACCGGCTGTGCGGGTGGCACACAGTTAACATCCCCCTCGCGCAGGCACTCGCGCACACTGCTATCGTTAACATTATTGCTGTCGCTGATTGTCTTGTCCCCGCCATAAATATTCTGGTTAAAGACCATCGGCTGAACCGGTACGGGGTTAATCAAGTGCTCTGGCACATTAACGTTATTAACAATAATAACACCTTCGCGTGCCTTGCCGGTACCATTCATTGCCGACATATTACGCGTATCCGGATAATAGCGTTGTGTTGACGCATCTGCGCCCCGTTCAATGGCCACCATAACATCACCATTTGTTGTCACAGACGTTTGGGTTGTTTCGGTTACCGTTTCCAAAGTTTTATTTTTTACAATCTTGCCACCTGTACAATCGCGCAAGGCCGTCATAGTTTTATAATATCTGTCACGGCATTCATTTGCGGTACCGGTCTGACCACTGGCCGACGCAGACAACCAACAGTCATATTTTGCCTGGGCCTCGGCGGCCAATTCTGGGTTTGTCATACTGGCATCATTTTTCAATTGATCCAACAAATCGTTATACGCGGTATGCAGTTCAAAAGATTCTTGTTCATCCGCCACGGGCCAATTATCCAAAACCTCTGGGAAAGGCAATTCGCCACTGAATGCGGCGACGGCCTTTTGCGCAAAGTATTCCCCCATATCGGGATATCCACTGGTCCGTGCATTATAAATTGCATAAGAACGATAATTCATCGCCAATTGATTTAAAAAGGAATCTTGGTGCGGTGCCGAATAAACATCCAGACCTTCGACATAATCAACCGTCGGGGTTGTTGCCGCCACATATTCATCATTATTATTACCGCCGGCACAGGCAGCCAACACCGCAACAGACGCCACGGCCAACATACGTGAAATAATAAACGTTGATGTCAAAGATTTATTTTTCATAAAACTTCCTTTTTATAATCCCTTGTATTATACGATTTTTTGCAATATTAGTAAAGACAAAAAAACGCCCAACAAACCACCCGGGCATTTAATTTGCTTTAATTTGCAAACAAAGAAGTTGCCAACGACCCAATCGATCCCAAAGAGGTCCCCAATCCACCGCCACCGGTCAGTCCGGACACAGATTGCATAATTGTTCCGGTATTTGTCGGTTCACCCAAAGAGTTTATAGTATCGGTTAAAAACTCGCCCCACAACTGACGTTTTTGTGCGCTTAATCTGGAATAAGAACATTTTTCTATTTTCGACATCAATCGTGCGGCCATTGTTAATTCCGACGCGGAATAATCGGCCTCGGAAAAATCGACCAAATTAAATATGTCATAAATATCAGAAACAGTTATGCGATTTTTGCTTGCACACGAACTTACCGGTCCGCCATCTGAACAATATGTGGCAACCCCGACCTTGGGAAAATTTTCCCACACCATTCCGGCATTTCCATCACCTGCAAAATAATCATAGCAAATCAAATCATCCATATCGGTACCGGCGGCAACCTCAACCGCGCTTCGATATCCACCAACCGCCACGCTGCACCGTTGCCGTCCCAAGCGTTTTTGCACCTCGTCCGCGGTCATAGCCCCGGTTTTTGCCCATTCTTTAACGACATTATCAACAAAGGTTATTTCTTGATTACTTGGGATGCATTCCGCCGTAAGTTCTTTTTGCTTTGCGCTAAGTTGTTGAACACCACTGATAATCCCAAGCACGGTTGGCACCAAACTGGCCGTGGCGTTTGACGTTGATGATTCCACGGGTGCAACGGGTGCGGCCTTATTAATAGTAACGGCATTTGCCGTTGTTCCGCCCAGGCACACCGCCAATCCAGTAAAAATCAGCAAAAATTTCTTCATCTCTCTTGGCAAGAATTATAACATAAAAAAAATCCAGAATAAATATAAAAATTGCATTTTGATTCTCTTCGCGCTACACTGTGCGCGTGCAAGGCGACAAAAGAACATTTATAATATTCACAAAACACAGACGTCTAAAGCGTCTGTGGCAATTTTTCTTTACAGGTTGGGGTCTGGTTATGGTTGCGGCGCTGATTGCGGGATCACTATTCACGCGCCAGTTATTATGGACACCAATATCTGCAATAAATATGACGGATATTGTAAGTAACCAGTTTAAAATGTCAAACGCATCATTTTCGGGCACCGACAAAAACGGTGAACCGTTCCAAATTCACGCACGCAGCGGCCGCCAAGAATACGAAAATCCCGACATAATATTACTGGATTACGTTTCTGGCACAACAACGCGCATATCGGATGGCACCCGCATACGTGATAACATAACTGCGAACGCGGGCGAATATAATCGAACGACCCGCACAATAACACTGACGGACAATGTTCGCGTTGATTCCAGCAACGGTGACAAAATCAGAACAGAAGAATTGGTGATAAAATTATGAAACAATCTGTACTACGTGTTGAACACCTGTCAAAGTCATACGGTAAACGTATGGTTATCAAAGACATCTCGATGGAGGCACACCAAGGCGAATCGGTTGGTCTGTTGGGGCCAAACGGCGCGGGCAAGACCACCGCATTCTATTGCATAACGGGCCAATTAAGCGCGACGCGCGGGCAAATATTCTTAAATTCCCAGGATATAACCCACCTGCCGTTTTACCAGCGGGCCCGCCTGCACATCGGTTACCTGCCCCAGGAAAACAGTGTATTCCGCGGTTTAACGGTTGAACAAAACATTATGGCCATTCTGGAGGTTGTCGAACCCAGCCGCAAGAAACGTCAAAAAAAATTGGACGCATTATTGGATGAATTTTCGATTACCGCCCTGCGACGCAGTCCGGCAACGGCATTATCGGGTGGCGAACGTCGTCGTGTGGAAATTGCACGTGCATTGGCGAATGATCCCAAATTTATATTACTGGATGAACCGTTCGCTGGGATTGACCCAATTGCGGTAAATGAAATTCGTGATCTGGTGTCCCAGTTAAAAAACCGTGGTCTGGGGGTGATTATTACCGACCATAACGTACGTGAAACATTGGGCATAACGGATCGCAGTTACGTCCTGCACGACGGCAAAATATTAAAGCACGGCACCACACCCGAAATTGTCAAAGACGAAATGGTAAAAAAGGTATACCTTGGCGAAGATTTTGTAATGTAAAAAATCCCGCAATGCGGGATTTTTATTTACCCCGTTTGTTTTAATTCATCACACATATATTATCAAATTCAAAGTCGCCACTTGCATCGGAAAATTCCATACCCGTCGGCGCATACATAATACACGCTTCACCACGTGATTGCACCAAACAACTGGTTGCCGTGCCAACCTCTGTAATCGCCAAACTTCCGGGGCCGATATAAATATATGGTTCATAAACCATAATATAATCCCCCGGGCACGATGTAATCAATTCCGCGCCAATTGCACGACCCATACACACCCCCAGAAATACCAAACACATAAAAACATATTTCATATTTATCCACCCCCATCTGTTTTTATGACAAAATGCCTTCGAATATTAAACCTCTTAATGGGGTATCGGACGCCATTTGCTCTGCACATCGTTTTCCACAGGCAGCCGCATCAGCGGCTACCCCAATACACACCCACTGTGATACGGCCGGGGTAAACATTCTGCACCAACAGGATGAATGCTCACTGACATCTGTCGAAAACTCTATTTCTGAACGTGTCCCACCATTGGGATAGTGTGCACCCGAATACGCCAGAACACCAACCCCCGTCATTCTTACACTGACACCACCGACATTGCTGCACGTAACCCCCCAATCCATTGACGCATAGTGCGGCATTGCTAAGCTGCAATTATAATTAGCGCTGTTATACCCGTTGTATTCCAGTGGTTTTACACATTTATACGCGGCGGCAATTGCCGGAACACCCACCGCGGCCACCAATGCGCCCACAATCAAAAAAAACGTTATCTTTTTCATTTTTTACCCCCCCCCATCAATCGCTAAGCCCCGAAAACATTCCACTTTGCAATTCACGACTTACCAATTTTTCTGCACACTTACGTGAACAATCACGATAACAGTTTGCCCCCGGCGACTCATTACGGGTTGACCACGCATACACCCACTGTGATACGGCCGGCGTCAACATTTTGCACCAACAGTCTGTACCATTACCACTGCTGGGGACTAAATAACTCGTAGAGTAGCCATAATCAGTACCACCGCTGCCATCGATACAAATCCCAATACCACTAACTTGTGAACCATTAGACCACGAACCATATCCCGCACACCACACAGACCACTCTGAACCAAACTCAGTATATTCTGGTGCCTGACATTGGGAATTGGGATATAAGTTTACATACTTGTTCACGGCCCAGCCGGGTTGCCCCATTGCCAGCCCCCCCACCAAACAAACGATTAAAAAAAACGAATTTTTTTTCATCTTGTAAAACCCATCCTTGATTTAACGCCCAATCCAAAGGGACGTTTATATTCGGCAAAAATATTGTTGACGAATTACCGAAAAATCAGTTAAAATATGACCAAGAAAAAACAGAATATAAACGTCCGTTTTTTTTCGGCATTATTTTTTTAGATTTTTTCCCTGATTTCTGGGCCACAAAACAAAAAATGGGCAAAATATATAAATCAATAAATAAATTCGCCCACAAATTTTTAATTTATAAATAAGAAACGGGCCTTTCGCCCCGTTTCTTATTCTTCATCATCCGTTTCATCATCATCATCAATATCAACGGCATTCAAATCGATTTCCTTTGGCACACCCAAAATATCTTCTATTTTTTCGGACGCGGCATCCAAATCTATTTTATGCAGAACGGCAAATTCCTGGGCCATACGTTCAAGTGCCCGCAAATACAACTGGCGCGCGGAAAACGTCATTGTATCCGTTGGATTTCGCCGTTGCAGATCACGTACCACCTCGGCCAATTTCATTGGGTCACCGGAATTAATATTTTCTTCGTATTGGGCGGCGCGTCGTGCCCAAATCATACGTTTTGCGCCGGCCTTGCCCTTGGCGGATGCAATGGCCTCGTCCATTTTTTTGACGGACGTTAATGGTCGCAACCCGGAAATTTCGGCCCGCTCAACCGGCACACGCAATGTCATATGGTTACGTTCAAAATCAATGACCAGCATTTTTACCTTTTGTCCAGCAACAACCTGCTCTTCCACGCGAACAAGTTTTCCAACCCCCTGGGTTGGATAGACCACATACTGACCCGTTTTAAAATCTAACTTTTTACTTGGCATAATCTGGATACCTTTTACAGTTGCCATTCTCTCTGTCCCGTATATTATAGCACAAAAAACACGAAAAACAAATAAATGACCCAAAAAATAAAAATGCCCCATATGGGGCATTTTATAAACCTATCTGATGGCACGCCGCAAAGACCCGGACGTTCTGCGAATACTGGATTCACGACTGCCCGTTGTGGTTCCGGTTGACACCGCACAAACCCATTGTCCATCCTGTAAAATTGCGGTCTGGCCATCCGGACAATTTGGCTTTTCCAGATTCCAGGCCCAACAACTGCCCCGCTGATATGACGTATATGTCGCATTGTCATCACCATTATACGTATATGCGCCATATTCCGGGTTCCAAAATCCCTCGGGCTGGCCACTGCACCATTTACGATCGCCAAAGCATTCTATGCAATTTCCATCGGCATCACACAATTCCATCGGATAAGACGTCGATTTATACCCGGTATTTGCGCGGTCCCCACTTCCCATTGGTTTACCCGTTTCCAAATCACGGCACCACAATTTCTGGCATTCTGCGGCCTTAATATCATCAATATCACTGTGCGACGCCAATATATACCCCGGCCCACAAGAAAAATCCGTGGCCCGCGCCACACCAACGCCCGCCAAAAACGTGCAATTCATTATAAACAAAGAAAACAAAATTCGTTTCATTCCTAATTCTCTTTTATTTTTATTTTACACGTTTTATACAAGTATTGCAAATACCTTTTTACACTATTGCCCCAATCCCGCCGGCGAAAAACGTCCGACATTATTAAACAATTCCTGTAAAGCATTCAGTTCTATTGCGGCCGGTATTTCGGTTTCGTCTTCGGAAATAATAACATCCGGCAAATCTTCATCGTACAGCACCCGAATATCCGTAACACGCGTCCCGTCAACCTTGGCCAACAAAACGGTTTGATTATCATACTTCAACGGCAATGGCCCACGGTAATTTTCATCCGCGCCATAGTAAATCCAAAATTCATCGCCATAGATTGTTTTAACCTGGGGCGCGCCAATTTCATCTGTTAATTGCCGTGTTGTTTTTATATCGGCAACAATTGAATCCAGATTATCCGGAAAAACATATCCGCGATGTTTGGTCTGAAAAGTACACGCCGTCATTAACACTGCAAAAAATAAAACAAATTTTTTCATACCCCAAATGTACACCAAACCGCGCCCCATATGCAACATAAAAAGGCATTCCACAACAAATTACTTTACCACCGTCATCACACGCCGCCCGAACGAACATTTTTTATTCCACACAAAAAAACGGGGCATTGCCCCGTTTTTCTTTTACCCCTCGCCGTTTTCTTTGACCTCGGGCGAATTCATCATTGCAAAATGCGCAATATACTTTTTCAATTCCGCACGATAATGATTGTTTTCCTTGGCTTCGGCAACCAACCGATCAAAGTGCGGATTTGCCGCACGCGCTGCGCCAAAACGACTTTCCGTTTTCAAGAAATCTTCCAACGGTGTCACTTCATCGGCATTTGAATCCATTGTCAAAGGCGTGTGCCCATCCAGTACCAACGACGGATCAAACCGATACAACGGCCACGCACCCGTATTAACCAATTGCATTTGATGTTCCACACCGTTTTGCAATGGGAACCCGTGCGCAATACACGGTGCATACGCCAATATTATTGAAGGTCCCGGGAATGCGGCGGCCTCGCGGAATGCACGAATTGCCTGGGCCTGGTTTGCGCCCAACGCGATTTGTGCAACGTATGCACCCGACATCATTGCAATCATACCTAAATCTTTTTTGGCGTGCTCTTTACCCCCGATGGCAAACTTCATACTGGCCCCGAACGGCGTTGCCTTGGACTGTTGGCCACCGGTATTGGAATATCCTTCGGTGTCCAGAACCAAGACATTTACGTTTTCGCCACTGTGTAAAATATGATCCAGTCCACCATATCCAATATCATACGCCCATCCGTCACCACCAATAATCCATACAGATTTATCCACGATTTCACCAACCAAACTGCGCGCCATTGCCGCCCGTGGCGAATCGATTTTGTCCAATTGAGTGCGCAAATTTTCTTCTATTATACGCTGTTTTTCTGGGTCACGTTCAGCAAACATTTCTTCTATGTTTGGAATATTTAATTCGAATAACAGTCCCTTAAGTGTTTCGCGTTTTTGATTTAATGCGATTCGCATTCCCAAACCATATTCGGCATTATCTTCGAACAAAGAATTAGACCACGCCGGCCCGCGTCCATTTGCATCCTTGGTCCACGGTGTGGTCGGCAAATTCGCCCCATATATTGACGAACATCCCGTTGCATTTGCCACAACCATCCGATCACCAAACAAATGCGCCATCATTTTTATATATGGCGTTTCACCACATCCCGCACAGGCACCCGGAAATTCGAAATAATGCGGCAATAACTCTACGTGTTTTGGTATATTCAGGTTTAACTTTTCACGTGGCACATCTGGTATTTTCTGGGCGGCATCAAAACGCTTTTGTTGGTCACCGGCATCCGACAACGCCATCATAGACAATGCGTGCACAGGACAATTTTTTACACAAACATTGCACCCCGTACAATCCGCCGGCGAAATATTCAACGTAAAGTACATATCCGGTCCCAATTCCGGTGTTTTCATTGGAACAACAATTACACCATCCGCCCGGGCGGCTTCGGCCTGGTCCGGTGTCATTGCCTTGATACGAATCGCGGCGTGTGGGCACAATGTGGAACACTTGCCACACTGGATGCATTTTTCCAAATCAACGGTTGCAACGCGTTCAGAAATTGCGCGCTTTTCATATTTTGCGGTACCAACCGGATATTGACCCGCCCCAAACTCACCGCCAACACGAAAACGCGAAACCGGCAACGCATCACCACGCTGGGCGGCCATTTCACCCAAGGTTCCGGCAATTTCTGCGGGCGCCGCATCCGTCATTGCCGGCATAAAATCGGGCGCAAAATTTGACACAGAAGACGGCAACACATACTCGTGCAGATATTCGGCCGCCTTGTCCACCGCGGCCCAATTGGCCCGAACAATTTCCATACCCTTCTTTTTATATGTTTTTTCGATTGCGACCTTGGCACTTTGGGCCGCAACAGCCGGTTCAATCACCTGTGTTAAATTAAAGAAATTCAACATAATAAATGTGTTAATGCGATTGCCCAATCCCAATTCGGCCGCCGCCGCATTTGCATTCAAAAAGAACACACGCGCGCGCAAACGCATTAAATGTTCCTGGCTTTCACGTGGCAGATTTGCAAATGCAACATCGGGCGCCATAGACGTATTTATCATTACTGTTCCACCCGGACGTAATCCGCGAAATACATCAAACCGCTGGGCAATCATAAAGTTTGAAACACTGATAAAATCCGCAACTTCTATTAAATACTGACTTTTAATGGGCTTGTCCGAAAAACGTATATGCGACGCGGTCAATCCACCAGATTTTTTTGAATCATATACGGCATAAGATTGCGGGTATAAATCAGAATTTTCGCCAACAATTTTTACAATATTTTTTACCGCCCCAACCGTACCATCGGATCCGATACCATATAAAATTGCGGTTTTAAAGTTTGCATCCTGGACCGCAAATGCCGGGTCTGTTTTCAACGATAACCCGGTCAAATCATCTTCGATACCAACGGTAAAATTATGATGCAATGTGTTCCGCATCAGATTTTCATACACAGCCTTGACATCACGGGGCTTAAACTCCTTAGAGCCCAATCCGTATCGCCCGCCAAAGACAGCAATCGAATCGCCAACGATTGTTTTTACATCCTGGTACAGTGGCTCGCCCAAACTGCCCGGTTCTTTGCACCTGTCAAGAACGGCGATACGCTTGACCGTTTTCGGCAACACGGCCAAAAAGGCATCACGTGGAAATGGCCGATACAAATGAATTTTTAACAGTCCCATCCCCGCCGGCAAATGCGCCAAAGTTTCTTCGATTGTTTCACAGGCACTGCCCATTGCAACGATAACATTTTCTGCATTTGGGTCACCGACATAATCAACCAGATTATATTTACGCCCGGTTAATTTTGCGAACAAATTCATACAATCTTGAACGATTTGCGGCGTTTTCATATACAACGGATTTGCGGCCTCGCGTCCCTGGAAAAACACATCGGGGTTTTGCGCCGTACCACGAATTGTCGGATTATCCGGCGTCATACCACGTGCCCGATTTTGTAAAACCAAATCATCCGGAATCATTTGACGCAGCACATCATCTTCGATGCGCACCAGACGTGATTCTTCGTGACTGGTGCGAAACCCGTCAAAGAAATGTAAAAACGGCACCCGTGCCCGCAATGTTGCCGCGTGCGCAATTGCGGCCATATCGTGCGCCTGTTGCACATTATGACTGGCCAACATTGCAAAGCCTGTTTGTCGCACGGCCATAACGTCACTGTGGTCACCAAAAATAGACAACGCGTGCGTCGCCAATGCACGTGCCGCAACGTGCATAACAAATGGCGTTTGCTCACCGGCGATTTTATACATATTCGGAATCATCAACAACAAGCCTTGGGATGCGGTAAATGTCGTTGCCAAGGTTCCCATCTGCAACGCCCCGTGCATTGCGCCGGCCGCCCCACCTTCGGATTGCATTTCAATAATTTGTGGAATTGCGCCCCAAATATTTTTTTTATGCTGGAACGACCATTCATCCGCCAATTCACCCATTGTACTGCTTGGGGTAATTGGATAAATCGCTGCAAAATCAACACACCGGTACGCGACATCTGCCGCGGCCCAGTTACCATCAACAATTAAATTTGCCATTTCTTTATTCCCTTAAACAAAATTCGTATGGGCTATATCATACCCCGAAAATTATCACAAGGCAAGACCTATAAAAAACGCTTGACAAATAAAAAATCGGGACAAAGCCCCGATTTTTTATTTTTCCGATGAATTTTCATCTTCCGACTTTTTTGATTCATCCGCATCGGAATCGGCATCTATTTCCATTGCAATTGGCATATCATCCGACGTCGCGGGAACAAAGTTTGCGCGTTCTTGTAATGTTGCCATCGCACGCACCATATCCATTGCACGTTGCAATTGATAATCCAATGCGTCCTTTTCTTCATCCGTTAATTCTTCTTCATCATCATCAGATTTATCTTTATTTTTCTTTTCTGCCGCCTCGTTTTTCAGCGAATTTTTAAACGACGCCTCGGAATACAAACTTTCACGACGCTCTAAAACCTCTATTTTACTTTGCAGAACCTCTATATCTGGGGTAATACCCTCATTCTGAATTGAACGTCCCGATGGCGTATAGTACCGTGCAATGGTAATATGTATCGCGGTTCCATCCCCCAATGGTTTTTGCTGTTGTACACTGCCCTTGCCAAAAGACTGGGACCCCATAACCAGCGCACGTCCATTATCTTGCAATGCCCCGGCGACGATTTCAGACGCCGATGCCGAACCGTGATTTATCAAGACCACCACCGGTTTACCATTAGCCAAATCCCCCGGTGTAGCAAAGTTACGTTCAATATCAGTCGGTCGTTTACCACGGGTTGATACAATTTCACCCGCATCAAGGAAAGCATCCGATACATCAATTGCCGCGGTTAAATATCCACCCGGATTATTACGTACATCCAAAACATACCCAATAACATCTTTATCTTCCAGTTTTTCCAACGCCTTGTTCAATTCTTTGGACGTTGTGGCGCCAAAGTCAGAAATACGAATATATCCTATTTTTTCGGCATCTTCGTCATCCTCCATTCCGGCCATTGTTTTTTCTTCATATTTAACAGATTCCACCTTGATAATTGCGCGTTTCAGCGTAATTGTGCGTGGTTCCTGGCCTTCGGAAATAACGGTTAATTTAACCTTGGTTCCCGGGCGCCCCTTCATCTTTTTTGTTGCCTGATTCAGTGTCAAATCAAAAACCGGTTCATCATCAATATGTGTTATATAGTCCCCGGCCTTGATACCCGCCTTGTCTGCGGGGGTATCATCAATGGGCGAAATAACGCGCACCGCACCGCGATCACTGGTTATCTGAATTCCCAACCCACCAAATTCGCCCAGTGATTTATCATTAAATTCCTTGAAATCATCCGCCGACAAATACGAAGAATGCGGATCCAATGCCTGTAACATACCGTTCATTGCGGCTTCGAGCATTTTTTTCTCGTCCGCATCTTCGACAAAATTATCCCGTGCAGTTTCGAACACCAATGCCAATTTTTTCAACTGTTCATAAATCTGTTCGTCGGTCAGATGTTCAACCGGTTCGTCATCTTTGACCTTGTCTGCGGCGAACGCAACAACCGGCATCATCAAAGCCATTAAAACCAGTAACTTTCTTAACATTATTATTCCTTTCGTCACGATATAAAAAATCTGCTGAACTCAGCATAAAACAAAAACCGCCCGCCCGCAAGCCCGTTTTTGCATAAATCGGCCTAAATTTCACAAAAATATTGACAAATTTAATTTAAGGGTTATATTTATAGAGAATAAGTAAGCAGGTAATAACAATGACCAAGACACCTAAATTTAAAAAACAGATAGAGGAAAATCGTATAAAGATAACCCAAATGTTATCGGGTGCCGATACTGTCAAACGCCTGAATAACTTAAATTGGGTAAGACACGAAATTTCCGATACAGAACCAAAAATGCTGTTCTATATGCCCACAAAACAGCAATTACATTATTTGGACTTTAACTCTATGCGCAACCTGGGCGAGGCATATGATTACATCATATCCAACCAAGACCAAACCATAGATATATCCGAAATATGTAAAATACACAGCATTCTGTGCACCGGCACCCATATCCAGGGTGGCCTGTTTCGCACGACAAAAAAAATAATTGAAATAAACATAAACGGTCATCGTGTACACGCACCGGACGCATCGGAAATATTGCCGCAAATAAATGAAATTGTATTTAAAATGCACGACACCAGCATTGATCCATTAACGCGTGCATTTAATGCGCATTATGATTTGGTTATGTTACAGCCATTTGATGACTTCAATAAACGTACATCGCGCCTGATTATGAATTGGATTTTGATTCAAAATGGCTATCGCCCGGTAATATTTAACCAGCGCACAGATAAACAAAAATACCGCGATGCAATTATTGCCGGGGCATCTGGCAACCAAAAGGCATACATATCATATATGTCGTCGTGCCTGGTACGCACCCAGAAGGAAATCATATCATTACTGCGTAATTCCAAAATGTTATAAAATCGAGACATATCAAATGGCGGACAAAATCAAAAATCTTAAGAATCACGGACGCGAAACCTATGCGGTATATTATGGTGACGATTTTGTATTAAAACGCCCATTGCCGACATTTAACGACAAAGCCAAGGATTTATGGCTGGCCAAACAACATAAAACCAAGTCATTTATTGACGCAATCCGTACCATTAACAACCCGTTGTATAATATTCCGGCGATGAGGTTCATTAACGACGAAGAATATCAAATTCTGGAAGAACGCGCCCCGGGCGAGCCACTTACCCCAAATTTGTACAATAAATTAACCAAGCGTCAACAATTCGAAATCATTACCGGTATCGCCAGTTTTTTGGTTGATATGAATGAATTAAATCCAATTGGTGATTTGACATTACATAAAATCCAATATGAATTAAAATTCAATCGCCTTGATAATTTCATAGAAAACAAAATGTCTGTATGGTTTACCCGTGCCGAGGTTAAACAAATGGCCGACATTCGTGACGCAATCGGAACATTTGAATACGAAACGCGACCGGCGTGGTCGCACGGCGATTTAAATTCCGGCAACGTACTGTACGATACCAAAACCAATAAACTATCATTTATTGATTTTGCCGAAACAAGCTATAAATTCATATATCGCGACATATTCGCCCCACTCCAGGTTGAATTGGAAATATACAAACGCGTATACGAAACATACTGTCAATTGCATAACAAGACACTATATTCGATGCCCAGCATCAAAAACGAAAATCTGCGCGAAATAATGAAATACAGAATTATGGTTGTATGGCTGCGCCGATTTATCAAGGCCGCGGACGATTTACGTCTGAACCCCGCCAGTCAAAAAGGTATTGACAACAATCTGGAAAAAATATTCTTTATGCGTCGCCAGATGCAAAATTTCACAATGTTGGAAAAACAGTTTTCCAAACAGGCCTAGTCTTCTTCACGAAACAATCGAGCCGGATCGACGGCCTTGTCACCACGTCGTACCTCAAGATACATTTCGGGTTTGTCCGAATCCATACGTCCAATTGGTTCACCGGCCAACACCTCCTGGCCCAGCATAACATTTATTTCACCAAGATTTGTCATAACCGTATTATACCCGTTTTTATGGGACATAATTACAACCTTGCCAAATCCCTTGAAACTATCGGCAAATTTCACAACCCCATCGGCGGGTGCCATAACCAGCGCCGTTCCCCGAACGCGGATGCGCCATCCATCAGACTTTAATCCCAACGCTGTTTTTTCGCCAAACCGTACAACAACATTACCCCGCACAGGTTTATTTAACTTGCGAACAGAAAAACGTGAATCTGCGGACATTTCCGAACTCCCCACGCCGGCTGATAATTCCGAAATTGTTTTTGCGCGCGCCGACAATTCGCGCAATTTTTTTTGCAATTCAGATTGTTGTGTACGCAACTTTTGATTTTGGGCCGAACGTGTACGCAACAACTTATCCAATTCATCCTTTTCATCCGCATAGCGCTTTGCGGTTCTGTCCAATTTTTCTTTTTCGATGGCACGTTCTTCGCGTATTTTTTCCAGTTCGCGAATCTGTTCGGTTGCACGTTGAATTTCATTATCAAACGTATCCGCGGTTCCCGACAAAATTGCAGACGTTAAAACATATTCGTGCATATTTTCTGAATCAAAACTGGGGTGCGATGCAACAAACAAAATCGCAGACGCCGCATCGGCAATATGTTCCCGGTTTTCTTGTAAATCTCGCTCTAATTTATCACGTTGTGAATCCAGTTCTTGAATTTTTTTTGCAACTGCGCCACGTTGTTCTTCCAATGTGCTAACCCGGTCTGCGGCACGAACAAGTTTCTTTTTTGTGGATTCAACCTCTTTATCCGAAGATGCCACCTGTTGCTTCAGTTTTTTATTTTGCTGCTCAGTCTTTTTTATCTGTGCCTGGATATTATCCAATTCACTGGTGGCAAACAACGATGTTGGCACAAAATTCCCGACAACGACGCCAACCCCCAACAAACAAATAAAATAAAAAAATCTTTTTTTCATATTTAGCATATTGTAACAAAATCACGAAAAATTGCAAACCATACACAAAAATAAAACGGGCCCCAAGGGCCCGTTTTATCATTTGCACACAACGCGCAAGAATGTTTTTTTACCCTTTTGTACCATTATATCATCGGCGGGCAGAACATTTGATTTCCAGTCGGTAATTTTTTCCCCATTAATTTGAATACCGCCCTGTTCAATCATACGCCGGGCCTCGGACTTAGACGCGAACAACTTTATCGCAACCAAAAAATCCACCACCCCCATCGCATCTGTCATATTCAATTCCGTCGTTGGAACGTTTTCAGAATTTCCACCACCGGAAAACAAAGCATCGGCCGCACTTTCCGCCGCCATTGCCGCATCGCGCCCGTGCGCAATTTCCGTTGCCGCGAACGCCAACATACGCTTTACAGAATTTAATTCCGCCCCCTGCAATTTCGCCAGACGCGCAATTTCATCCAATGGAATTTCTGTAAAGATTTTCAAAAACTTTTCCACCAAATCATCCGGGGTATTGCGAAAATATTGATAGTATTCATACGGTGTGGTTTTATCTTCATTTACCCAAACGGCATTTCCGGCGGACTTTCCAATTTTTTCGCCACGCGAATCTGTAATCAGCGCCGTTGACAAAACAAAAACTTCTTTGGACAACTTTTTACGTATTAATTCAACCCCCATAATACTGTTGCCCCATTGATCGGCCCCACAGAATTGCAATGTACAATTATATTTTTTATTCAGTGTTAAAAAATCCACCGCCTGGAACGTCATATAATTAAATTCCAAAAAAGTCATACCATTTTCCAAACGTCTGCGCACACTTTCCATTGACAACATACGCGGCACGGTAAAATCTGTTCCATATTCACGCAAAAATTCCAAATGGCCGTAATTTTTCATCCAATCATTATTATCAACCATAATGGCATCATCATCGCCATCACCAAACCGAATAAATTTCGATATAGATTTCCGCAGCCCTGCACAATTATGCTCAATTTGTTCATCGGTTAACATCGGTCGCCCCTTGTCACGACCGGACGGATCCCCGATACGTCCGGTTGCACCACCAACCAACAAAATTGGTTTATGCCCGTATTTTTGGAACCAGCGCATTAACATCAAAGACGCCAAATGCCCAACGTGCAAAGAATCGCCGGTTGGATCTGTCCCCCAATATCCAACAACACGCCCCGCATTTAATGCGTCATTCAACCCATCAAGATTTGATGATTGATTAATAAATCCGCGCAATTCCAGTTCCCGTAATAATTCGTTCTGCATAATTTTTCCTTTTTATATTCTCAACGCACCCGCTGTCCCAAGAACAATCGTAAATTATTTGCCCCAGATAAAGTGGGCATAATGCCGCGTGCCCACAACGCACGAAACAACGCGTATCGAAAAAACAGCCCGTCATCAAAATCAAAATTTTGTGAAATAAAGTGTTTAAGTCTATAATCGCTGATTGGAACCAAAGTTAAATACAACCTGTCACGACAGACCCACGCCGCGGTCATCATCGTATCACGGCACCCCAAAGCATATATTACGTCACCCGGCCTGACCCCATCAGAAAAATCCAATGGCACAATTTGATTACGAACAACCTGGCCCTTTTGTTCCAAGAACAAATTCGCGCCCAAATCATAATATTTTATAAAACTAATTCTGTATATGTCCATAATAACTCCGTTTCCACAACGGTACCACCGACAAGACGACATTTCCATAAAATAATATCCCGTTGGCGGGATATAAAATTATTTCTGATTTTGTTTTTGAATCAACGCAATATCTAAAAACAAAGACCCGGTTGACTTAATCCCGCACTTACGCAAAGAATCCTGAATCGCGCGACAAAATCTGAATTTATCCAAACTGAAATCACTAAGCCCCGGAATTAAATCAAACATAATTCGTGCACGAAACACACCATCTGGCGACAAACAAAACAATACATTTGATTCAAACACAAATGCCAGTTGCAAATTCTTGTCAAATTTAGACGAGAACACTTTTACCGTGGTTCCCGTTGATAAAATCTGGGCAAATTTTGCGGGGAACAATGCATTAATTTTATTTCCGGCCCGCACCATATCCACAGACACCATTTGGTTTACGGTTACACGCACAGAATGTACCTTGTACTTTTCCATTTTTTCAATCCAAGAACTAAAAAAAATACCACGACACAGAAATCCGGCGAACATACGCCGGATTTTACTTTCATACAATTTTACGACAAAACTTACGACAACATTTTCGCAACTTCATCGGCCAAATTGTCTTCACGTTTCTGGATACCTTCACCCAAAACGAAATATGCAAAACCTGCCAATTTACCACCGGCTTCTTCTACGACTTGTTTTACGGTTTTGGATGGATCCATAACAAAGGGCTGTTCTTCCAAAACGGTTTCGGCATAGTATTTATGAATACGTCCCTGAACCATTTTTTCAACAACCTGTTCTGGTTTTCCCGCGGTTGCGCCAGATTCGATAAAGACCTTTTTTTCGCGTTCAACGGCATCCGGATCAACATCTGCAATTGTCATAAATTCCGGTTTATTTGCCGCGATATGCATTGCAACCTTGTTACCGATTTCATCGATTTTATCAGAATCACCATTAATGGCAACCACGACGCCAATCTGGCCCATACCCGGCACCAAAGCATTATGAATATAAGAATAAATATGATCACCTGTAACCTTGGCAATACGACGCAGGTTCATATTTTCGCCAATTGTGGAAATAGTTGCGGCAATATCATCTTTGACCGCATTCATTGTTGCATCAAAATCACCTTTTAATTCTGCGGCCTTGGCGGCAATATCAGAAACCAACTTCTGGAACTTGTCATTCTTCGCGACAAAGTCTGTTTCGGCATTAACCTCTACTACACAGCCCATATCATCACATTTTACAACTGTAACCAATCCCGACGCAGCAACACGCCCGGCCTTGGACGCGGCCTTGACAATACCCTTTTGGCGCAACCAATCGGCGGCGGCCTCGATATCACCATTTGTTTCAACCAGGGCCTTTTTGCAATCCATCATACCCGCGGATGTTTTTTCACGCAGTTCTTGAATTAATTTTGCGGTTATTTCTGCCATTATTTTCCCCCATAATTTTTTGTTTTTGACTTGGTGTGGTTACAAAAAGGTTAACCACACCGATTTAAATTAACATCCAAACGGGATATTATTTATCCGCCTTATCGGCCTTGTCCATCAATTTACCACGACGTTCTGCGCGTGCTTCGGACATCTTAGATTTTTGCAAAGCCTCTTTATCTTTGATATCCGCCTCGTAATCATCGGCAACATCGGCCATATCAGATTCAACCTTTTTACCGGCCGCACCACCAAGACGTTTTTCGATACCGGATAAAATTGCATCCACGAACAAATCACAATACAATTGGGTTGCGCGCGCGGCATCATCATTACCCGGCACAGGATAATCAACCAATTCCGGATTTGCATTTGTATCACAAATTGCAATTGTTGGAATATCCAGGATTTTTGCTTCGCGTACTGCATTAATTTCGCGCGGTACATCAATTACAATCATTGCCTGGGGCGTACCGTGCATTTCCAGAATACCACCAAAAATATCGCGCAGTTTTTCAACTTCTTTGGTCATAACGCCGACTTCTTTTTTGGTCAGGCCCAACTTATCGGCATTTTCAATATCAGATTCCATCTTTTTCAGACGGCGAATTGATTGTGAAACCGTTGTCCAGTTTGTCAACATTCCACCCAACCAACGATTATTGACATAAAATTGTCCGCAACGTTCGGCTGCATCTTTGACAATATCTTTGGCCTGATGCTTGGTTGCGACAAATAAAATCTTGCCACCGGCGGCGGCGATTGCCTCCAACGCGACCAGTGCACGATGCAACAACGGTGCTGTTTTATTCAGGTTAATAATATGAATTTTATCTTTTACGCCATAGACGTATGGTGTCATTAACGGATTCCAGCGACGTGTATGATGTCCAAAATGTACGCCGGCCTCCATCAACTGTTGCATAGTAAAAGTTGGCAGTGCCATTTTAATATCCTTTGTTTTCTGTTGTTATCCTCGTCGTTCGGAAAAACCAAATTTTCATTTGGACAGAAAATCGTTTACTGAACGACTGTGTTCTTCACGCCGAAACGCGTGCCCAGATAATAGACCAATTTTGTACAAAAATCAAGTAAAATTTGGCAATTTTCAAATAAACAAAATCCTATTTTAAAATTTGACAAAACAATAATATGTACTACACTAACATTCGACAGAAATGAAAAAAGTACACGTATTTCTTTTTTTGCTTTTGGCAACGGTGGCCCCCATACGCGCAAACGCGTTTTGGTCACTGTCGTCGACATCCGACCAATATGAAAACTGTACAAATTCCGATTACAGCAAGGCCCACCCCGATAAATGCCCCGGATTTTTAGGAACGACATCTATATCAATATTATCGGGCGCGGCCATATTGGGTGGCACAATTGCATTAATTGGTATGTCCAACACAGACACAACACCATATGCCTCCCAGACAGCAACATCCCCCATCAACCAAACCACACACCCAACACTGCCGACAAATAATTATGATATGGTTGGCGGCGACATAGATTCAATCAACCTTGCATCTGTAACCAGCACCCCCGAATACAGCCGCAATTTTAACCAATATAATGAAATACGCCTTGGATATTCACTTGCACGTGGATATACCGGACACGGTTCAACGATTGCGATATTGGATGCCGGTATGGATTCTTGGCACGGTGCAACGGTTGCATCAATTGCATCTGGACCAATTGCACCAAACGCCATCGTAAAATCATATAAAATCGCAAATAATATGAATTTTGTATCATACCACGAAATTGGCAACACAATTGCATCCGCCCACGATGCGAATATTTTTAACGCCAGTTGGTCGGTACCAATGCGCGCCAACGATTTGCGTTCACGACAACAGTTAATAAACCTGACCGATAAAAATTTCACAGATCAATTATCAAATGCCGCCGCCCGCGACGCCATATTTGTATGGGCCGCCGGAAACGATTCTGACATTCAAAGCAGCGCCCTGTCCGCCATCCCTGTTGTTATGCCAGAAATGCGGGGACACTTTGTAAACGTTGTCGCGTGGGACACCCAAACGGGTAAATTGGCCGATTACAGTAATGCGTGCGGCATAACCAGCAATTGGTGCATAACCGCACCGGGCACAAAACTGGACACAGGCACCGCCATTGCCACCGGCACCAGTTTTGCCACCCCAATTGTATCCGCGGCCATTGCCGTAATACGAGAAGCATTTCCATATATGACCGCCCCTGAAATAACCCGCTTGCTGTTTGAAACGGCACGCGATTTGGGCGAACCGGGCATTGACGCGATTTATGGACACGGAATGTTGGATCTTGAACGCGCAACCCGTCCCGTTGGCGCCCCACTTATCCCGCTGGCCGGTACTAATATAATGCAACCTTTGCAATCTGCACGCATTTCCGGCGCAATTGCACATAATATAAAGAATACCAACCCGCAATTTGCATACTTTGACAAATACGGTCGTGCATTTAACACCGACTTATCAAATATTATTTCTGTTAAAAATCGCGGCATCGGCCTGCAAAGATTACGCCAAGACCACAACACACAATCCGTGAACCTTGGTAACCTTGAACTGGGTATGATGGCCGGCGACATTATTGTTGGTGACGGACTGTTACAAACAAACGCCAACAATCTGTTTACATTTATTGGGGCCCACGGCGAATTAGAAATCAATAATAAAATAAAATTATTCCATCATACCCGTATATCATTTGGTAAACCCACACCGGCCCAAAATTCAATGATAAATAATTTTTCAAACATATATACGTCATCGTTGAACATTGGCGCCCAGATTGGCGACATAACATTCGGTCTGGGCATTCCGGACACCATCGTATATGGCGATATGAATTTACACCTGCCGATTGGTCGTGCAACAACCGGTGCAATAACATATAAAGATTATAACATAGATATGCGTATGCGCCCATCATTAGAATATTTCGTATCCTATAAATCATTTTCCGCCGGCTTTGTTGATAACCCATATGGTCGGGACGAGGTGTATATTTTAACACACGGCCGCATCGTGTTTTAACATTCCTGATCCATATCATCAGAATTCAACCCTCGTTCTTCAATAAATTTTGCCAAAGTATCCCGATGTACACGCAACCGCCGTGCAATCTCTTTTTTCTTGCTGCCATCGGCCAGCTTTTGACTGATATAACGTTCGCGCCCCTCAAGTTTCGACGTATTACGACTGCCCCGGGGCCGGCCGACACGCTTACCCTCTGCGCGAACACGTGCCAAAGCCTCCTTGGTGCGCTGGGAAATCAAATTTCGTTCGATTTCCGCCGACAAACCAAACGCAAAGGCCAAAACCTTGCTGGTTATATCCGACCCCAATCTATAATTATCTTTGATTGTCCATATCCGCGCACCAATATTCATACAATGATGTAAAATACTCATAATTTGTAACAGATTTCGCCCCAATCGCGATAGTTCCGATGCAATTATTAAATCATCTTTTTGAATACGTTTAATTAATCGCCCCAGTTTTCTTTTATTCAAATCCTTGGTTGCAGAAATTGTTTCTTCTATCCAGCAATCAATTGATAATTCTTGTTTTTCACAAAATTTTTGAATCTCGAACCGTTGATTTTCCGTCGTCTGATGATCTGTCGACACACGTATATAGCCATATATCACGGTATCCTCCTTTGGTTGTTTGCGGCAAATACACGTATCTCTTTCCCCCGATATTGGGCACCCTGGTTGTTATGACGAAAATCCTAAAGTTAAAAAACCGCGTCGCAAAAATTTAATTATTGACTTGTAATTTCACCATTTCGCATCTAATATGAAAACATCATCAGGAAGGGGTAAATTTTATGCGGCAAAAACATCAATCCAAAAATCGTTCAAACAAAACATCCACGGTACGTGCCCGTATACCAAGATGGGGAAAAATCGCACTGTGGGCAACGGGCGCAATCATAACCGTGGCGCTGATTGCATTTATTTGGTGGGCGATTACCGCAACGAACAACGACAAAACAAAACTGATTGCAAATGTATCCCAACCCGACGCGGTAACATTTACTGATGACAATACTATGTTTTTTGCAACGCAAAAATCTTTGCCTGAACCAAACAACGCCCGCGATTTAACATCCCCCGCCCCGGTAACAATATCATATTTTGTTGAATCCGGCACATACGCCCCGGCTTTCAAAATGAATCTGGGCAATAATGATTTGACCGACAAAATAAAAATAACCCCGTTTATTCGCGGCACGTGGTATAAATATGGCGATGACACAATCGCATTTAATCCGGACGGCGCGTGGCCATCGGGCACAAAATTCACAATAAAACTGGATTCAGATTTATTTAATCCGGATGTTATACCGGACACAACACGCATTACTTTTGAAACACCGGATATTCTTGCCCGGGTGGATAATTTTAACCTGTACCCGGCCCCGGACGACAAAAAATCTGTTATTGGCATCGCCGTAATATCATTCAGCGATAAAATCGACACAACCAACTTTAAAGACAAGGTAACATTAAAAGTTGATGGCAACAAATTGAATTTCGATATAAAATTTGATCGGTTTCATCGCACAGCGTTTATTATTTCTGAACCTGTTACTGTTACCAACACACCACAAAATATACGCCTTAAGTTAAATCGAATACCTGCAATTGGCAAAAATTCAAAAACAGAAAAATTAACCGCAAATGTAACGGTTGAATCTGCAGATAACATTTTTAAAATTTCATCCATTGAAACCATAACGGCCGATGACACAAACGGCAATGCACAACAGTTAATATTGGTAAACACAACAACAGACGCGCAAAATGATACGGATTGGAATAAATATATAACGGTGTACCTGTTGCCAACATATCGCACCCCCGACGAACGCAATAATAATCAACCGCACATCTGGGCGGCCGACGAAATAACCGATACGGTATTAAATGAATCTGAAAAATTAACATTTAATAAAATGGATTTTTCTGTACCAAATGGCGTACATCAATATGCATTTTCCTATGATGTGAATGATGAAAATCCGCGATACATATATGTCAACATTCGTGGCGGCGCCGTATCTGAAAACGGATTTATAATGAAAAATGGCATATCATCTGTAATGCGGGTACCATACCCGTCAAAGTCTGTCCAAATTGCGGGCAGTGGTGCCTTGCTATCACTGGCGGGCGATCGTGAATTGGGCATTGTCGCACGTGGTGGGGTTGATACAGGATACGTAAATTTATACAAAGTAAAATCATCTGAAATAAATCATTTAATATCGCAAACATATAACGTATTTGCATCTAATATGGAATTCAAATCGTGGGCCTTTGGCGTATATGATATGTCGGTCGTATTTCAAAAGCGCATTTCTTTTGTTAACCCATCGGCCAAGATTGCAAATTATGCATCCATCGATTTGGGCGATTACCTTGACCGAACATATGGCGATAACACAGGCATATTTATAATTCAAACCGGCACATCCAACAGCACCACAGAATTTAATGACAAACGCCTGATTTTATTAACAGACCTTGGCATAATACGTAAAGTAAACCTTGATTCATCTTCAACGGTATTTGTATCAAAATTGTCATCTGGATTACCGGCATCCGATATTGAAATCAGCGTTTTGGGACGGAACGGCAACGCGGTCTGGGCGGGTCGCACGGATCAAGACGGCCGTGCAGAAATTCCTGCTCTGCCGTGGTCTGAATATAAAAACGCGCGCGAACCAGTTGCGATTGTTGCCCGCCACGGTAACGACGTATCATTTATTCCATACAACGCATATAACCAACGCGTTGAATATTCCAAATTTGATATAGACGGCACATATGCTGCATCAACAACCCCATTAAGCGCATTTATATTTTCAGACCGTGGAATTTATCGTCCCGGCGAAAAATTAATACTTGGTGGAATTGTAAAAAACAAAACATTTAATTCATTATCTGGGATTCCTGTAAAATTACAGATTTATGATTCACGTGGTCGTATCGCACTGGAAAAAACATTTTCATTAAATTCAGACGGTATGTTTGACACAGAATATAGTATACCCAATGACGCCGCATTGGGTAATTGGAATGCATATTTATATTCCCTGACATCAAACGATCAATTAAATGATATGCTGGGCACGGCAACATTTGATGTCCAAGAATTTGTTCCCGACACAATGAAAATAACCGCACAAATTGTGGGCGCATCCGACAAAGGCGGTTGGATTGCACCAAATAATCTGTCGGCAACGGTTTCATTACGTAATCTGTTTGGCACAGCGGCAACGAACCGGCGCATAACGGCACACGCAACATTGACGCCAACCGAATATTCATTTGATAAATTTGCAGGATATAAATTTACACCGAACTTTATATCAAATACGGGCCTGGCTGAAAATACGGCAATCCGTGCACAAACATACACGGTCGATTTACAAGATGCACGCACCGATAATAACGGCAACGCAAACCTGGACATACGCTTTGACAACAATATTACGGCCGGAACATATATATTAACGCTTAACATTCGTGGCTTTGAATCGGAATCCGGTCGCAGCGTTCAAACCAACATTACAACCCGCGTATCTGATGCAAAATATTTAATTGGGTGGCACGCAAACGGCGATTTGGCATACATCAATCGTAACGCGACGCGAAAAATAAATTTGGTTTCTGTTGATCATACCGCAACACCAATTACAACAAACGATTTGACATTAAGAATAATAAAGCGCGAAAATCAAACCACATTGGTCAAAGATTATAACAATTACTATAAATATCAAACGGTATCGCACGATAAAATTATTTCCCAGCGCCAGATCAGCATCCCAGAACAAGGAACGGATATAACATTGGACACATCCAATGGCGGCACGTATGTATTACAGATACTGGACGCATCGGAAAAAATACTTGCAAATGCAGAATATTATGTCGCAGGCACAGAAAATTCTGCACTGACCACCGACACCACGGCCGAGTTAAAAATAAATCTGGATTCAACAGAATATGCCCCGGGCGATAATATCAAGGTCAGCATAACGGCCCCGTATACTGGTGCGGGTCTAATAACCATTGAACGGGATAAGGTATATGCCTATAAATGGTTTAACACAAAATCAAACACATCTGAACAAACCATAACCGTTCCCGCCGGATTTGAAGGTACCGGTTACGTCAATGTATCTTTTGTTCGTGATATTAACAGTCGTGATATATTCACGACCCCATATGCGTACGCAGTTGCACCATTTTCTTCGGACATATCGGCCCGCAAAATCGATATAAAACTTGACGTTCCCGAAACGGTTCAAGATAACAAATTATCTATTAAATACACAACAAACAAAGATTCTCGGATGATGATATTTGCCGTGAATACCGGCATACTCCAGGTGGCAAAATATCACATTCCCAACCCATTAACGTACTTTTTTCAAAAGGCCGCACTCCAGGTTGATACATTTCAAATTTTATCATTATTATTACCCGAATATAATATTTTACGTGAATATGCCAAAACAGGCGGCGGCGATTTTGGCGCATCTGATGGCGTTAATCAAATTCTGAGCAATCCGTTTGCACGCGACAACCTGCCCCCGGTTGCATTTTATTCCAAGATATTGAACACCCGGGCAAATGTATCTGGTACGGTGGATTTTGAAATTCCTGAATATTTCAATGGTGAAATAAAAATATTTGCCGTGGCGGCAAATACAACGGCCGTTGGCGGCGCAGACACAAAAACATTGGTGCAATCACCGATTGTAATATCTACATCTGCCCCATTGGTGGTCGCACCAAATGATGTATTCGATATAAACACCGTTGTAACAAATATGACTGGATTAAACATTCCCGGAACCGTTGCGATTACCGCATCTGCAACCCAAGGTATAGAAATCGCCGCCCCGCACGAAATTAAATCGGAAATATCTTCTGGTGCCGAAAAACTGTTTATCTTTAATGCACGGTCAACAAACACGCTTGGCAATCCAGACGTTATTATCAACGCATCTTTATCTTCGGATGGGGCTGATACAATCACACGTACATCACATACTGCAATATCATTGCGTCCCGCAACGACGTTCCACACATATATAAAATCTGATATAATCGATTCGGATAAAACCAAAATATCCAAATTTCAGATTAATATGTACCCCGAATATGCAACGCGTCGTCTGTATATATCACGCGGCGCAGATGCAATGGTAATGCCATTGTTAAAATACTTGGAAAATTACGAATTTCCGTGCACAGAACAATTAATTTCACGCGCAATGCCGTATGCTATTTCCCCAACCAGTGACATATTGGGCATAACATTTAATATGTCATCAACAAAGATTTCAGAAACCATCGATACATTAAAGAATCGTCAAAATGACGACGGTTCATTTGCACTGTGGCCCGGTACTAACACACCATACGGCACGAACCAAACCAACACAGATACCGCAAATTTAACCGCGTACGTTGTACAATTTTTAACAATTGCGCGCAATTCCGGTTTTACCGTACCAAATGAAATGTTATCACGGGCCCTGGATTTTCTGCGCACATTTGCGGGCGGTACAATAACAGATGAAAACTATGCCCGCGCCGTGGCGTATGCAATATACGTAATATCTGCGAATGACTTTGTTACCACAAGTTACATTGATACATTAACCCAATACGCAGACAAAAATATTGATGATTGGAAAACACAACTGATGGGAACGTATATCGCCGCATCTTATAAAATCTTGAAACAGGATGATTTGGCCCGCAATTTAATATCGGAATACAAATTATCCACGCCAGATTTTGAATATCGCGGTCTGTTTGACAACAACATTGCAAACGATGCTATGTATTATTACATTTACAACAAATACTTTGGGACACAAAATCCGATGGAATCGGATGCATTACGCGAATATATCGCGTCCGGCGCATTTGGCGCCTATACATCCGCGACGGTAATAATGGCAATGTCTAATTCAACCGATGTGACACCCACCGTGTCAGAAATTACAACCGATGCGGGAACCACGCCCACAATACATAAAACAAAATCTGGAATAATCGCGGACATTCCCGCCGATGCGACAAAAATTGAAATTACGTGTTCCGATTGCACACGCGATGAAAATGCATTTTATACACTGTTACAACAAGGGTATCCAACAGAATCAGAAACCACATCAAACGGCATTGAAATTATACGTGAATATTATGATTCCGATGGCAATCGTATAACATCCGGTAACATTGGCGACATCGTCACGGTAAAAATCTTTGCGCGTACACGCGGCAATGTTGATATTGCGGATAATGTCGTAATAACAGATTTATTACCCGGCGGCTTTATCCCGGATTCAGAATCCTTTACAGGCAACTCGGAATTTACAGAATTTCGTGAAGATCGCGTATTAATATACACCGATTTATCCCGCGACGGATGCGAATTCACATACAGGGCCCAATTGGGAACATCCGGCAAATTCACAATTCCGGGAATTGCGGCGGAATCTATGTACAATCCCACAATAAATGCCACAAACGCCCCAGGAACATTTACGGTATTAAATGCAACATCGCAAAATTAAATTACACAAATTTCATACAATAATGGCGACGCAACTGCGTCGCCACAGAATTTTATACTGTGTAATTTTTACACTGGTATTGCTGTGGATAATAATCAAGATTTTTTTTACCCCGCCCCTGTTATCTGCGACACATTTTGGGCGTGCATATCTTGACAAAGACGGTCACTTGTTACGAATAACATTGGCGGCGGATGATAAATATCGCCTGTATACGCCACTGAATGAAATCAGCCCCGACATTCGCCGCGCGACAATTTTATACGAAGATAAATATTTTTACTATCATCCCGGAATAAATCCAATTGCATTGATACGTGCAACAATAAATTATTTTACCGCCACCACACGCCCCATTGGCGCATCCACGATTACGATGCAGGTTGCACGCATAAAATACGACCTGGACACACGAAGAATCCCGGGTAAACTGAAACAAATTGCCGCGGCAATTTATATTGATTTATTTTATTCCAAAGATGAAATTCTGGAATCATATTTAAATTTAGCGCCATACGGCGGCAATATTGAAAGCATCGGTGCTGCATCATTAATATATTTTGACAAGCCCGCACACAATTTAACAAAAATAGAATCAATCACCCTGGCCACAGTGCCACAAAATCCCACCAAGCGCGGATTAAATACCCCATCGGGTCTGAACAATATAATGAATATGCGTGGCGATTTGGTCCGCCGTTGGGTTCAAGAAAATCCGAATGATAAAAATCTGGTTACGTTATCTAATATGCCATTAAACGTACGCACAACACACGAATTACCATTTGTGGCCCCCCATTTTGTAAACTATGAAATATCACAAAATAATAATTATTGGACGGACATCGGGCCACATAACGCATACATTCACACAACACTTGATTTGGCATTACAAAACACGCTGGAAAAAACATTAGTAAATGAAATTACACACCGTCATAACCAAGGCATAAAAAACGCCGCCGCAATATTAATAAACTATAAAACAATGGAAACATTGGCATACATTGGTTCCGCGAACTATTTTGATAAAACGATATACGGACAAAACGATGGCGTTCGTGCCCGTCGCAGTCCCGGATCCACTTTGAAACCTTTGATATACACGGCCGCGGTTGATATGGGTCTGATACATTCTATGACATTATTAAAGGATGCAAAAATAAATTTTGGTGTATATGCCCCCGAAAATTCAGACAATGAATTTTTTGGTCCGATATTGGCACGAGATGCATTAACACATTCGCGCAACATTCCTGCTATAAATTTACTGCGTCAAATTGGTTCCAAAAATTTTTACAAAATTTTGGTTGATTCCGGCATATCAAATCTTAAATCCCCGGATTATTATGGCATTTCGGTTGCACTTGGCGGGGCCGAGGTTTCTATGCTGGAATTGGCGGACATATACGCAACGATGGCAAATCTGGGGATGCGATATCCGATCCGCACAGACACAACCCAGCCACACAACAAAGGTTATCAATTACTTTCGCCCGAGGCTTTTTTTATAACCCTTGATATGTTGGCGCACCAGCACGCCCCAACCAAAAACATACCATTTGCCCGTCGTACGACATCTGGACTGCGCCACTATTGGAAAACGGGCACATCATCATCATATCGCGATGCGTGGACGGCGGGGATATTTGGCGATTTCGTATTAATCGTATGGGTTGGCAATTTCGATGGCACCCCCAACAACGCGTTCAGTGGCGCACGTGCCGCGGCCCCAATTTATTTTGCATTGGCGGCCGCAACAGAAAAATATTATGCCGCCCACGGAACCCCTATAAAGAACAATAATTTCTTACGCGATGATTTAAATATATCAGAAATAGAAATGTGCGATGGTGTTGGCGGACTGGCCGGGAAATATTGTCCCAAGACAACAAAGGCATATTTTATTCCCGGCAAATCACCAATTGCAACATCATCAATTTATCGTGCGGTGCCAATTGATAATGAAACGGGACTGCGTGCGTGCACCAACGATCCCCGAACCACCCACAGCAAGGTTTTTGAATTCTGGGACGCCGAATATCTTGATATGTTTATGCGCGCCGGCATTACCCGCAATACCCCACCACCATTTATGCCGGGCTGTGATTTGGACACAATTGTCGCAACCCGGGCCGTACCAATAATATTATCGCCAACAGACGGCACCAAAACAGTTATTTTATCGGACAAAAATTATGAACTCATCGCATTCCGCGCAGTATCAGATATAAAAGACGCAAAAATATTTTGGTTTTTAAACGACAAGATGATTGGCACAACAACATCCGGCGAAACGTTAACATACCCCACCCCAATTGGAAATCATACGGTAAGAATAATGGACGAAATGGGTGCGGCAACGTCGATAAATTTCAGTGTTGTAAGATAATAATCACAACAAGAAATCGGTTATATAATTAAAAGAAATTCCAACAATTAAATTACTGCCATAATGCTCGGCCTCGCGTGCCTTGGCCAATCTGTATTGCACATATGGCCCCATTGTAAAGTGCCCCCACAAATTCGTATCCAACCGCATAACCGCACTCAGATCGCGTTCCAAATCGGTTGGCACATACCCAGAATAAGAAAAATATTCACGATAATATCCATCCGAAGAAAGCTTGACCCCTTCTCGAATTAAATATTCTAACCGCCATCCAAATTCGGCACCAATTTTATTATTTTGATTTCCTGCAAAGGTAAAATCATATTCGTGTATTCCGGTTAAATATAAACTTTTAATAATATCGTGATCGAACAAAGATATACCTGCACTGGAACGAATAATATTCTGACGCGGTGAATCATCGCTATCGGCGAATTGTGTTTCATATGCGGCACGTACGGTTGGACCGAACTTTAATCCTGCAAATTCCCAGCACGAATAAGACAAATCGCTGGAATACAGAATTTTATCTGCATTTTCATCTGTGGTTGCCGGGGCATTATATGGTTTCAGCGTTGTTTTACCATATTCCATAACCAAACTGTTATCCCACTTGAATTTATTTTTAGTAAATTCCAGAATTGTATCAAACACCCCTTTGATATAATCCTGGCTGGTTGCGTTCAATGCCGACACAGGCGAATCCTGATACTCTGCGGCATTACGCACCTGGGTTTTGGACCAATCCAGTCCGATACGCCGCACAGATAATTTTAATGTTTGGGCATCATCCGACACCCCCAACAAAGATAAATTTGTTGTTGCCGAATCATCGGCCATCGCCACCAAAGGCATCATACACAACAAAACCACAGACAATTTTTTAAACATAGATAAATTACTTTATTATATGTAAAACACCATTTTGATCGGCATAGCGCCATCCGGCCGCGCCAATGGCGGCGGTAAATATCCCACGTTCTGACGTTGGTATTTCCAACGTTACCCGATTACCATTTATATATTTTGTATCCAGGTTAATTCCTTCATTCCGTGCGATTGCATTTAATTCGATCCAGCCGGCCAATTTATCAGACATTACCACCTGGACCAAAAATTTGTCGCCTGAATTTCCATCGGTCAGCCAATTTTGAACATTATTGTCCATCATCCACATTCTGGCGGCATTTCTGTCAACAACCATTGTTATATTTGCAGAATACGTTGTATCAGATTGCTGTTCGCCATCAATAGAAGAAGAGGCAATCAAATTCGTTAAATCATCAGATTTTGCATTTTTCAGTGCCATATCCAGTTGATCCGGTATCGCATATTGCCCCAAAACATCGGCGATAATTTGTCGTCGCGCCTCATCAAACGCCATATCTTTGGCAGCGGCGGCGGTATCACTGGTAACATTAACGGCGGCCACCCCGGACAAATCCGTTGCGGCACGCGCCACAATCGGCACCACCGCAACATACAATGCGAACAAAATCTTTTTAATGAACCACATTTTACTTTAATAAAGTTTAAAACTTTGCATTAATACCGACACGAACACCCAATGATTTATAGAAAGATTCTATTTCGCCACTGGTCGAACATACCCAACCCGGACATTCTGATTCCAGATTTTTGATATTAATCGCGGTTGCATCGCCCCCATCCGGATTCAGCATTGCGGTTTCATCACCAAGCCACGGATCCGAATTCAAAATCTGGTTATACCAATCGGTATAAAAGTTCCCGTTCAGATATGTTTTTGCATCAACATCACCAACGGTATAATAATCATACGTCACCCCCAGTGATAATGCAACCGAATCTGTTATTGCGGTTACCCAATTTGCACCCGCACCAAAATGGAACGCACTAAACATACCGGCTTCATCCTCTACGCTCTTTGGATGCGCCCAGTCAAAACGATATGGCTGGTCACCGGTCGACGCATATCCCGGGAACCCAAATTCTATACGTCCATTTACAGAATTATTCTGATTAATTAAATAATTCATATCCATCGCGATATACGGCCCGGCCCACGTTGTTTCATAGGAGTGGCTGACCCCCGGTTGATGATAATAATACGTACTGCCGGTATTTATACTGGTTGCATTTCCGGGCACATCCATACTGTCATTTATATCACCACGCCAAATGATTTGTTGTTTTCCATCGCTTAAGTTAACAACGATGGCCGGATCGCATTGAATTTCATCGCTGCCATCCACCTGGAAACACGCGGTTGTATCAACCGATAACCCATAGTTATTTTCGGTTTCCACCTTGTACTTTAAATAACGATACCCAATAGAAGGCGTAAATGTAACATTGCCAATCTTGAATATATCGGTCAGTCCAAATCCAACATTAAAGCCCAGCATATTTCCACCTTGGCTGGTACCAATTGACATTGCGTGTCCAATCTGGTCACCAATAACATTATTGTTATTATTTGCATCAACCCACGTGGTTACCAAGAACCCACCATTGGAAATATCGTCATCATACATTGGACTTTCGCCCCATTGCATTCCGTATTGCAATCCGGCATCAAACTGTAACGTCGTATTACCCGCATTAAACGCATATCCTGCGGATAAATCGAACACATTCCAGGCCAAATTATCATAACTTAAAATACTGCCAGACTGGTTCATTTCCATATGCCATTGCCCGATCTGGTGTGTAATTCCTGCATCCAACCAAAATCCCGTTCTGGCATTTGATGCAGTATTTTGCGTTGTGGCACCTGTGGTGGCCGTCCCCGTTGTTGCACGCTGGGCACCGGCGTTTTGTGTACCTGTATTATACCGCGAAGTATACGAAGAAGACGTATTATACCGATTTGCATACCCAGATTGGCGACTGGCATACGTTTGGGCGGCATACGGCGACTGGGGCGACTGATAAACCCCGGTATAACCAGAATAATATGTTCCGGCTGCATTTGCCGCAAAAGGCACCAACATCAACGCAAGTAATGAAACTTTTTTCATATTTCCTTCCTTTTAATTTACTATCAAAACTATTTTATCACAAAAAGGTTGAAAATAAAAACGCTTCTTGTAAGAATAAAACAAGAAAATATGCACGATTTGCATTATAATGCGGATATGGCGACTACGCAGCGAAGCGAAGTGCCGCCACGTCGCGGAACGTTGTGTTGTACATCGTGCGGATATGGCGAAACGGTAAACGCGCAGCACTAAGGATGCTGTGGTTAACACCTTGGGGGTTCAAGTCCCCCTATCCGCACCAATCTTTGAAATCTGTTTTTTATTCTCTAATAAAACGCTTGCCCGACTTTTTAAAATTTTGCTAACATTTACATATAAAGCAAAGGAATGACGGGAATTAAACGAATTTTTTTATGTTTCCTGGGTGTACTGGGGTTATGCATATACGGTGCATACGCCGACGATTCGGCGGATGTGGCGCGCGCCGCAACACGTCGTACCGCAACAACGACCGTATCCCGTACACAATCAAATGTCACATCCACACAATCAAATTCTTCGTCTGGAATTTCACGCGCAACAAATGTTACACCGACATCTGGCGGGACAAGGGGACGCACACAATCATCCGGCACCCGCGACGGCAACGTTGTAACACGCGATACGACCCGCACCGCCACAACAACATCACAATCTGTATCTGCACGCACGGGTGCAATGGTATTACCACGCGCCACCACGTCCCAGCATTCGGTTATATCCGCACCATCACGCACCGCCGTTACCCGTGGCGCAACAATAACACGCACAACCACACCGGCGCGCACCGCATCACAAAACGCCGCCGCATCACGTGGCGCATCGGTATCACGCACGGCCACGACGACGCACGCCACCAACACGTCCCGACGTACGGTTGCCCCAACCACCAACCGCGTATCGCGAATCGCGACCGATGCTGCGGCCGCGAACGAAATTATACAACGCGATTACACCACCTGTCGCGAGGTGTATTACAGTTGTATGGATGAATTTTGTGCCAACAAAGACAGCCAGCTTAAACGTTGTGCTTGTTCTTCGCGCATAAATGAATTTGATGATGTCAAAGAACAATTGGTCGAGATAGAAGAACGCCTATTGGATTTCAACCAACGCCTTTTAACCGTAAATATGGACAAAGAAGATGCCGAGGCTATATTTACCCCAACCGAAGGTGAATTGGCATTTCAACAAGAAGACACATCCGCATCCAAAGAATTATTGGATGAAATTTCTGAAAAACTGAACGACACTTTTGACACCAGCACATTTGATGCAAACCTGGCGCCAATATCTTTATCATTAAATGTTGACGCGGCATTCGACAGTGTTGATTCAATGGCCGGTGCATCAACCACAACCCGCAGCGGTACGGATTTATATGCGGCCGCCCTGCCCGTATGTCGTGAAATGGCGATGGAGGTATGTACATCCGACGAACTGGACATAGTAGAAAGTGGTTATCAAATGGCGATTGAACAGGATTGTAATACTGTGGCCAAAACATATAAAACCCAACAAGATTTGGCACGCGAAAAGATCCGCGAAGGCAGTGCCCTGTTGGACATATCACGTCTTGACATATACCAAGAACGTAATTCCGACGACATACTAACCTGTAAAAAGAAAATGCTGGATATGTTAACTAACACGTCGGTATGTGGCGAAAACCTGCAAAAATGTCTGGATATCAGTGGCCAATACATAGACCCTTCAACTGGCGAGGCTATCTTAACATCTGAACTGGTTAACCTTGAAAATTTGATAACCCGCCCGGGTCCGAATCAAACCTGGACTGGTGCGCCGGGGAACGACAAATTTGTATCATATTTAAATTCCAAGAAAATGTTTTTAGAATCCGCCACAGAAAATTGCCAGGATATTGCCGACTATGTATGGAATGAATTTATCGAAGATGCATTGGCCCAAATCAAATTGGCCCAAGAATCCAAAATGGAAGAGGTTCGACAAAGTTGCACAACCCTGACAACACAATGCTTAACCAAGTCCGCCGATTCGCTTGAAGATTTTGATGCGCGCGCCCTGTCTATCTTTGGTGTCGAAGCCGACAAAACCGTCAACCAAATGTGTGCCGAGGTTCAAAATGCCTGTGTTGCATTACTTAACACAACCGAAGGCGGCACCCAGTGGGAATCCGGAATGTCAGAAATCGCAACCGACAAAACATATGAAACAATTATGCAAACCTGTCGCGAGGTTGGACGCGCCTGTATCATACAATCCTGCAAATCTATTTCGGGTAACTTTGGTTTATGTGAAAACATTCAAACATCGGTTAACCGCAAATCTATTATTAATCGGACGGCCTGTTGGGACGAGGTTCTTGATTGCGTTGCATCTGCGGGTATTGAATCAATTAATAAAATTACCACCCAAGAATCCGACCGTAATGTTATTGACGAAAACGGTTCATTCTATAGCGTTCTGTACGGCGCACCATATGACGTTACAAACGACGAATTATCTGATGATTTTGAACCTGAAAACTCCTGTATTGTTGGAAATCGCGGAATTTGCATATACGACATTTGCGCAGAAGAATGTGGATTTGATGGTAATACTGGATATACAAAATCAGAATCTGATGAATGCCAGGTATGCCGTCTTGCCGAAAAGGTATGGGGCAATTGCGAGGCACATCCTGCATCCAACCTCCAGGCGACAAACACCCATAACAAAATCAAAATCCCAACCAATGGCGAAGAAACATTAATGTCTTGGTTTGCAAAAAATACAAATACCGAAGATGCCATCGACAGCTGTCGCGACACATCGTGTGGTCCGGGCTATATAGCAATTTGGGACAGCACCACCCAATCAACGGCCTGCGTTTCCAGATCATCCGTGTCTGACGATGGTGAAATATGCCCCCAAAATTCATTATGGCAGGTTAATATTGGCGGTTACTATAATTGCTGCAAAATGCCTGATAATACCCCCGGCGGCCGCGATTCGTTTGGAAATTGCTGTCTGGATAATTTAACCGGCCGTAATATTAACGGTGTCGATATGAATGCAACCCGGGGCTATTGGAACCGCAATCACCGCACAACCACACTGCCTATATCCGACAAAACGATTGTCGGCACGGTGGGCCCAAATGGCGGATTATGCCTGCCGGAAAGTGCAACGTTTGTTATGGCGTTCCCGTTAAGTGGCACATACTATGGCAGTGGTATTGGTTATCTGTTCTGTACGGGCGAAATATCCGCCGGGGACGATAGCAACGAAAAATTCAAGACCAGCCGTACAATCAAATGCAGTGGCGATTATATTATCGTGACAAAATCGGGAATCTATATGACACCGCAATATCAAGAAGAATATAATCAATACCCGCAAAGTTTCTATCGCAAGGCACTGGAAGAAAATTCCGCCCGTTGCGTCAAGGACTATGACAACATTTGGGAATGGGCCACATCCACCGGTGACAAATGTCAGAATCAAACGCCAACCAATTGGTTAATGACATACAGCCCGTTGGATACATCCGAAGAACCAACACCATAAAAATAATGGCGTAAAAAAAATCTGGCGTTATGCCAGATTTTTTTACATCAAAACAATTTTATTTTTGAAATTGCATCTTTAACCAATGTAATTTCTGTATCTGAAAATTTTCCCAATACCCAGTCCGCCGGATTAATTGGTAAACCAAAATCACGCGGGTGCCCAATTCCAATACGGATTCGTCGATATTCGGGTCCAATTGCGGCATCAACAGATTTAATACCATTGTGTCCCGCACTGCCCCCGCCAATTTTTTCGCGCACCATACCGGGCTTTATATCCATATCGTCGTGAATTACGACGACATTTTCGATTGGAATTTTATAAAACCGCACCAGCGCACCAACCGCCACCCCACTGTTGTTCATAAAGGTCTGGGGCAAGGCAAATATAACGCGCCGTCCATTTATATTTTCGGTATATGTTAACGCATTATGTTCCGTACGCCACGCAACATCATCGGGAACAAAATGCCGCACAGCAATAAAACCTGCATTATGTCGCGTGCGCTCGTACTGTCCCCCCGGATTTCCCAATCCGACAATTAAAATCGGTTTATTTTCTTGCATATATATCTCTTTTTTCTATTATAATACCATATAAAGGAGAAAAATATGAAATTAAAATATACAGGTATTTTAACGGCAATTACCATTTTATTTTCCGGCGCATCTGCAAGTGCAAATATGTTAATGGACGTATACGCGGGCGCAACGATTGGTGTTGGCGGGGCCACAATGTTTGCCAATGACAATGATGTCAGCCATTCCGCCCAATCATACGGTGCCGTTTTGGGCCTGGACATTCCTGTATTTCGTTTTGAATTGGAATATGATTACCTGCACGCAGACAGCATTGAAATGCATATTGGAATGATAAACGCATATGCAAAGATGCCCCTGCCCGCGGTAAAGCCGTACATCGGCGTTGGAATCGGCAATATATTCAGCGGTCAAGACACAGACTTTATCGACCTTGATTCCGCCGCCGCATACCAGGCAATGCTGGGGGTAACATTTGACATACCTGTATTACCAATTGACGTCGATGTCGAAGGTCGTGTTCTGTACGCACCGGATATTTATGAGTATTCTGGTATTGCCCCGGATTTCCTGCAATACGAAGCGCGCTTGAAACTGCGTTATGTATTCTGAACACAACTAAACAAATTGGGGTAAAAATGCTGACGCTGATTGACGGGAATTCCATATTATTTCGTGCATATTATGGTGTGCACAGTCGCCTGACCCGGGGTGACGGCACACCAACGGGTGCGGTCTATGGATTTTTTAATATGGTTTTACCTATCTTGGCGGCGGCACGCCCGAACGATTCGTTTATATGTATATTTGACGCGTCGCGCATATCTTTTCGCCAGGATATTTATCCCGCGTACAAGGCAAATCGCACAGAAACGCCACCGGATTTAATATCCCAGTCATACCTGGTCCGCGAGGGTGTTGCATCAATGGGCATACCTGTTTTGTGTATTCCCGGGGTCGAGGCTGACGATGTAATTGCAACATTGGCGCACGAAAATTGCACCGCCACAGACGCCACCCGCATTATCACCAGCGACAAAGATTTAATGCAACTGGTATCCGATTGTGTATTTTTATACGACGGAATGAAACAACGCGAAATTCGCACCCCAGAGGTATTTGAAAAATTCGGCGTTCGCCCAGATCAGGTTATTGATGTCCAAAGTTTAATGGGCGACGCATCCGACAATGTTCCCGGTGTCCCGGGTATAGGCCCCAAAAAAGCGGCCGAATTAATTGGTCAATTTGAATCACTGGATGGATTATACAGCCACCTGGACGAAGTCAAGAATGAACGAATTCGAAATTTACTGCGTGAAAATCGCGACAGTGCATATATATCCAAACAATTGGTAACATTAAAGACGGACGTGGATTTATCCGGGCTGAAAATAACACCATTTATATTTAATACACCGGCGGCAATCGCATTTGTGCGCGACAAATTGGAAAGTAATTCATTGGTTGCAAAAATAGAAAAATTATTTCCAATAAATAAATTTAATTCCGGTCCGAAACCCGAACATTTTGAATACGCGGGTTCTGTATGCCCATTTCCACAAGATTCAAACACATTGCCCCCAGATACGAAATACGCCACAAAAAATTTAACATTTGAAACAATAACAACATCGGATGCATTGGACCGATTTCTGGCGACGGTAACGGATAAAATCGCATTAGATACAGAAACAACGGGGCTTAATAATTTGGATGCACGAATTGTTGGAATATCTTTGGCAACGAATGATACCCACGGTGTATATATCCCGATTCGTCATCGCACCGCATCCGACGACTTATTTTCAGAAAACAAAATTGCCCCCAACCAGTTATCTCCAGATACAGTACGTCAAAAATTATGGCCAATACTTACAAACAAAAAAATTATAAAAATTGGACATAATCTGAAATACGACTTGCACATTTTCGAGAACGAGAATTGGCCAACCCGTGAAATTGCCCCAATTGACGATACAATGTTGCTGTCATATATATTACACGGCACGCTGCACGGGCACGGATTGGACGAATTGGCAAAAAAATATTTGGCACATATAAACATACCGTTTGCATCGCTGTTTCCGCCCAAGACCCGCGATTCAGATATGCGCTTTGATACATTGGAAATTTCTGCCGCCACGCCATATGCGGCCGAAGACGCAACAATATGTATGGCCCTTTATAATCTGATGCGTCCCCAATTGAACAAGAATGAAAAATTACGCAATTTATACGAAACGTGTGATTTACCGTTAATGCCCATTTTGATGCAGATGGAACGCACAGGTGTATTGGTAAATCGCAACGGACTGGCCAAATTATCGGGGGTGTTTCACGAACAACTAACCAAACTGGAATCAGAAATATGGCAACTGGCCGGGCACGAATTTAATATCGCCAGCCCCAAACAACTTGGCACCGTTTTATTTGATGAACTAAACCTGCCGGCGAATAAAAAACGTTCCACAGATGCGGAAACATTAAACGATATGATTGACGCCCATCCAATAATTGAAAAAATTTTAAATTGGCGTTCGATTGCTAAATTGGCGGGCACATACGCCGACGCATTGCCACGCCAAATTGCATCTGATGGCCGTATACACACAACATATTTACAAACCAGTACGAACACCGGCCGTTTATCCAGTCGTGATCCCAACCTGCAAAACATACCCATTAAAACGGAATTGGGCGAAGAAATCCGCAAATGCTTTATCGCGCCGCCGGGTCGTGTTTTAATATCTGCGGACTATTCCCAAATACAGTTACGATTATTGGCGGACGTCGCAAATGTTCGTACATTCAAAGAAACATTTAACGCCGGCACAGACATTCACGAACAAACCGCCCGACAAATTTTTAATCTTTCACTGGACGCACCGGTTCCACGCGATTTAAGACGTGCGGCAAAAACGGTAAATTTTTCAATTATATATGGGATTTCATCATTTGGCCTGGCGGGCCAATTGGGTATTTCACGTGGTGCGGCACAAAAAATCATAGATTCATATATGGCCGGCCTGCCCGAGATTCGTGAATACATCGAATACATAAAAAACTTTGCCATTACACACGCGTGCGTATACACCCCCTGGGGGCGACGCATAGAATTACCCGATGTAAAAAATCCGCGCACACGCGCATATGCACTGCGTGCTGCGATAAACGCCCCCATCCAAGGATTCGAGGCTGATTTAATGCGTCGCGCAATGGTTAATATGGAACACGACATTGTGCAACCGAACGCCGACAAAATCCGTATGATAATGCAGGTACACGATGAAATCATATTTGAATGCGATGAACAAGTTGCGGATGAATTTGCAAAAAAAATAGAACACGCAATGGAAACTGTTACAACCCTGTCTGTTCCGTTGGCGGCGGATTATGTCATCGGAAAATGTTGGGGAAAATAAAAAAATCCGCCATAATGGCGGATTTTTTTATTCTTTATTAAATTTATGATACGGATTATCCGCCACCTTGGTCGGTAACAGCACAAATACAAAAAACACAATACTTATAACGAACATCAATCCCGGCACCACCCCCGCGATATACAGCATAAGCCACCACGCACTAAGCCCCGCATCGTGCATTCGCCGTACCAGCATTGAAACCCAGGGAATAAAGGCCGCGATTCCATAGAATATCATCGCAATAAACCACAATACAAAACCGGGCCCGGCATCCGAACTTGCATAAACATAAGATTCCACGCCAAAAATAACCGTCCCAAGCAACCCCCACACCAACATCAACAACAGATTTGCCAGATAAGAAAACCAATATTCCGAACGCGAAGATGTTCCCGCCCATTCGGAATACCCGCGCCGCCAATAAGCAGCATATGCAGCGAACATATTCGTATACTTTTTGCTGTCCAAAATTTTTTTACGTTGTTTGACATTTCTGTTTGGCATATAAACCCCTTTTCTTTCATAGGCATTATATCACAAATAAAATTTTATGGCAAAAATCATAAAATAATATTGACGCAAATATAAAATTTAAGTTAAAATAAGAACAAACAAATGCCGAAAATAAACCACCGTTTGGATTCGGCAAGGCTGGGAATAAAAAATATCGGGGAACTGGTAATTTATAGGTACTAAAAAGGCCGAATATAAACGGTGGTTTTTGATATAACAACCACAGGGGGAATTCGTGAAAAAACTGTTTATTCTTGCAATAATTATCACTTGTTATACACCAGGCGCCTATGCAGCATCGTGCCCAGCAAATTGCCCCAGTGAAACATCTTTTACGCCACAAACCGATGGCACATATCGAATGGGCCAATGTATAACCAAAGGCACCTTTGCACGTTGCAACTATATGTGTCAGGCGGGTTACTATGTATACAGCACCACAACAAAAACCGATCCATTTGGTGCGCAATACGCTGAAGTTGACGCCTGTTGGCCGTGCCCGACCGAGGCAGATCAATGTAACCAAACCACTGTAACGTGTAACATTGGATATTACCTGGAAACAAATATTGAAACCCGCGGTGGCACCACAACATACGAATATGGTTGCACCCGATGCCCAAGTTATAGAAAGGTAACCGGTACGGGCGGATTGGGCACAGGGGGTGTTACGACAACAACCGCATATGGTTTAACCACCCCCAACGCCACCGACATCACAGATTGTTTTATTATGATTGATGAAGAAGTTTTGGATGGCAGTGGTATATTCAAGATTGTAAATGGTATATGTCCATACGACGATTCGCCAATCCATGTTGTCCCAGGTACATAAAAAAAATCCCGCAACGCGGGATTTTTTTATATGTAAGCGTACTAGAATCCGAAAACCATACGCTGTTTTGATTGACGTTTTTTTTCGTTGCGTACGGCCTCTTCCTTTAAACGTTTGCGTTTTGTTGTTGGTTTTTCGTAACGCTGACGTTCTTTCATTTCGCGATACAGACCCTCTTTCTGCGATTTACGTTTTGCGACACGCAATGCCTGTTCGACGTTATTATCGCGAACCAGAACCTTTACCATCGTACATTCACCCCCTTTACGCATTTTTTGGTGGAGCCAATCAGACTCGAACTGACGACCCCCTGCTTGCAAAGCAGGTGCTCTACCAACTGAGCTATGACCCCCAAACTCTTTGAAAGCCCACAAATTTTATACACTTTTGCCAATATTGTCAAACTAAAAATGAAAAAATATGAATAAAATCTTTCACTGGACAGATTTTTTTGCACATTTTATAATACTTGCTATGTTCAAGAAAATAAAAAAAAGCATCAAAAAGTTAATCAAGGGCGACGAAAACAACGGCCGCATAAAATGGTCATTATATGGACGCGTATGGCGTGAAATTGGCCGCCCCCAGTTAAAATGGTTGATTGGTGGCGTTATCGCAACAATCTGTGCCGCCGGGGCCGAGGCATATACAATTACCCTTGTTCAACAGGTTGTGGACAAGGCATTCATACAAAAAAGTATGACACATATATATTTCTTCGGCCTCCAGGTCATTGCCGCATTCGGATTCAAAGGCATTTTCAGTTACGCTAAATCACTTATTATGGCCAAGGCCGGCCTGAACGCCAGTGCGGATTTACAACGCCGCATTTATAATCATATGGTAAAAATGAACATTTCGCGCTTCTATGGCGATGGCATTGGCAAACATTTAAATTATTTCAATGTCCAGGCGGGCGCGGTATTAAACCTGGTTACGGGCACACTTATCAACACGGTTCAACAAATTGCAACCCTGGCGATGACATTGGGATTAATGATATATTATGCTCCACAATTATGCGCGGTATTAATATTCTTGGTACCGGCAATTATGATTCCGATGGTACTGATTATGCGTCGTCGTCGCAAATTATCGCGCGAATCGTTTGGTATTGCAAACGACGTATCCCAACACTTAAACCAAACATTGCACGGAATAAAAACGATCCAGGCATTCGCAAACGAAGACGCAGAAACAAAACGTTTTGCCCGTGTATTAAATTCGTCCATCGTGAATTCATACAAAGGTACCCAGGCATTCGCCCTTCAATCGCCATTACTGGAATTAATGATTTCGATTGGATTATGTCTGGCATTGATTGCGGGCGGCCACTTTATTGTAACGGGTGCGATAACAACCGGTGACTTTACGGCATTCTTGTTGGCATTAACCGCGGCATACAAACCGGCACGCAGCATTACCAGCACCAGCAACACAATACAGCACGGCCTGCTTGCGGCCGAGGTTTTGTTCGACTTTCTTGACAGCAAACCGGACATCCAAGACGCCCCCAATGCCCGCGAATTAAAATCCGGTCCAATGTCTGTCAAGTTCAATCACGTTTCATTTGAATATGTTCCAAACGAACCCATTTTACGCGACATAAATCTGACTGTTCCGGCGGGCCGGGTTTGTGCATTGGTTGGCCCATCGGGCGGCGGAAAAACAACGATGTTTAATTTAATTGGCCGCTTTTACGAACCCCAACACGGCCGGGTGGAAATTAATAACACAGACATCAAAAATTTTACCCTGCAATCGCTGCGTCATAATATTGCCGAAGTATCCCAGGATGTATTTCTATTCAACGGCACAATCGAAGATAATATTAAATACGGCGCCCCCAACGCCACATCTGACCAGGTTATTGCCGCGGCACGTGCCGCAAACGCACACGATTTTATTATGTCATTCCCACATCAATATAAATCCAACGTTGGCGAAGGCGGCGCACTGTTATCGGGGGGCCAAAAACAACGAATCGCGATTGCCCGTGCAATATTAAAAGACGCACCTATTTTACTGCTGGACGAAGCAACATCGGCACTGGACACACAAAGTGAAAAATTAATTCAATCGGCACTGCGTGATTTGATGCGCGGACGAACAACATTTGTTATCGCACATCGCCTGTCGACAATATTGGACGCGGACATAATATGCGTAATCAAAGATGGTCGTATCATAGAACGTGGAACCGACGCAGAATTGGTAAAATTAAATGGCGAATATAAAAAATTGCGCGATATTCAATTTAAACCAGAACAAAAAAACGGTCCTGCAAATAAACGTAAACGTACATCAAAAAAGACCGCATAATTGAACAATAATTACCCATCAATTATTTGCTGCACCATTCAATGCGTACGTACTTACGGCCAGTTCGTTCATAATCCTTATCTTTTTAAATCTGTTTAATAATATTGTGTCATTTCTGGGGTTACCCCCCCTCAGAAAGGCACAATTGTGATTGCAAATCTATTGCTTTAAATCAGTACGTTTGGCGTACAGTAATGTAAAACCGTATGTCAGTAATTTTTCCAGTATCGAATCTGATATAATTTGTTGACCCAGTTCATATTTTCGTAATGTTTTATATGGTATTTTTAACATTCGTGCCACATCACCACGACGCAGGCGTGCATTTTTACGACCGTGTGCCATTGCAACGCCCAACACGCGTGAATCAAACAATATTACCATCATATTTTTATCCACCATTGTTTTATTAAACAAAAAACCGCCGTGATGAAAGGCGGTTGGAGGTTCAAAGCTACAAAGACTAGTAGTGTCGTTTATTGGATATTCACGACCCTCCAACCCGTGTTGGAATTTCTTGTCTTTCAGGGCTTTGATACCCCGCATTGGTAATCATCCAATGCCCATTAATTATAACATACGCATATTAAATTGCAAATGGTTAACTGATACCCCCAACCGCCCGCCAAACTATTTATGTTGATTTACCCCACGCGTATGATATTATTAATTTGATGTGGGGTGTTTCCACATTGGGCTTAAGAACCCATTGGGTGCGTCTGGGAACAGACGTAAAAAATAAATCCAACCATAGGGTGAATATATTGAATAAGCCACGCAATTCACTCAATTGTTCTTAAACTCCAACCACCTGAATATTTTCGGTGGTTTTTCTTTTAAAGGAAAAACAGGAGATAAGAATATGAAAAAAATATTTGTTAATCACAGGATTGATGTGTATGGCCACAATTCTGCCGGCGGGTGCCGTTGTAAAGTGCGTCAAATTAACATCATCAACAACCTGTACCCCGGGTAATTCCGCCTCGGGTTCAAATTGGGGCGATATACCGATCCAGGGCGTTGCATTTTGCGGTTCCGCCAGCGGCGGCACCAGCGGCGCAACCCGTGACAGCGTACCCGTTTTCAGTTCAGGTGATATGAATAAATATTGTTGGTGCCGAATGATTTCGCCCGCTGTATCCCCCTGGGTATACGCCGGATATTCCGGTACAAACACCAATTCTTGTGTAATCAATTGCGCATCACAATGTGTAAGCCGCGCATCTTATACCAGCGCATTCACACAATCATTATTTGGCAACCTTTCAAACTGAACGGGGGGGGGGTGACGTTTATGAAGAAACAATTATTGATTTTTATTTCGGCGATTACACCAAGTATCACATTTGCCGCCACATTATCAACATCGTGCCCGCTAAACCACAGTACGATACAAGAAGAATATTTAACAATTGCAGACGACACGTGTCCCGCCGGCTATACATCCGTCGGCACCACGACCAGTTGCCTTGAATCCACCGTTGATACTTCGTGCATAATGTATGCGCCGGCAAATACAACATATACCGATAACACGGGGTCGTATGAATTTGAACTCCCCTGTCCGCTGGAATAATTCCGTCATCCCGTAACGCGCCCCACCCTTGTCATCGCGAGGGATGGCGCCCACCCGACCGTGGCAATAATCTTCTTTTGTCATTGCGAGCCACGTTAGTGGCGCGGCAATCCAGTAAATAAAAAAGTACCGCGGGCGCACAGCCCGCAGACATAATAAACCTGGATTGCTTCGTTTCACTCGCAATGACAATATGCTTTGACCTTTGTCCCCCACCCTTGTACTCTGTTATCTGTTCTCTGAACAAACGGGGCAAAAGCCCCGTTTATTATTGTACGATTAAATCCTTGCCGTGAACATCGACATATACGGTGCTGCCCTCGCCCACACGACCGGATAAAATCAAGTCTGCTATTTTATCCTCGACCGCAGATGTTATCAGTCGCTTTAATGGCCGCGCCCCAAAAACCGGGTCGTACCCATTATCGCCCAACCATTTAATGGCCTTGTCTGACACATCCAATGTTATACGACGTTCGGCCAAACGCTTTTCCAAATTGCGCAGTTGTATCCGCACAATACCGGCCATAACATCCTTGCCCAATGGGTTAAAGAATACAATTTCGTCGATACGGTTTATAAATTCCGGACGGAAATTCTTTTTAACAGCATCCATATCGGGCAAATTACTGGTCATTATTATAATTGTGTTTGTAAAGTTCACCACGTGTCCCTGGCCATCGGTCAAACGTCCATCGTCCAATATCTGTAAAAAGACATTAAACACATCTGGATTTGCCTTTTCGATTTCATCAAACAGCAACACCTGATACGGGCGCCGGCGCACACTTTCGGTCAACACCCCGCCCTGTTCATATCCAACGTATCCCGGGGGACTGCCAATCAAACGTGACACAGAATGTGATTCCATATACTCACTCATATCAATCCGCGTCATCGCGGTATCATCATTAAACAGATATTCCGCCAATGCCTTGGCAACCTCGGTTTTTCCGACACCGGTTGGTCCCAAGAACATAAAACTGCCCATTGGCCGATGCGGATCCGACAGCCCCGCCCGACTGCGCCGTATTGCACGTGCAATCACGGCCAAGGCGTGATCCTGTCCAACGACACGTTTGCGCAATTCGTCTTCGATATTTAACAGTTTCGATTGTTCTTCCATACTTAACTTATCGGCGGGAACGCCGGTCCATTTACTGACCACGGCCGCGATATGTTCCGGCAAAACGGTTTTATATTCGCGCGCATCTGCATTCATTTTTTGAATTTTTTCTTCCAATTCTGGAATCTTGCCATATTGTAATGCCGATGCCTTTTCATAATCACCGTTACGCATAGCACTGGCTACTTCGGCCTTGGCAGAATCCAGTGCCGCCATTGCATCGGATAATGCACGCATTTTTTCCTGTTCCTTGCGCCATTCCGCGGTAAGTTTTGCAGACTCATCTTCGGTTTGGCGAATAATTCCATCCAGTTCCTTTAACCGTTTTTTGGAATCTTCGTCTTTTTCTTTTTTCAGCGCCTGTTGTTCGATTTTCAATTGCATTAAATGACGGTCAACCTCGTCCAATTTTTCAGGCTTTGACGCGACCTCGATACGAACACGTGCGGCGGCTTCGTCAATCAGGTCAATTGCCTTATCCGGCAAGAATCTGTCCGTGATATACCGGTTGGACAAACGCACCGCAGACACCAACGCCGCATCAGAAATGCGAACACCGTGATGTCCTTCATATTTTTCTTTCAGTCCACGCAGAATTGAAATCGTATCGTCAACACTTGGCTCATCAACATACACGGGCTGAAAACGTCGCGCCAACGCGGGGTCTTTTTCAATATATTGACGATATTCGTCCAAAGTCGTTGCCCCCAAACAGTGTAATTCGCCACGTGCCAACATCGGTTTGATTAAATTTCCGGCATCCATTGAACCTTCGCCCTTGCCGGCCCCAACCAGCGTATGCAATTCATCTATGAACAAAATAATTTGTCCATCAGAATCCTTGACCGCCTTTAATATAGCCTTGAACCGGCCTTCAAATTGGCCACGAAACATTGCGCCGGCCATCAACGCCCCCATATCCAGCGACAACAATTTTTTATTTAATAAATTTTCAGGCACATCGCGCGACACGATTCGTTCGGCCAAGCCTTCTACTATGGCGGTTTTACCAACGCCCGGATTACCAATCAGCACGGGATTATTTTTCGTACGACGCGACAGAACCTGGATTGTACGCCGAATTTCTTCGTCACGCCCAATAACCGGATCCAATTTGCCATCTGCCGCCAACTTGGTAAAATCAGTGGTATATTTTGCAATCGCCTGTTCGGGCGTTTCTTGCATTTCTTCTGGATTCATAGATATGTATCTCCTTTATTTTTCACTATATATAGTAGCATTTTACGTAATTTCAAGGTACAGGAATCAAAACATTGATTTATCATAACGCATTGGATAAAAAAATTTTTTATGATATAATTACACGGTTGACTGTCTGCAAAAAATAATAAAACAATCCTTGACTTTTGTGGATTTTTATTATAAATTATGCCCCAGTTATTAAAGGATTATAATATGCCACGCGTATGTAAAGTTACAGGTAAGAAAACACAGGTTGGGATGAACGTTTCCCACTCTATGCGCCATACCAAGCGCACTTTTCTGCCGAATTTGCAAAAATTAAAATTTCACAGCGATATATTAAATCGTGATTTTTCATTGCGCATTTCGACGGCTGGTCTGCGTACATTGACCAAGCACGGCGGTCTGGATGCGTACGTAATGTCCAAGTCACCATCCCGCTTAACCCCGGAAATGGCGGCAATAAAAAAAGAAATTAATAAAAAAATTGGTGCGGCGGAAAAACCTGCCAAGAAACCGGCGCACAAGGCTAATCGCAGTGCACGCCTGATTAAAAAGGTAGAGGCCCGCAAAACCGCAACCAAAACGAAATAATTTGTTGCGATGCCTTTTGGCCCCGTGGCGGAATTGGTAGACGCGCTTGACTCAAAATCAAGTTCTGCAAGGAGTGTCGGTTCGAGTCCGACCAGGGCCACCAGAATAAAACACACCATTTTGGTGTGTTTTTATTTACCTTTATATTCCAACAAATACAAATATTTCCGAACCCGCGGGTATCATATCAATTTACACAAAATTGTAGTTATTCGGAACAAATAAAAATCCCGCGGACGCGGGATTTTTATTTACAGTATAATTTATGATAATTTGTGAATTACCAAACCACTGCGCAGTTTTGGTTCAAACCACGTTGTCTTTGGCGGCATAATATTTCCTGTGTCTGCAATATCAATAATTTGGCGCATTGTTACCGGATACAGTGCGAACGCCGCCGCCATTTCACCGGAATCAACGCGTTTTTTCAATTCACCCAAACCGCGTATACCGCCGACAAAGTCAATACGTTTACTGGTACGCAAATCGCCCAGGTTTAATATTTTATCAAATACCAAATTTGATAATACCGTTACATCCAGCACACCGATTGGATCATTATCATTATATGTACCGGGTTTGGCGGTCAACGAATACCATTTTCCATCAAGATACATCCCAAAGTTATGCAATTTATTTGGCTTGTATATTTCTGTTCCAATTTCAACGACGTCAAACGATTCGCGCAATTTATCCAAAAATTCCACCGGTGTTAAACCGTTCAGGTCACGCACAACACGATTATAATCGATTACGTGCAATTGACTTTCTGGGAAAATCACGGCCAGAAAATAATTGTATTCTTCATCACCGGTATGGTTTGGATTTTGTTCGCGCTTTTCTGCACCAACGCGTGCGGCGGCGGCCGTTCTGTGATGTCCATCGGCCACATACATTGCAGGAATATCGCGAAATATTTCCGTAATACGATTTATAATTTTATCGTCGTCTATTTTCCAGAACGTATGCCCAAATCCATCGGGGGCGACAAAATCATATTCTGGTTCGTGTGAAGCAACATAATCCGATATTATTTTATCCATTTCATTAACATCCGGATACGCAAAGAACACAGGTTCAATATTTGCGTTTTGAATACGAACGTGAATCATACGATCGTCTTCTTTATCACGCCGGGTCAGTTCGTGCTTTTTTATTTTTCCGGTCATATAGTCATCAACATTTGCGGCGGCAACCAAACCATACTGGGTACGTCCATCCATAGTTTGGGCATAGATATAGTACATTTCTTTATCATCCTGGACCAACCATCCACGTTCCTGCCACAGTTTAAAATTTTCGACTGCCTTGTCATATACCGGTTTTGAATGTTCATCTGCGATTGGATTAAAATCAATTTCTGGTTTTATAATATGCAGCAATGATTTTTCACCGGCTTCGGCCTGGGCCTCGGCTGAATTAAGAACATCATATGGGCGTGATGCAACATCGGCGGCAAATTCACGCGGTGGCCGAACACCTGCAAACGGTTTAATTTTCATTAATATTTCTCCTTGTTGAATTTTGCAAGAATATAAAAATTATATACCCCAAAAAACAAAAGGTAAATAACAAACGAAAATATTTATCTGGTTATCTGGACCGGTATAATTGTTTCTGCCTTTGTCGCGTCCAACGGATAAGACTGGAATGCGATGGTTGCAAAATCTATTTTATTTAAATCGATTGAACGCAATGTACGATTATACATTGTATGATAATAAACAATTCTGTCGTGCATATCGGCGGCGACCGTCCACTGGGTTGCAGACGGCATATTTACCGGCGCCCCACCCGCGGGAAATTCTGTTCCCAACGGAACATCAAAATTATTCAGAATATGAAACGCCTGCAATACGGCATCATAAGACGTATCCTGTTTAATCGAATACGTTTGCAGAAACGCCGCACGAACGAATCGCGATGGCGGGGTAAAATCCCCGGGCAGTCCCAGCAACCCGGAACCCGCACCAAATGCGCGCAATGTAATTGCACCAAATTTTATGGGGCCGGCCGTACCCGGCGCCAAATTCACATAATTATTAAGATTTTTTAATTGCCACGGATATTCCGGCGAATTGGTCAACACACCCAACTTACTGTCATAGACGTTTGGTTTACCATCAATAAATTCGATAATAATTTGCTTTCCGGACGGTTCTGTAACCCGCCAATGCGCGGTGGATGCGCGCGGATCGATACTGGTAACGCGTATATTCTGGATTGCATTCTTGACCTGGTCAACGGTGGAAAAGCGTGACAGAATCCACGAAACCAATTGAAAATCAGATATTGTGTTTGAGCGTTGTTCTGGATCATACTCAGGATACTCGCCATATCCGGGGAAATAAAATAACCCGGCGGACAGGCCTGCCTCGTTCATACCGTCAACGACCCATTCTGGTTGCACCACGGCCAACCCGACATATCCATACATACTGGAAAAAGTCATTCCCCCGGCATCCCCACCCGGCAACATAGATTGCTGGATATAATCACGTGGAACAATGGTGTACAAATTTTCCATTTCTGATTCGCCCCATTCGATTGAACGTGCGGCGACAACACCACCATCCGATGATTCCAGGGTAATACCCGTACAGGCATTGGCCCCATTTGCGCAAACGATGCCCAATATAACACCCAGCGCAGAAAATAATTCTCTCTTACCCATATCATCATTATGTGATATTTGAAAATTTTAATCCACAGGAAAGGTGTCAACAAAAATTGCAACACCGGGTGGTCGAACCAAACGACTTTCGTCGTATGGGCGAACTGCGCGGACCACATCCAAAAATAAAAACGCCACACAGGGCGGTGCAGAGAAGTATGGCAGCTGATTCCCTCGGACATATATAAATATATGTCCTGTGGGGCATTCGTTAGCGTTCAAACTGCGCATTGCTTGTTTTCACTTACTCATTGTCGCACCAGCAACCGTTGGTTGCGTGGTTGAACCATCGCACCACAGACCAAAAATAAAAACGCCACACAGGGCGTTTTAATTTTTGGTTGGGGCAGCTGGATTCGAACCAACACTGACGGAGTCAGAGTCCGGAGTTCTACCGTTAAACTATGCCCCAATGCGGGGGTCATTATATATTGGATAATATGATTTTGCAATCTATTTTTTTGTTTGTGTTTTCGTATATTGGCGCGTATAATATTTTCTGAATCCAAAGGGATTTGGGTTCGGGGACGTCAAAAATCCCACATAACAGTGATACACACGTGTATCAGATCCGCACACGGTATTCGTTGCGGCGCATCTGCGCCGTTTATTGTGTGATTCCCCGCCACATTGGTCGGGGGGCCGCCAGTTATACAACAGGGTTCTTGACCCAAAAGCTGGCGGGGTCATACTGTTATGTGATTTTTTGAACCCACCCGACCGCCATTTCCATTTGGATTGGCGGTGTATTTTTGTTTGGGAAAAAATTCGCAACCATTTTTGTTGCAAGCCACCAAAACTATGATACGCTATTAATCACAGAAAGGTTTTTACTTCATAATAAAAAGGGGGAACGTATGTCTACATACAAGCATTTAGCAGATTTGTTAAAGATTTGTTCTGTGCTGCCCGCGTTGGCAATTATGCCTGCGATGGCGGATACGGCGCAATATACAAATCCGGCGGACGTGAAAAATTGGTCCAATAATAAATATGAAGCCGAAGATTCCGACCGCACAGGTGGCGTATTAAAGGTTGCAAAGGGCGACACCGTTGATGAAATTAATGCGGGCGAAGTAAAGAATAATTCCATAACCCTGACAAAAACAGATGGACATAATGGTGAAGTTTTTGGTCAGGGTTCTGTTTTATACAATAATGGAACAATTGGTAAAATTACTGGTACATTTGAAAATAATTCTATTACTAATACATCTGCCACCGCCAGCAAGGCAACCGCAAACGGTGGTGCGTTCGCGTTGTATGCCGGCACGGACATAGGCAGTATACAGGCTGATTTTACTGGAAATTCTGTTACGGCGCAATATTCGGGTGATGGTACAACCAATTATGCTGATGGGAATCAAATTTCCGCCGGTGGCGGCGCAATGCATATTCAGGGTGCGTTTGGCGATAGCGGTGTAACAATTGGTACAATTACTGGCGATTTTACAAATAACAGTGCCAACGGTGATGGATATGCCAACGGTGGCGCAATCTATATCAAGGGTGGTGCAAGTGACCGTGATATTTCCGATAAATATGCCGTTCATATTGATAAGATAGAGGGTGATTTTACCGGCAACACAGCGACCGCCACAACCGGTACAACCGGTACAACCAAAAACAAGAAAGATTCAACCGGTGGTGCGATTTCTGTTAAGATAGATGCAGATGCCGGTCAAAATGGCGACGTTGTTATTGACGAAATTGTTGGTAATTTTACAGACAACAGTGTTCAAACAAATACAACGAATGCATTTGGTGGCGCAATCTATAACGAAGGTACGATAAAAGTTACTGGTGATTTCAGCAAAAATACGGCAACGGCCACCAAGGGTAAGGGGTATGGCGGTGCGCTGTATAACGCCGGAACAATGGAAATTAATGGTGAATACGCCGAAAACAATGCGACTAGTGCGGGCGGTGCTGTTTACAATACCGGTGTTTTAACGGTTAAATCTGGGTCCGCGTTTACTGGCAATAAATCAGCGTCAGGTGGTGCAATTTATAACACAGGCACAGTTACCATTGAAGATAATGTTTCGTTCAGTGCAAACCAGGCTACATTGTATAACAAAGGCACAATGAACATTGGTAACAATGTTTCTATAATTGACAATGACGGTGGTGCGGGGGTGTTGTCCAATAGAACTAAAGGAACGTTAACCATTGGTGATAATTTCATCGTGTCGGGCGGAAATGGTTCTGCAGCCGCGTTAAACTTGAGCGGTGCAAAAAGTACAATTATTGGTAAAAACTCCTTGTTTGAAAATTATACGTCCAGTGCGGCCTTTGGTGCAATTTATACTGGTACGGGCAACAATACAGAATTTAAATTGGGCGATGGTGCCAAATTTATTAATAACAAAACGACCAATACAAATGGCAAAGGGGGCGCGTTGGCGTTAATGGCCAATAATTTTGAATTGGGTAATGGTTTTGTTTTTGAACAAAATTCCGCAACAAACGGTGGCGCGATATATTACCAAGTATCGTCTGACAATCCGGAATTAAGTTTAAACGATTATACGTTTACTACAAATAATGCAACAAATGGCGGTGCATTGTTTGTAAAGAACTCTGTCAAAGGCAACATAAATGTTAATGAATCTGCCTTTACAGGAAATACAGCCAATACGTATGGTGGTGCCATTGTGCTTGAGGGGGCCGCCAATGATGCCCAAGGCAAAGGTACCGCGGCAAACTTGGACGTTGTTGGGTCTGTGTTTACCGGTAACACCGCCAACGCCAGTGGTGGCGCAATCCTGCAAGGCAGCGGTTCTACGGGGACGATCACGATTGATGGTTCAAACTTCACTGAAAACAAGGCCGTTGCCGAAGGTGGCGCGGTTGTTTCTGATGCCACAATGTTGGTCAAAAATTCAACCTTTACAGGAAACAAGACCACCGGCGATATGACATTTGATGATGCGGTGGCGGATGGTAATCCTGCATACTATGGTGACAATGGTGGTGGTGCAATATTCCTGTATGACCATTCACAGACAACGGTGGAAAATTCCGAGTTCAGTGGTAACACATCCGGCACATACGGTGGCGCGATTGCAACACGTAACGGCGCATCGGCAGAAAATTCTTCGTTGACATTGAATGCATCAACATTCGATGGTAATTCGGCCGATCTGTGGGGTGGCGCATTGTATAACAGCGTAAAAACCACAATTGGCAATGGCACATCGTTCAAAAATAACACGGCCAAATTTGGTGGTGCAATCTGGAACGAAGGCGAAATGTATTTTGCCAATACCGAACAAATCACATTCGGCAAAAACACTACATCCAGTGCCGGCGGCGCCATTTATAACAAGGGTAAAATTGATAAATTATCGCACATTTTGTTCCAAGAAAATAACGCGGCCCAGGGCGGCGCAATCAATAACTCTAATTTGATTGGCGCGGACCAAGGCGGATACATTGGCGAAATATCATATTCATTGTTTGCCAATAATAATGCCGGCACATCCCAGGGTGGCGCAATCCGTAACCAGGGTGGAATTGGCACAATTAAAAACGTTCAATTCCGCGAAAACACATCTGGGAACGGTGGCGCGATTAATAACGGCACCTGGGGCACAATTGGCAACGGCAGCATACAGGCAATCATTGAAACCGATTTCTTGAACAATATCGCCGAAGGTGGCGAAGGTGCCGGTGGTGCAATTGTTAATGCGGGCAAAATCTCGCTGATTTCGGATGCCGAATTTATCGGGAACCGGGCCAGCAAAATTGGCGGTGCATTTGCAAATGTTAAACCACAACAAAGCGATGCAACATCGTATATAAAATTCCAAAACGTTAATATGTCTGGCAACAGTGCCGGCGAAAATGGCGGTGCAATTTATAACGATGCATATGGCGTTATGGAAATTGCCGGCGATAACACATTTGCGGGCAATACTGCAAACAATGTCGCAAACGATATCCATAACCTTGGGGCGTTAACCATCACAAATGGAAAAACGACACTTGGTGGTGGAATTACCGGTAATGGAACATTGACCATTGCCAATGGCGCAACATTGGATATTGGTGCCACAACAATACAACAGGCATCTGTTGATTTGAACGGCACACTGGTTGCATCAATTGTTAACCCTGATTCATTTGCGCGTGTCCGGGCGAATGAAATAACCGTCGGCGAAAACGGTAAATTGGATCTGGCGTTGGGTTCAGTTGGAACATATGACTTTGGCGTAATTGTTCCAACGGATAAAATCCTGTACAACGATGCATTGTATAACGTTTCGTTTAATAACGATAATTTGATGGTTGTTGAAACGAAATCGATTGCGGAAATCGCAGAAAACACAAATCTGTCTTCTGGTGCCGCGGCAACACTGTTCGGATTAAGCAACAGTACAAACTATACAATGAATGTGGCATCATTAAATGCCCAAAATGCATTGTTGGCCGGGGATACAGACTATATCGAAACCGAATCGAAAAAGTTAATGCCCGAAGATAAACCAATTGCACAATCTGTGGCATCTGCGGTACAAACCCAGGTTCTGTCCGTGGCCGCAAATCGTATGGCCGGTGGTGCCACAATGGCCGGACGCAGTGGTGGTGACGCCGCCAACATTGACTATGGCGTGTGGGCCCAAGGTCTGGTTAATCGGTCCAAGTATTCCGACAAATTCACCGGCGATACCAAGGGTATATCCGTTGGTGCGGATGCATTGGTTAACGGCAAATACACAATCGGTATTGGTTATGCGTATAACGAAACGGATGTTGATTCCAATCGTGATACAACCATCGACAGCAACAGTTTGTTTGTCTATGGCCAATATAAACCAAACGATTGGTATGTAAATGCCGCGTTGAATTATACAATGGCGAACTATACCGAAGAAAAGGTTGCGTTTGGTGTTGGCGCGGATGCCGAATATGATGTCGATTCGTTCGGTGGCCAGGTTATGACCGGTTATGACTTTGCGGCCGGCATAACGCCCGAGGTCGGAATCCGTTACCTGCATATTTCCCAAGACGATTATAATAATGGCCTGTGGGAAATCAAAGGTGCCGATACAGACTATCTGACCGGTGTGATTGGTGCAAAATATGCATTCACAATCGAATCGGATGCACGCCTGCAATTCCGTCCGGAACTGCGCGCGGCGGCAACATATGATGTTATGTCAGACGAAGCATTATCCACAGTTATATTGCCGGGCTCGGCATCATACGTGGTCAGTGGCGATCGCCTGTCACGCTTTGGCGGCGAATTCGGTATCGGATTATCCGCAATATATAACGGTTTGGAAATTTCTGTAAATTATGATTTGGATTTACACGAACACTATACATCCCAAACCGGTATGTTGAAATTCAGATATGATTTCTAAAAGGACACTGAATTTTATACAAAAACAAAATCCCCGGAATAAATCCGGGGATTTCTTGTTGACACAGACACAAAATTTCAGATAAAATATTATATAAACAAATGCCGAAAACAAACCACAGTTTACAGGTGGCTTTTTTATTACCTGTAAAATCCCCGGATTTCCGGGATTTTTTATTTTCCTTTTTTGCCGAATCCAAACGGTCGTTTTAACCTATTACCAATGGGGAAAATAAAAATATGAAAAGACACTTATTAATCGCAACAATTATTTGCGCCGCCACCACTCTGCCCGCATCGGCAATTATAAAGAACATCGCAATAAACGAATACTTATCGTGCGCACACGTATCCCCATATGGACACGCGGATTGGGTTGCAGAATGCTTTCAACAAACCACAGATACCCCAAGTTTACGGATATTCGGTATTGCCGCCTGTTCAAACCAAAGCGGCACCGGCTATAGCGATACATCAGATAAAATAACCGCCAGTTACAATAAATATCGACGACAACATACACTGTTGGTGCAAAATGACGGTCCCCACCGTATCATCGTGGGTATATACCAGCGGCCTGGGCGACTATGGCACCTGTGTCGAAAATTGCAACACTTCCTGTGGGGTTGCCATTCGACAAAATTCAAACTTTCGAAAAAATATGTTCAAAAGTCTTTCCGACTAAACACAATGGGAATAATATTATGAAACGAATATTTATATTATCTGTATTGGTATCAGCATATACGACAATAACATCACCCGCAATTGCGGTTTCCAAATGCGTCGCATTAACCCCCAATTTGCTCGATACACGTTGTACCTGGAATAGCGGCAGCGGCACAGACCAACGCAACATAGATTGGTCGTCCAATTGTACAACAAATGGAATAACCACCCCGATAAGCGGTGTTGCCATCTGTTCATCACAAACCGGCACCGCCACCGGCACAACATCCGACACCATTGAAACAAGTGCCACAGTTGCCGACAATCACAACTGTTGGTGCAAAATGACATCACCCGCCGTTTCCCGCTGGGTATTTGTGTACAACAGTTCAAACTATTTTCAATGTAACCAAAGTTGCACATCTTATTGTATGAGCGGCCTGACACAAGATTTTGATTTTATATCTGCAATATTCAGCAATCTAACCGATTAAAAAGGTATTTGATATGAAAAAAATTCTGATTTCATTTTTAATATTAACCCCCTGTGCGGCAATTGCCACCGAACCATCAACATCAAATCCATCAGATTATACCCAAATTAACGAAGAACATTTAATACTTGCGGACGGCGCGTGTCCAACGGGCTATACATCCGTCGGCACGGCGGAAAGTTGTCTTGTTGGCACCCCGCCCGCCGCATCGTGTATAATGTACGCGCCCGCAAACACAGAATACAGCGACATCAGTGGCGCATATAAATTCACGGGCCTGCCCATTGGAATAACGCCCCGTCAATCACGATCGGCTTTTTTCATCTCGCGCGATGACGATTTGTTTTAAATCTTTTTTACTCTGAATAATAACAATTTTCCGTAAAAAAGAATGTTCCCGACTCGTCCGTACCCACTACATCTTTGGGTATGGCACAGGCACGAATATCATAGTAGTATATACCATCATAGGGACTGCTAAGTTCTTTTGTTGGCAGAATTTTTCTTGGAATCAAAGAACCTTCTAATTCAGGGCACGGCTGGCAATACCCCGAAAACGGCAGATTTTCACAATCTTGATACCTGCAGTCATAACAAACAACCGTGTCTGGACCTGCCTTGGCCTCGTACATATCATCGGGACACTTGTAAAAACATACTCCTTCCCCTTCCTCTTGATCCATCCAAAAGATGAGATCAAATTTTACTTTTATTCCATCATCATCCGTCAACGGTTCTATAAATTTAGACGGCTGTTCAAAAAGAAGTCCCGGATATTTATATCTGTGAAAAACGTTTGCTACCCAATCATTGATTGCATATAATAAATCATCTGATGGGAAATAATTATCTGCCCTGCTTTCTGGCCCAACCAGCGCAAACCCCAAAACAAAAACTATATATTTTACACAATTTTTCATATTTTCTAACTCCTTGATTTGTAAAAAACAAAAACCACCAAAAACCTTGGTGGTCGGGAAGTTAGAAAAATCATAAATACGAATGACCCCACGACTTTTGGGGGAACCCTGTTGTATAATCGTGGCTTCCCGACATTTTAATATCGGGACAAAAGAAAACGATCAACTTAACATTGATACTTATTTTCTTTCATATGGATAACAATGTGCGGTGGCACATCGCGTATTTATGGGATTTTCTAAGTCCCGAACCCAAAATCCATTTGGATTCAAAAAAATTATAAATTATGTAAAAAATAAATACAAGAATTATATAAAAACACCCGCAATAATGCGGGTGTTTTTTTAAGCGGCCTTTTTATTTTCTTTTAATATTTCCACCGGCGGTTTTTTACCGGCAACGACATCCTTGTCAATAACAATTTCGGCCAAATCGTCTTTATCCGGCGCATCAAACATCGGTTGCAACAATATCTTTTCCAAAATACTGCGCAGACCACGTGCACCCGTTTTACGTTCAACCGCCCGTTTTGCAATCGCCCGCAAACCATCATCTTTGATGGTCAACTTTACACCATCCATTTCCAGCATTGCGGCATACTGCTTTACAATTGCATTTTTCGGTTCCGTCAGAATTTTAACCAACGCATCTTCGTCTAAATCCTGTAACGTGGTTACAATGGGCAAACGCCCCACCAATTCAGGAATAATTCCAAATTTCACCAAATCTTCGGGTTGAACATCCGCCAGATGATTTTTTGATTCACGTTCTTTTTTTGACTGAACATTTGCCCCGAATCCAATACCCGCACGTTCATTTGTACGCGCGCCGATAATTTTATTCAGTCCATCAAACGCCCCGCCACAAATAAACAAAATCTTTGATGTATCCAGTTGAACGGTGGCCTCGCCCGGGTGTTTCCGCCCCGCCCCACCGGCCGGAACATTTGCAACGGTTCCCTCGACCAGTTTTAATAATGCCTGTTGCACGCCTTCACCCGACACATCACGGGTAAGCGATGGATTTTCAGACTTGCGCGCAATTTTATCAATTTCATCGATATATATAATTCCGCGTCCCGCGCGTTCCACATCAAAATTCGCATTTTGCAACAGACGCGTTAAAACACTTTCCACATCATCACCGACATATCCGGCCTCGGTCAATGTGGTTGCATCTGCGATTGCGAACGGCACATCCAAAATCCGCGCCAAAGTTTGCGCGAACAACGTTTTTCCTGTACCCGTTGGACCAATTAACAGCACATTAGACTTTTGAATTTCAACGCTGGTATTTTGTGCAACACTGTGCCGTTTATAATGGTTATAAACCGCCACCGACAATGTACGCTTTGCGTCATCCTGGCCAACGATATATTCATTCAAGAAATTATAAATCTGGCGTGGGGTTGGCAATTTTGATGTATCGCCACCAACCTCGCGTCGCATATCATCCGCCATAATATCATTACACAGATTTATGCATTCGTCACAAATACATACATTTCGACCGCTGACTAATTTTTTTACTTCGTATACAGCCTTGCCACAAAAACTGCAGAATTGTGGCGTATTGTTTTCTGTATTTGTATCTGATGTTTTAATTTTATCGTCACTCATAATCCAAAAATCCCCCGATAAATTCGGATAAAATTATTTACGTTTCAACACCCCATCAATCAGTCCAAAGTCTTTGGCCTCGTCCGGGGTCATCCAGTTATCACGTTCCATCGCATCGAATAATTCTTTTTCTTTGCGGCCGGTAAATTCAGACATTTGTTTAATTAATGTCTTTTTATTTTTTTGATATTGTGCCATACGAATTTCCATATCGGTAATCTGTCCTTCGGCACCGGCCAATGGTTGATGAATCATAATTTGCGTATTTGGCAAAACGAATCGCTTGCCCCGTTCACCGGCGGCCAACAGAACCGAGCCCATTGAGGCCACCAACCCCATACCAATTGTCGAAACCGGCGATTTAATATACTGCATAGTATCCATAATTGCCCAACCGGCGGACACATCCCCCCCGGGTGAATTAATATACAGTGAAATTTCCGCATTTGGATTTTCAGATTCCAAGAACAACAATTGCGCCACAACTATATTGGCCATATTTGGCTCAATCTGACCATTAATCATAACAATACGATCGCGCAGCAATCGTGAATAAATATCAAAGGAACGTTCACCACGGGGCGATTCCTCGATTACAACAGGTATCAACGCCATAACAATTAATCCTTACTTTTTTACACATAAAACTATATCACACAAAAACCCGATTCGCGAATTTATCATATATATAGTTCTGCATACAAAAAATACAAGACATAACCCAGATTTGACAAACCAAATATTTTGTATAACATAACAAAAAAGGATTTATACAGATGACAAACGAACACACACCTGGATTTTATATACTAGAAATGACACGCGCAAAAAATGCAACCAACGAGATTATTGCCCGCCGCACCCAAACACAAAAAAGCGCCACATATTATTCACAATTACTATTGGCACTGCGCCGCATTGATACAACCGGGATTATTTCACTGCTTTGCGGCATCAAAGAAATCAAACACCGTTCACACGCAATGCGCAGATTTCGCCACGAACTGTTTTTAACATACCAAGATTATTTTAATGCGCGTGATATTTTGCGCAACACGCGCCGCCAAAGATAAAACATCATCCCCACGCGGTTCACAACAATAGAAGAAGAACATTTAATACTTGCGAACGATGCGTGTCCAACGGGCTATTCAACTGTCAAAACGGC